>NZ_FQLF01000004.1:0-300000 GCF_900120175.1 Oceanicoccus sp. KOV_DT_Chl
CAGAGACCGCTCGTCCGTAGCATCGGCGCATGAATAATTCGACGCTGACTGTGGCCCCTTCTTTGGTTAGATGAAAAGAACTGTCTGCATCAGTATTACGGGTGAATTGCACCCCTTGCTCTACTAACCACTCAATTGTGTTGCGACTATTTTCTACAGTAAAAGTCACTGCATCACTATGACAAAGGTTGGCGCCGGCATTGAGGGTATCTTCAATATGGGATTCTATGCTGTCTCGCTGATCTAAAACGGCGGCAATACCACCCTGTGCATAATAGGTGGCGCCCTCATTGAGCTCGCCTTTGCATAACACGGCAACTTGCAGGTGAGAAGGCAGTTGCAAGGCCAGCGATAAGCCAGCGGCGCCGCTACCAATGACCAGAACATCGTGCTGAAATTGTTTACTCATGCTGGGATAGTCGATCTTTAAGCGGTTGGTTACATTGATAGTGTGACAATTGTAGGGTCGTTCCTGAAAAAGTGGGCTAGTATAAACCTGCTTCTATCGGAATTGGCAAGTTTAGTATTAAAAAATGCCTGTTGGCTGAACTTCTTGGAATATCGGCGTTCATAATAGTCAGATTTGGTGCTGCTGTAGTTGTTTTGCATCAGTAAAAGAATTTCCGGACGGGGCGATGGTCAACGGAATATGGGGTTAGCAAAAGCACAAAATGAAGTTATTCAAACGGCTGCGCAGAGTCATGCGAAAGGTCGCCAGAGTACTGGGGGCGTAATGGCAGCGGCGACGCAAACGGATCAGCAATTGGTGGAAAGGGTGCAGCAAGGTGATACCCGGGCCTTTGATTTACTGGTACTTAAATACCAGCACAAAATCTTTGGGCTGATTTCCCGCTATATACGCGATCACAGTGAGATTCAGGATGTGGCACAGGAGGCGTTTATCAAAGCGTACCGTGCCTTGCCCAAGTTTCGTGGCGATAGTGCTTTTTATACCTGGCTTTACAGGATTGCGATTAATACAGCAAAAAACTATTTAGTGGCTAGAAATCGGCGGCCGCCGTCAACCGATGTCGATGTGGCTGATGCAGAACATTACGAATTGGAATCGTCATTGAAGGATATCGAAAATCCGGAAAATGTTCTCTATGGAGAGGAGCTGACACTGGTAGTCGATACTGCCATCAAGTCCCTGCCCGAAGATTTGCGCACGGCGCTAACTTTGCGAGAGTTTGATGGTCTGAGTTATGAAGATATCGCCGATGTCATGGATTGCCCGGTAGGTACGGTTAGATCCAGAATTTTCAGAGCCCGTGAGGCTATTGATAAACAGGTCCAACAGCAGGTATTAGGTCAGTCAGAGGCAGAAGAGCATTTAAGCTTGGTCAAAGGCTAATTGAAGGCAATTTTTATGCTGTGTTTTGTCATACAGCAGTTTTGAGTACAAGAGGTAGTTTCATGAGCGAGCAGTTACAGGAATCCATTTCAGCGCTAGTAGATGGTGAGGCGCAGGAGTTGGAGTTAAGGCGTGTGCTGTCGGTTGATGGTGAGGAGAAGGTTTCGCTGCAACAGCGTTGGTCCCGTTATCATTTAGCAAGAGATGTTATGCATGGCGAGGATGTGCATGGGCAATTTCGGCATATGGACATTTCAAAGCAGGTTAGTATGGCGATCAGCGAGCAGCCAGCTCATTCGTCAACGGCCAGCAAAGCCTGGTGGCAGCCAGTTGCCGGTTTTGCCGTGGCAGCTTCAGTCGCCGCCGCAGTGGTGATTGGTGTGCAAACTTCAGGGTCGATTACCCCGGGTTGAATAATGGCGTACCAGCAGCTGATCAGCCTGCCGTTGCCAGTCGGGTTTATCCGGTGGCTATACAGGGGTCAGGGACTGGCAGTTTGCAGGCATCAGGTAGTGTCGCGGGATACCAAAATCAGAGTTTGCCTAGTGCAGGATTGTTAACCAGCCCTGCTGCTAGTAATGATGTGGTCGCGGCAGATGCTGATCTGGAAATGCAAAAAAGACTTGATCAGCTGATGTTGCGCCATACCCAGCGCGCAGTGTTAAACAATGGTCAGGGAATGGCGTCATTTGCTCGATTGAGTAATTACGATATTCAGGGGCCAGCAGCCAAGAAATAGGGCAATAGGTAGGATTGATGTCTTTCTGTGTTACATCTAGTGTTATTCGATCAATATCAACGACTCACCAGCTTCGGCTGGTGCTGTTGTTTTTGGTGCTGGGTTTCTTGCTGCCTCGAGTTAGCGTGGCTGCCGATGTGCAATCAATGCAGCCCATTAACGCAGTCGGTTGGCTAGACAAAATGTCACATAGTTTTCGCGAGTTAAATTACAGTGGCACCCTCAGTTTTCAGCAAGGCGAGCGGATGGAGTCGTTGCGCATGGCCCATGCGGTGATAGCTGGTGAAGAGTACGAGCGCCTCGATTATTTGGATGGCGATCAGCGTGAAATTATCCGCCGGGGTCATGAGGTTAATTGTATTCATACCGGTCATCATTTGCTGCGTTTTTACCAGCATTCAGGCGGGGCTGGAAGTGCTGGAACGAAGCAAGCGTCCAGTATTGCTGATCTTTATCGGTTTGATATAACTGGTGAGACGCGCGTGGCCGGGCGTAACGCGGTGCAAATACTGGTTACCCCTAAAGATCAGCACCGTTTTGGCTATAGGCTCGCTTTGGATGAAGCAACTGGCTTAATGCTGCGTTCTGAACTTATCGGCAGCAAAGGCCAAGTGTTGGAGCGTTTTCAGTATGTTGATATAACGGTGGGGGTGGCCAAGCCTATCGAGTATTTTTCCGATGCTGGTCATAGCTTTAAGCCTCAGCATGCGGCCCCTAACATGGAAGTAGAGGCTTCAAAATCACGACTTTTGGAAGGTTGGCAGGTGAATTGGTTGCCAAAGGGTTTTACCGCCACTGTTACCGGTGCAGCGGGTGTAACCTCTGATATGGCCACATTTACTGATGGCTTAACGGTATTTTCAGTCTTTTTTGAGGTTGCAAGCAAGAGCGAACAAGAAGGGCGCGCACAGCGCGGTGCTACTACCGCCTATTCAAGAACCTTGCTATTGGCGGGGCATCCTCATAGAGTAACGGTTGTTGGTGAAATTCCTGCCAGGACGGCGCAGCAGGTTGCTACCTCTGTCGCTCTGGTTACTCAACAATAACCATTCAGCTTTATTCCACGGCTAACGGTGTATTTAACAACTGCCATGATGAGAGAAAACGGCCGCGTAGTGGCTATTGAAAATGATTGTTTGTGGGTAGAGACGATTCGTCAGAGTACCTGCAATACGTGCTCTGCGCAAAAGGGCTGCGGCCACGGCATGATGAATAAAATTGGTAATGGCAGGCGCCACCATATCCGTGTGCTACTCGGTGAACGTGTAGCGACCGATTTTGCGATTGATGATCAGGTCGAAATCAGCGTACCCGAGCAGGTGTTGGTTAGTGGAGCGCTATTGGTTTATTTATTGCCTTTAGTGACATTGTTGGCTGGAGCATCAGTAATAGGTCAATGGTGGCCGGGTGATTTTATGGCCTTTATCGGCGCCCTGTGCGGTTTTGCTATGGGTGTGGGTATGGTCAGAATTCACGCCCAGTTTAATCGTAACAATATCACCATGCAGCCAGTTTTAATCGGTCTGGCGCCAGCAACGGGCTACCATGCTCACCAACAGCTTCATCCCAGCTAAGTATTTCATTTATTAACGATTTTCCTTGGACTTATGGCATTTCGCGGATAGCGCCGCTAGGGGCTTTACTGTAAAATCGCGCGCTTGGCCCATTAGGTAGTATTTGTAAGTGAGTGATTTAGCTTTAATTCGAAATTTTTCCATCATTGCCCATATTGACCACGGTAAATCTACCTTGGCCGACCGGTTTATTCAGATTTGCGGAGGCTTAACCGCCCGCGAAATGGCCTCGCAGGTGTTAGATTCCATGGATATCGAGCGCGAGCGTGGTATCACCATCAAAGCACAAAGTGTCACGCTGAAATATAAAGCCAAAGATGGCAACATCTACATGCTGAATTTCATTGATACCCTGGTCACGTTGACTTTACTTACGAGGTTTCACGTTCGCTGGCCGCCTGTGAAGGGGCATTGCTAGTGGTAGATGCTGCGCAGGGTGTTGAGGCGCAATCAGTTGCAAACTGTTATACAGCGATAGAGCAAGGGCTTGAAGTACTACCGGTATTGAACAAAATGGATTTACCGCAGGCTGACCCCGATACGGTGAAGCACGAAATAGAAGAAATTATCGGCCTTGACGCCTCCCATGCGATTCCTGTCAGTGCGAAATCCGGAATGGGTGTAGATGAGTTGCTTGAGCAGCTGGTTGAGCTGATTCCGCCTCCCCAAGGTGATGTGACCGCCGACTTGCAGGCGCTGATTATTGATTCATGGTTTGATAATTATCTTGGTGTGGTGTCGCTGGTTCGAGTAAAAAATGGCGAGATCAAAAAAGGCGACAAGATTATTATGAAGTCGCAGGGCAAAGCTCATATCGCCGAAAGCATTGGCATATTTACCCCCAAGCGACTGGTCACAGGCTCTCTGAAAGCGGGAGAAGTGGGGTTTGTGGTAGCGGGTATTAAAGACATTCATGGTGCGCCGGTAGGCGATACCATTACCCATGCTAAAACCCCTGATGTAAAACAATTGCCGGGGTTTCAGACTATAAAGCCTCAGGTCTACGCCGGTATGTTTACCGTATCCTCGGATGATTATGAAGATTTTCGTGACGCCTTGGCCAAGCTGACCCTGAATGATGCTTCCTTGTTTTATGAGCCCGAATCTTCAGATGCCTTAGGGTTTGGTTTCCGTATTGGTTTCCTTGGTATGTTGCACATGGAAATCATTCAAGAGCGTCTTGAGCGTGAATATGATTTAGACTTGATCACTACCGCCCCGACAGTCATTTATGAAATTGAAAAAAATAATGGCGATATTTTGATGGTGGATAACCCCTCTGCTTTACCGGGAGCGGGTGAAATTAATGAAATTCGCGAGCCGATTGCAGCGGTCAGTATTCTTGTACCTCAGGAATATCTCGGCAATGTACTAACGCTGTGTATAGAAAAGCGCGGCGTGCAAAAAGATATGCAATTCCTTGGCCGTCAGGTGTCGTTACGTTTTGAAATTCCCATGAATGAAGTGGTGATGGATTTCTTTGATAGATTGAAATCAGTGAGCCGGGGTTATGCTTCCTTGGATTACAGTTTTGAGCGTTTTGAAAATGCTAATCTGGTTCGTTTAGATGTATTAATTAATGGTGATCGGGTTGATGCATTGGCGATGATTGTGCATCGTGATCACGCTCAATCCAAAGGGCGTTCGCTGACCGAAAAAATGAAAGAATTAATTCACCGACAGATGTTCGATGTCGCTATTCAGGCGGCGATTGGTGGTCAGATAGTAGCAAGGCAAACAGTCAAAGCGTTACGCAAAAATGTGACTGCAAAATGTTATGGCGGCGATGCCTCACGCAAGAAAAAATTACTGGAAAAGCAAAAAGCGGGTAAGAAGCGAATGAAACAAGTGGGTAGTGTTGAGATACCGCAAAGTGCATTTCTGGCAGTATTGAAAATGGATAGCTAGCTCGAGCAACTAACTATAATAAATAAATGTTAAAGGTTTAAATGGTTCTATGGTTGATTCAATTTTATTATTAGTGGCACTAGCCTCTATTGTCATTTGGTTTTTACAGGAAAAGCTGGTTCGTCCTGAATTACAGAACAAAGTAGATAAGCTCGTAACCAAGGGGCAGCCAGTGCCCGTTGATCAGCTACAGCTGGAGACAATGCCGGCTTCCAATCAATGGATGTTTTATTTAGTCTCATTTATGTGGTTGGGTTGGGCGGCTGCGGTTATTTTAGTGAAAGATGGCGATTTTGCGTTTGTATTAGTGATACTGACGCTGTTGTCCGGTGTTATTACCGGTTTGGATAATCTGTTGTTTCGCAAAGGCCGTAATGCTTTTGCCAGTTCTAAGGCGTTGGTGGAGTACTTGGGTAAATATACTCAGGAGCAACGTGACTCTCTGGAAAGTTATCTCAAGCAGGATCTGATCGTTGGCGAGTATGCGCGCTCATTCTTCCCAGTGTTGGCCATAGTATTGGTACTGCGCTCATTTATTGTTGAGCCCTTTCAAATACCTTCTGCATCGATGGTGCCTACTCTTCAGGTAGGTGATTATATTCTGGTTAATAAATTTACTTATGGCCTGCGTTTACCTGTGCTGGGAACTAAGGTGGTTGAGTTGGGGGAGCCGCAGCGCGGCGATGTGATGGTGTTTTTCCCTCCGCATAAAGATATTTATTTTATTAAGCGCGTCATAGGTTTGCCTGGCGATCAAGTTACCTATAAAGATAAAATGTTGACTGTGAACGGGAAGCCGGTTACGCAAACTTTTTTAGCAGAGCTACCACCAATTAATCCGCAGGTTGAACTATTTTCTGAGAATCTGTTAGGCGCTGAGCATTTGGCCCATAAAAATAAGCGCGTGCTGCGCAAGGATGACTTCTCTATTACAGTAAAGCCAGGTCATTACTGGATGATGGGTGATAATCGCGATAACAGCAGTGATAGTCGTGTTTGGGGCCAGGTGCCTGAGCAGCGCATTGTAGGTAAAGCGTTTGCTATCTGGATGCACTGGCCGTCGTTTGGGCAGCTACCCAGCTTTAGTCGTGACGGTTTAATACAATAGTGTCCGTATAATTACAGGACAATTATGCGGATTGGCACTAAACTTGGTGCAAAGCCAGCAACAGGAGCAACCACTACAATGCATACTCCCCATCGTCAAACCGGCCTATCACTATTGGCCATATTATTTATTCTATTGATTATCGGTTTTGCCGCTACTGTGGCCATTAAATTGATCCCGGTTTATATTGAAGGCGCTACGGTTCGTAGCTCGATTCAGTCGGCCATTGATAAGGACGAATTTAAAGGCATGAGCACCGGGGCCATGAAGTCAAAAATTGGAAAGTTTTTTGAAATCAATATGATTGAAGGGGTGAATGCCAGAGATATCGGTATTAAGAACGATAAAGGTATTATCAAGATTGATGCTAGGTATGAGCAGCGTTTACCGATGATGTATAACATTGATGTAGTAGTAAAGTTTGATGATTTACTATTCGAATTCAAAGCTGACAAAAGATAGTAAGCTGGCCTAAACGAGTGTCACTGAATCCAACTAAAATACGTACGTTAGTGAGGCGATTAGGCTATCAGTTTAATGATATATCCCTCGTTGAATTGGCGTTAAGTCACCGCAGTATTGGCGCCAACAACAATGAGCGGTTAGAGTTTTTGGGTGACTCTATTGTTAACTTTCTTATGGCTGAAGCGCTGTTTTACAAGTTTCCTGACTGTCGTGAAGGTGAACTAAGTCAGATGCGGGCGCAGTTAGTCAAAGGTGCCACACTAGCTGAGATTGCCATAGAATTCGAGCTGGGTGATTACCTTAATTTAGGTCCGGGCGAATTGAAAAGTGGCGGCCATCGCCGTGAGTCAATTTTGGCTGATGCGGTTGAGGCTTTAATTGGTGCGATATTTCTTGATGGTGGTATGGATAGCTGTCGGCAACATGTATTGACATGGTATCAGTCACGACTACTGGCTATTTCTCCGCAGCAATCCAATCGAGATGCAAAATCTTTATTGCAGGAATGGCTGCAATCAAAAGGCCGCGGATTACCCAAGTATTTATTACGCGCTACCACGGGTAGTGATCACCAGCAGCTGTTTGACGTAGAATGCCAAGTGGAGCATTTGCAGCAGAGTTTCACCGGCTCGGGTTCAAGCCGCAAAGTTGCCGAACAGGTTGCTGCGCAGGCCGCATTGGATTTCTTGCAGCTATAATCGTTCGATTAATTTTAACTAAAAGACATACTTATGACAGAACAACCCCGTTGTGGTTACGTTGCTATTGTTGGTCGCCCCAATGTGGGTAAATCCACATTGCTGAATCATATTCTCGGCCAGAAAATCAGCATTACCTCGCGCAAGCCGCAGACTACCCGTCACCGGGTGATGGGGATTAAAACCGAGGGTGACTGTCAAACAATATTTGTCGACACGCCTGGTATTCATCAGGGCGGAGATGCGGATAAGGCTATTAACCGCTATATGAATCGCGCTGCCAGCTCAACCATTAATGATGTGGATGTGGTGGTGTTTGTAGTCGAACGTGGGCAGTGGACTGACGCCGATGAATGGGTGTTAGGTCAAGTGAAGCACGCGGATTGTCCGGTGATATTGGTGATTAATAAAGTCGATCAAATTAAAGATAAATCGATGTTACTGCCTTTTGTAGAATCCTGTAACCAAAAAATGAATTTTGCAGAACTCATTCCAGTCTCTGCATTGAACGGTTCAAATCTGGAGCCTTTAGAGCAAGCGATTCATAATTTTTTACCTGAATCGATCCATCTATTTCCTGAAGATCAAATCACTGATCGTAGTCAGCGTTTTATGGCGGCGGAGTTGGTGCGGGAGAAAATCATGCGACAGTTGGGTGCAGAGTTGCCCTATGCCATGACGGTTGAAATCGAAGATTTTAAAGACAGTGGTAAAAGCTTACATATCCACGCGTTAATTCTGGTCGAGCGTGAAGGGCAAAAACGCATTGTGATTGGTGATAAAGGTAGTCGATTGCGTTTAATTGGCCAAGAGGCGAGGCTGGAAATGGAAAACATGTTTGAACGTAAAGTTATGCTTAAATTATGGGTGAAAGTGAAGTCTGGTTGGTCTGACGATGAGCGTGCACTACGTAGTTTAGGTTATGATGAATAATTTTCTCTCCAGTGATTATTTGACTGATCGGTGCTGAGTTTATGCGCGTCGATGCTCAGCCCGCTTATATTCTCCATACGCGCAACTTTCGCGACAGTAGCTTAATTGTTGATTTTCTTACCGCTGATTTTGGCCGTATTAGCGGTGTGGTCAAAGGTGTTCGCTCCAGTTCCAAAACAGCCAAGCAAAAACGTGCTGCAACTCAACCTTTTATTCCACTAATAATTAGCTGGACCGGTAAAACCGATTTAAAAACCATTACTGCACTTGAGTGCCGAGGGGCGTCTATGCCCTTGCATGCAGAGCGTTTATATAGTGGTTTTTATATTAATGAATTACTGTCGCGTTTATTGCAGTCCTATGACGTGCATAGTGAGATTTATACGCTCTATGAGTGGGCGCTAAAAAGTTTGCAGCGAGATGAAGCTATCGATCTAATTTTACGCCGCTTTGAATTTCGTTTATTAGAGGAGATGGGTTACGGCCTGGATTTGACCGTTGATGCGGAATCCGGCCAGCAGCTTGATCCAGTTGACCATTATCAACTATTAGTTGGTCAGGGGCTGGTACGCGTGCCTGCCGGCGAAGCCCAGCAAGTTCCAGGCACAGTTTATCTGGGGAAGGATTTATTGGGCATTGCTTGTGGTCAGTTTGATGAACACAATCGCCGCATCGCGAAACAGCTTTGTCGGCAGTTATTAAAAGTCTATTTAGGTGATAAACCGTTAAAAAGCCGGGAACTATTTCGCTAGATCTGCGAACTAATTGTAGTCATAAAAGGTGGAATTATAAGTTGCCTGAGTGGGCTTGCTGGTTCATTGCAAATTGCCAGTGTATCATCGTCGATATTTAATAATTCACACTGAATGTAATAGGTTTTAAGTTGTTATGGTCTTTCCAACCATCGAAGATTATGTAGGTTCTACCCCGCTAGTTCGCTTACAGCGAATGATAGGAGATTCCACCAATACCATCTTGCTAAAGCTTGAGGGCAATAACCCTGCGGGATCTGTTAAAGATCGGCCTGCGCTGAGTATGATCAACCGTGCAGAAATGCGTGGTGACATTAAACCTGGCGATACGTTAATAGAAGCGACCAGTGGTAACACCGGTATAGCACTGGCAATGGCCGCGGCGATTAAAGGTTATAAAATGCTGCTGATTATGCCCAATCATATGAGTACAGAGCGTAAGCTGGCAATGGCTGCTTATGGTGCGCAGCTGATTGAAGTCACCCAGCAACAAGGTATGGAGGGGGCCAGAGACTTGGCTCTGGCGATGCAAGCAGAAGGCAAAGGGATTGTGCTGGATCAGTTTGCAAATGCCGATAATCCCATAGCCCATTATGAAACGACAGGGCCAGAGATTTGGCAACAATCGCAACAGCGAATTACTCATTTCGTGAGTTCTATGGGTACCACCGGTACCATTATGGGGGTTTCGCGCTATCTAAAAGAACAAAATCCAGCTATTGAAATTATTGGTTTGCAGCCAGAAGATGGCTCCAGTATTCCGGGTATTCGGCGTTGGCCAGAACAATATCTACCGAGTATTTTTGATAGTACACGAGTAGACCGGGTGATCGATATCGATCAGCAGTTGGCTGAGCAAACGATGAAACGTTTAGCTGCAGAAGAGGGCATATTTTGTGGTGTGTCTTCTGGTGGTGCAGTTGCGGGAGCATTGCAGTTATCAGCCGAGGTTGAAAATGCGGTGATAGTTGCGATTATTTGCGATCGAGGTGATCGTTACTTATCGACGGGGGTATTTGACTCGGCACTAACGGACGTTAGTGGTGATGGTTAGCGTCTTCTATTCATTACCAAAAGGATTAATATAATAACGATGGTAAAAGTCCGCGAAGAACATCCGGAAAATGATGATGGTTCAGTCAATATAGAACGTTGGCTGGCGCGATTGCCTGTTGATGCTGAGCTCGATAAAAAGCAGTTGCAGCAAGCTTGTGAGCTGAGTTATCAGGCTGAAAAAAAGGCTATTGCAGTTTCGGATAAAGCCTGGGATGAAATGACCAGTAGTTTTCGCATCGGTTTGGAAATGGCTGAAATTTTGGCCGATTTACGCTTGGATCAGCCATCGTTAATAGTCGCTATTTTGTATCGCGCGGTCAGGGAAGAAAAGCTGGAGTTAAGTGTTGTGGAGTCACAATTTGGTGACGAAATTAGTCGTATGATTGCGGGTGTTATGCGCATGGCTGCGATGAGTAAGGTCGTTGCCAGTGATAGTCCGGTGCTAGGTCAGGCTGAAGCCCAGAAAGACAATATTCGCAAAATGCTAGTGGCACTGGTTGATGATGTACGCGTTGCGTTAATCAAATTGGCCGAACGTACGTGTGCTATCCGTATGGTAAAAAATAATCCTGCCAAGCGTTACCGGGTTGCAAGGGAAGTACATGATATCTATGCGCCGTTGGCACACCGTTTAGGTATTGGTCAGATTAAGTGGGAATTAGAAGATTTATCTTTTCGCTATCTACAGCCTGTGGCATATAAAAAAATTGCCAAGCTATTAGATGAGAAACGTTTAAATCGACAAAGTTATATTATGGAAGTCACTAGTAGCTTGCAGTCCGTACTTCAATCCAGCGGGATTGAGGCTGAGCTAAGCGGTCGAGCCAAGCACATCTACAGCATTTGGCGAAAAATGCAACGCAAAGGAATTGGCTTTTCCCAGGTGTACGATATTCGTGCCGTGCGTGTGTTGGTGCCGGAAATGAAAGACTGTTACGCGGCCTTGGGCTTAGTGCATGGTTTGTGGCGGAATATTCCCAATGAGTTCGATGATTACATCGCTAACCCTAAGGATAATGGTTATCGGTCACTTCATACTGCCGTTATAGGTCCCGAAGGTAAAGTATTAGAAATACAAATTCGCACCTTCCAAATGCATGAAGAAGCCGAATTTGGTGTGTGCGCGCATTGGCGCTACAAAGGCAGCGATAATCAGGGCGGCAATAGCTATGAAGAAAAGATTGCCTGGCTGCGACAGGTGTTGGATTGGCATGAAGAAACCGGGGCAGGCTCTTCGGAAGTGGCGGAGCATTTTTCGCGTGCACAGGATAGAGTTTATGTTTTCACTCCAGAAGGGCATGTAGTGAATTTAGCGCAAGGTTCAACGCCTTTGGATTTTGCTTACCATATTCATACTGAGGTAGGGCATCGTTGCCGTGGGGCCAAAGTCAATGGTCGCATTGTGCCGCTTACCTATCAGTTAGGTACTGGCGAACGGGTAGAAATCCTTACGTCGAAAGAAAATGCCCCACGTCGCGATTGGTTACAGTCCAGCCTGGGCTATTTAAAGTCAGGTCGCGCTCGCGCCAAAGTGCAACACTGGTTTAAGCAGCAGGCTCGCGAGGATAATGTTGCGGCAGGTCGAGGCCTTATTGAAAAAATCTGTAAGCGTTTGGCTTTGACTAGTCTTGATTACAAAGCGCTGGCTAAGTACTTTGGTCATCATGCGGTTGAGGATATGTATGCGGCAGTGGGTTCTGCCGATATCAGCGCTGCGCAAGTGATGCATGCAGTCCAGCATTTATTCCAGCAGTTACCGGAGCCTACGTTAAAACCTGCTGAGCCTAAATCAACGCAAGTCAGTAATGATGCCATCCATGTAAGAGGTGTGGGGAACTTGCTGATTCACTATGCCGGCTGCTGTAAGCCACTGCCTGGAGATGTGATTATTGGTTACGTTACTCAAGGGCGTGGGGTGAGTATTCACCGGGAAGATTGTAATAAAGTATTGCAGTTGCAATATACCGAGCCTGAGCGGATTATTGAAGTGAGCTGGGGTGATACGCCAGAAGTAACCTATCCGGTTGATATTGTTATCAAGGCTTATGACAGAAGTGGCTTACTACGTGATGTTACTACTATGCTAGCTAATGCCCGCATCAATGTTATCGCAGTAAATACCTTGTCTGATAAATTAGCGAATACTGCCACCATGAACTTAAGTGTTGAAATTGCTGGTTTGGAAGCGCTGGGTAATTTACTCGTGCGGATCAATCGCTTGCCTAATGTATTGTCTGCTGAACGCGTGCGGGAGGCGGTTAGGTTTTGCCTGAGTACACGCTAGACGATCTATTGTATTTAATGTCGCGATTGCGTGATCCCCAAGATGGCTGTCCTTGGGATTTAGTGCAGGATTTTTCCACTATCGCTCCGCATACTATTGAAGAGAGTTATGAGCTGGAGGATGCTATTGTCAGTGGCAACTTTCAGCAGATAAAGGAAGAGCTTGGCGATGTCTTATTTCAAGTGGTGTTTCATGCCCAATTAGGTAATGAGCAGAATCATTTCAATTTTTCCGATATTGTTTCCACGCTGATATCCAAGTTGATTCGACGTCACCCGCATGTATTTCCAGATGGCACGCTGCGCAGTCGTGTGGGGCAACAACAGGTTGCTACTGAAGACATTAAGCGTAACTGGGAGTCAATCAAAACATCGGAACGGCAGGCCAAGCAGCAGTCAGCCGTGTTAGACGATGTACCGTTGGCTCTGCCGGCATTAGCTCGTGCGGCTAAACTGCAAAAAAGAGCGGCAGCCGTTGGTTTTGATTGGGATGATGTTGATCAAGTGTTAATGCACCTGAAATCAGAAATTGAAGAATTGTTAGCAGCAAGAGAGCAGCAATCACCACAATCTATTGAGGAAGAAATGGGAGATGTGTTGTTTTGTGCGGTCAATATTGCGCGTCATTTAAAGATAGAGCCAGAGACGGCTTTGCGTAAAGCAAACCGAAAGTTTGAACAGCGCTTTCGGTTTATTGAAGAGCAGTTATCGCTGGCCCATAGTTCCCCCGCTGATGCAAGTCTGGAGCTAATGGATGAGCTTTGGGAGAAGGCCAAGCAAAGTGGGTTTTAAACTGTGCCAATGAATGCTTTTTGCTGTTGCTGGTTAAATAAAATACTATCTTAAGTGATTGATTTTAAAGTGATTGTTCTGAGGCTTGCTGGTCTAAACTCGATTTGCTTGAGCTTAGGAGGTTACCTGTGTATGGTGTTGCGCCATTCTGGTCAGCTTGGTTTTTTTGAACCCCGGGCTAGCTACCTTCAGTAATGTCAGGAGCATTTATATGCGAGCAATTTTATTAGGCCCCCCAGGTGCCGGCAAAGGTACTCAAGCACAATTCATTTGTGAAAAATTTAGTATCCCGCAGATTTCTACCGGCGATATGCTAAGGGCCGCAGTTAAAGCCGAAACAGTTATGGGGCTTCAGGTTAAAGCGGTGATGGATTCGGGCGGTTTGGTTTCTGACGAAATTATTATAGGTATTGTAAAAGAGCGTATCGCTGAAAGTGATTGCGCTAACGGATTTCTATTTGATGGATTTCCGCGCACTATTCCACAAGCGGAAGCGTTGCAGGCTGCCAATGTTGAGATTGATGTGGTATTGGAGATTGCAGTGGATGATGAGGAAATAGTGACTCGTATGAGTGGCCGTCGTGTGCATGAAGCATCGGGTCGTGTTTATCACACTGTGTTTAATCCACCGAAGCAAGATGGGCTCGATGATGAAACTGGCGAGCCGTTGCTACAGCGCAAAGATGATGCTGAGGATACAGTTCGGACCCGTTTAAATGTTTATCATGAGCAGACTGAGCCATTAGTAGCTTTCTATCAGGATATGCAGGGTGATAATGTGCCAGTTTATCGATGTGTAGAGGGCGTGGGTAGCGTAGATGAAATACGTGAAAAAGTTTACCGGGCTTTAGCGGTTTAAGCTAAATGCTAGCAAAAAAGGCCCCTTGATTGGGGCCTTTTTTATGGTGACTTATCTATACAGCTTTTATAATACTGCACCAAAGTCCTGAAACTAACGTATAACTAACGGGTAGCTAATTTCCATTCGATTAATAATTGTTAGCAATCATCTATACCACTAACCATTTCGGAACCCTTAATGAAAAAAGCTGTTGTGATAATGAACCTGGGCACGCCTGCTGAACCCACCAAAAATGCAGTGCGGTCATTTTTAAAGGAGTTCTTGTCTGATTCCCGGGTAGTAGAAATCCCACGCGCAATTTGGTGGTGGATTTTGCATTTAATTATTCTGAATTTCAGAACGCCGAGAGTTGCCAGGGCTTATCAAAAAATCTGGCAGCAGGATGGATCGCCCTTGCGTGTTATTACCGTAGCACAGGCCGACAAGCTGCAAACACACCTGCAAACGACTTATGGTAAAGCCGATTGCCCTCAAGTGAAGCTGGCAATGACCTATTCGGGCCCTTGCCTTGCTGATGTGGTTAGCGAACTCCAGCAGCAAGGTGTGGATCATATTGTGCTGCTGCCTTTGTATCCTCAATACTCGGCAACAACTACAGGTAGTATTTATGATCAGTTGGCAGCGATTATTGTCCGTCAGCGTGATATTCCATCGGTTCACATTATTAAGCAGTATTTCGATCACCCGCTTTACATAAAAGCACTGGCTCACTCGGTTGAGGAGCAGTGGTCGCAAACCGGGCGCCCGGATCGTTTATTGATGTCTTTTCATAGCATCCCGCAACGTTATGTTGATGCTGGCGACCCCTATTATGAGCAATGCATGGGTACAGCAAAATTATTGGCGGAAAAATTAGGTTTGAATCAGGGGCAGTGGCTGGTGAGCTTTCAGTCACGAATTGGTTTTGCTAAATGGCTGTCGCCATACACGATTGAAGTGCTCAAAGAGCTGGGTGAGCAAGAGATTAAACATGTTGACGTAATATGCCCTGCATTTGCTGCTGATTGTTTAGAAACGCTGGAAGAAATTCAATATGAAAATAAAGCCGTTTTCATTGCAGCTGGAGGGGAGCAGTTCAACCTAATTCCCTGTCTGAATGAACACCCGGATCACATAGAAATGATGGCTTCGATTATCGATAATTATTTGCCCAAAACATCATAATCATTGATTTTGATTGTAAAAACCTTGTTATGTTTTAAGGGAAAGTACCCAGTTCGGACTTTTGCCATTTTGTGCAAACTAAAATAAAAATATGCGCCAAATCTCATTTTTCATCTCTTTTTTATCAAAATAGGCAAAAAATCGAAAAAAAAGCATTGAAAATCGAAAAAAAACTTTTGTATTTCCATTTTTTAGTCTAAAAATTAAATTGATTTTAAAAATCGGTGCTAGTTTTCTTATTTCCTGTTTGTTGTTTAACTCGAATTAAGAAACTGAGTTAGCACAAATGTGATCACATTTGAGGAGAAACCATAATGGCAACAGCAAAAGCAAAAGCCAAAAAGAAACCAGCAGCTAGAAAGGCCGTTGCCAAAAAGGCACCGGCAAAGAAAGCTAAGAAGAAAGTTGATGTAGTAAAAGCATTGGCAAGTGCAGAAGCGGTATTAGCTAAACTGCAGGCGTCTATAGCTGCTGAAAAGAAAACCCAGGCCGCTTTGAAGAAAGCATCAGATGCAGCTAAGAAGAAAGCGGCTAAATCTGGTAAGGCTGTCGATAAGAACGCTGCTAAGCGTGCAAGAGCCCGAGTAGTTAAAATTGGCGGTAAGCTATCAGGTTTGCGTGCAAAGCTGGCAGATGCCCGTGTAGTAGCCCGTAAAGCTTCTGCAGCAGCAAAGGCTGAAGCTAAGAAAGTGAAGGCAGCTGAGAAGAAGGCTGCAGCAAGAGCTAAGGCTGCTGCGCGTAAAGCTGCGGCAAGAGCTAAAGCTGCAGAGCGTAAAGCTGCTGCTAAAGCTAAAGCCGCTGCCAGAAAGTTAGCTGCTAAAGCCAAGGCTGCAGAGCGTAAAGCTGCTGCTAAAGCCAAAGCTGCTGCTAAGAAAGCCGCTGCTAAAGCCAAGGCTGCAGAGCGTAAAGCTGCTGCTAAAGCCAAAGCTGCTGCTAAGAAAGCTGCTGCTAAAGCCAAAAAGGCCGCTAAGAAAAAGCCAGCTAAGAAAAAAGCTGCTGCTAAGAAGAAGCCTGCTAAGAAAAAGGCAGTAGCTAAGAAAAAGCCAGCTAAGAAAAAAGCAGCTAAGAAAAAGCCTGCTAAGAAAAAAGCAGTAGCTAAGAAAAAGCCAGCTGCCAAGAAAAAGGCAGCACCCAAGAAAAAGCAGCTAAGAAGAAGCCAGCTGCTAAGAAAAAGGCTAAAGCGAAGAAAAAGTAAGCTTATTTAGCTTTGTATTAGTCCAAAACCGCTGATTGCCCTAATCAGCGGTTTTTTTATGCCTGTAATAGCGGTTTAAAGTAAGTCTTCAGGGACGTTAAAGTTGCTAAAAGCGGCCTTTTCTGCAGTAAAGGGCACGGCAACTGTATTCATGGTCTGGTACCACCCCTTCAAGCTTCGCTCCCCATTGGCTAAATACCGGTTAATGTCGTTTAGGAGTGACCGCTTTAAGAGTACCGGTAAATAATGTTGGCGATTATGGGCGAGAGGGTAGGCAATATCTGCCTGTTGCGAGCTCGCTGCTTGCAGTAATGTTGTTGCCAGATGTTGGGGCAATAGAGGCGTATCACAGGCGCAAACCAGTGCCCATTGGTGAGTTGCTAGCGGTAATGATGCTTGAATTCCTGCCAGCGGCCCTTGAAAACCATCGAGCTCATCGTGGGTCAGTGGAAACCCCAGTTGTTGGTAGCGCTCAATATTACGATTACAGTTAATGATGATTTGCTGGCACTGAGGCTCCATCTGGTCAATCACATATTGCACCAGCTTTTTCCCTCGCCAGATAACCAGTCCTTTGTCCTGTTGGTTAAATCGCTGGCCTTGTCCACCGGCTAATATAATTGTAGTAATCGGCTGTTTCATGAGTGCTGTCTTTGATTTGCTGTGATATTGAAACGTTGAATTGTATTAAGGCTTGAATCAGCTTGTTACAATGGTCGTAAAATTAAGGGCATTATTATATGTCAATTCCAATACCCGCCGTACGTATAATAAGTTAGTGATCGTTAATAATGTCAAAACTTGGTAGTGCTGAATTATTGTCTGCGAACGGGCCCTTTGCTCAGCAGTGGTCGCGTTTTTTACCGCGTATAGGGCAGCAGCAGATGGCGGAAGCTATTCAGTTGTTGATTGAGTCAGATGTAACTAATGATACTGTGGTAAATCAACCGTTAGTACTTGAGGCGCCTTCCGGGTCTGGAAAAACGCTGGCATACCTTGTACCCATTATTCAGTACGGCCGTCGGGTTATCATTTCAACGGCGAGCCGCTATTTACAGAATCAACTCTGCCGGCATGATATTCCCTTAGTAGCTAAAATTTTACAGAAATCCCCTCGTGTAGCTTTATTGCAGGGGCGAAAAAATTATCTGTGTCCCTATTATCTTGAGCAGCACTTAAAGACATCCAAGTTGGGAGTCTTGCCCGCTTTGGCTAGAATAAAACAGTTTTACCATACGACCGGTTATGGTGAATTGTCGAAGTACGAGTCGTTACTTACTCCGCAAATTCATCCTTTGGTTAGTTGTGATAACGATGACTGTCTTGGTCAGCGTTGTCCTCAGTTTGATCGTTGCCCATTAATGCTAGCCCGAGCAAAAGCCCAGTGCGCCGATATCCTGGTGATTAATCACAGTATTTTATTTTCTGATAAAGTCATGCGTCGAGAAAGTCTGGGTGACTTATTGCCTGAAGTCGACCTTGTGTTAGTTGATGAGGCGCATCGCCTGGCAGATTTCGCTGACACTATTTTAGGTCAACAAGTCAGCAGCAAAAAGATAAAGGCGTTTTGTAAACAAGCGCAGGACGTATTGGTTGAGTTTTGCCCCGAACAACGCAGTTTGCTTAAATTTATTTCGCAAGTAACAGCTGTTGCTGATCAACTGGGTGGGAAGTTACCTTCATTGGTTGACTATGAAGCGTTCCGGCACCGTGCAGTGGTCATGCACTGGGTTGGCGTCTTTGATCGTATGGCGAGTAGCTTGCAGCAGCTGGAGCAGCGCGACCAGATTTTGTTGGAGCTCTCAATTAAAAGTCAGCATTTATTGGCGTGCTTGACTGCTATTGCTAGCTCGGAGGGCTTGTGTTGGGTGCAAGCTAGAACCAATGGCTTTTTAATGCAGTCGATCCCTTTGCACTTGTCCGCTTTGTTGCAAGATTTGCAACAGGAATCCAACGCGAGATGGGCGTTTACCTCGGCGACATTATCCGTAGCTGATGATCCCTCCCGCTTTTTATCTTCGTTGGGTTTGCCACCGGCAAGTTTTAACCGTATGAGCAGTGAAATAGATCATCAGCAGCAGGCCATTTTGTATCTACCGCCATTGCCGGTTGAGCCAGAGCATGCTGAATTTATTGAGTGCTTTGCTTCACATTTGTTATCGCTGATTGAGCAAGTTGATGGCCGTGTATTGGTATTGTTCAGCAGTTATCAGTATCTGGAGCAAACGGCTTCGCTGCTTGCATCTAAAACCAGTCGAACACTACTGATTCAAAAAACCTCTGCAAATAAGCGTGGTGTTGCAGCGGCAGGTGGTGATAATTTTCAGTTAATCCAGCAGTTCAAGGCGTGCAACAATGGGGTATTGTTAGGGACGGGCAGCTTTTGGGAGGGGCTGGATTTGTCGGGTGTGCCTTTATCGGCAGTGGTGATCGATAAGTTACCCTTTGCGCCACCCGATTCGCCATTGATTCAATTGCGCGCTGCTGAGTTGGCAGCCCATGGTGTTGATAGTTTTGAGCACTATATGCTGCCGGCGGCAGTCATTCGTTTGCGTCAGGGTTGTGGTCGTTTATTACGGCGTCCATCTGATCGGGGGGTTATAATGATTGCTGATAAACGGTTACTAAGTAAGCCATATGGCCGTGTTTTTTTAGCTAGTTTGCCGGTGATGGCTCAAGTGACTTCACTGCCGCTTGTAACCGATTTTTTAGCTCGCAAAAAAACCGATGCCGTTAGTTAATTTGATTGTGTGGTAATAAATGAAAATACTGGCTCTTGATAGTTCAACGCATGCCTGCTCAGTGGCGCTGTTAGATAAACAGTCGAATGCCGAGGCAGTCATTCAGCATCATTTTGAGTTGGCAGCACGTCAACATACTCAGCGATTATTGCCAATGGTGGATCAATTACTGGTTGATTGTGGTGTGTCACTGTCGCAAATAGATGCAATAGCTTTTGGTCGTGGGCCAGGGTCATTTACCGGTTTGCGTATTTGTTTAGGGGCCGTACAGGGTTTGGCCTATGGAGCAGACATACCGGTGATCGCTATTTCCACCTTGGCTGCTCAGGCTCAGGCGTGGCTCATGACTGAAGGGCAGGGCGTTAAGTCCGATTTTTTATTGAGTACTCTGGATGCACGAATGAGCGAAGTGTACTGGGCGCTGTACCAATTAGAGGGGCATCAGTTGGTTTGTGTCGGGGATGAGCGGTTGACAGCGCCAGAGCAGTTGTTAGCCGGTCATCACGTCGATAGACAAAATATTATAGGCTTGGGTAGTGGTTATCAGTACGCTGTTCAAGTCAATCAATTTGAGCACTATCAGCAATGGCATGCTGACATTTTGCCAACAGCGTCTGCCGTAGCTGAGCTGGCGCAGTATGATTTTGAACGAGGCCTGTTGTATCCGGCTGAACAGGCGCTCCCTGTTTATCTACGTGATGAGGTGGCCTGGCAAAAGCAATCTGTTTAAGGCT
Organism: Oceanicoccus sp. KOV_DT_Chl; assembly: GCF_900120175.1. Taxonomy (NCBI): domain Bacteria; kingdom Pseudomonadati; phylum Pseudomonadota; class Gammaproteobacteria; order Cellvibrionales; family Spongiibacteraceae; genus Oceanicoccus; species Oceanicoccus sp. KOV_DT_Chl. The sequence goes on from NZ_FQLF01000004.1 coordinate 20,359, forward strand.
TATTTATTTTATCTGGTGGCTGCTTTATTTCATGTTATTGATGGTTTTGAGGCTATTCCATAAGCGACGATCAGAGCCTATAATAACCTCCGTTTTATTAACTGTGTCGAGTTATTAGCGTGCAAATTTCTTCGCTGCCAATCGTTACGCTCCCGCCTTCGCAAACCCAGCGTTCGGATATTAGTACCCGGGTGGTGAAGGACGTACAGCGGGAAACCACGCGCAATGCTGATGACGACCGTAACAACAGTTCATTGGATGAGTTACGTGCTCGCAGTGACGAGTTATTACAGCAACGAGTTGATTCGGCATCGGCAGGTAGTGGCCTGAATAATAGCAATAGTAATCAGGCCAACCGCCAACCATTGAGTCGTGATGATTTACCGTTAAATACCCGTAAGGCGCTACAAACCTTTGCTGAAAATACCCCCACCCCTGAGCAGCGATTGGGAGTTGAATTGGTCGGTATTGACACGTTTGCGTAGCGTTTTAGTCAAAATTTATTTCCTTATATATCAATTTATTATCTGTATTTACTAAAGTAATTTATTTGCTTTGAAGAGGGGTTGACACAATGTCTGAATCAAAAGCATTAGCCTTTATTGGTCTCGGGGTAATGGGTTACCCGATGGCAGGGCATTTGCAAAAAGCAGGGCATGAGGTCACGGTTTTCAACCGCAATACCGATAAAGCCCGCCAATGGGCAGAAGAATATGGTGGTCAGTGGGCGACGACACCGGCGCAGGCAGCAGCTAATGCCACCATGGTATTTAGTTGTGTAGGTAATGATGATGACTTACGCGCGGTGATGCTGGGTGAAGATGGCGTGTTGAGAGGGCTTGCGCCAGCGGCGATTGTGGTAGATCACACCACTACCTCTGCAGAAGTCGCTCGTGAAGTGGCAGGTTTATTAGCGGCACATGGTAATGGTTTTATAGATGCGCCTGTTTCTGGTGGTCAAGCCGGGGCTATAAATGGTCAGCTAACAGTCATGTGCGGTGGCCGTGATGATATTTATCGACAAGTTACGGGTGTGGTTGCAGCTTACGCTGGGACCATCAAATGGCTAGGCGATACTGGCGCCGGACAGTTAGCTAAAATGGTTAATCAAATATGTATCGCCGGATTGGTTCAAGGGTTGGCGGAAGGTTTGCATTTTGCGCAGGCGGCAGATTTAGATGTAGCAGCGGTGGTTGAAGTCATCAGCCAAGGTGCGGCGCAGTCCTGGCAAATGAATAATCGCCACCAAACAATGATTAACGGTCAATATGATCATGGTTTTGCCGTAGACTGGATGCGTAAAGATTTAGCTTATGTGTTAGAAGAAGCACGCCGTAATGGCAGTCACTTACCCGTGACCAGTTTGGTCGATCAATTTTATAGTGAAGTGCAATCTTTGGGTGGTGGTCGCTGGGATACCTCTAGTTTATTGGCGCGTTTAGAGCATTTCCGAAAGTAATATTAGTCAATTCGATAAGAGAGAATGATGGATATCAAAGAGTTTAATGATGATTTACTGGCGTTTTTAACGGCGTCCTGTACGCCTTTTCACGCGGTTGAGCAAATAACTCAGCGCTTGGATGTTGCTGGGTTTACGGCGTTGCGTGAAGCCGATGAATGGCAGTTGGGCGCAGGGCGTTATTATGTGGTACGTAATGGTTCTTCCATTGTTGCGTTCAATGTTAGTGATAAAGATCCCGTATCATCCGGTTTTAGAATGATAGGTGCGCACACTGATAGCCCGTGTCTTAAGGTCAAGCCGCAACCGGAATTGCAGGGTGAAGGGTATTTCCAGTTGGGGGTCGAAGTTTATGGTGGTGCACTATTAAATCCCTGGTTTGATCGGGATTTATCCTTGGCAGGGCGAGTCAACTTCAAGGACAAGTCGGGTGCAGTTTGCAGTGCCTTGATTAATTTTATAAAGCCCATCGCCACGGTTCCAAGTTTGGCAATCCATCTTGATCGTGAAGCGAATAAAAACCGCACGGTGAATCCGCAAACGGATATCCCGCCATTATTGATGTTGGATGCTGCGGATCCAGTAAATTTTAGAGAGCTGTTGCTTGCACAATTATTGTTAGAGCACCCTGTTTGTGCGGCGGTACAAGTGCTGGATTACGAACTGAGTTTTTATGACACTCAGGCCGCGGCATTGATTGGCTTGAATGAAGATTTTATTGCCAGTGCGCGGCTCGATAATTTGCTGTCATGCTATATTGGTTTGCAGGCGTTAATCGCAGATGATAGTCAAAATTCAGTATTGGTTTGTAATGATCATGAAGAAGTTGGAAGCACTTCTGCTGTCGGTGCTAATGGTCCTATGCTGAAGTCAGTGCTACAGCGGATATTAGTGAGTGACAAAGATTTATCGCGCTCGATGGATCAGTCGATGATTATATCGGCGGATAATGCTCATGGACTTCACCCTAATTTTGCTGATCGGCATGATGGTAATCACGGCCCGCGTCTCAATGCAGGCCCGGTGATTAAAATGAATGCCAATCAGCGCTATGCCACCAATAGTGATACCTCGTCTTTATTCAAGCATTGGTGTGACGTTGCAGGTGAGCCGGTGCAATCCTTTGTGGTAAGAACCGACTTGGGCTGTGGTAGCACGATTGGTCCGATTACAGCGAGTGAGTTAGGGGTTAAAACGTTGGATATTGGGGTGCCCACATTCGCGATGCATTCTATCCGTGAATTAGCGGGGAGTTGTGATGGCTACAGCTTGTACCGTGTATTTCAGCAGTTTCTTGCAGCGACTGATGTTGGAGTAAAGGCAGTATAAAAAAACGGCTTAAGCGATTGTTATCTGCTTAAGCCGTTTTGGTATTGATAGAACGAAAACTTGTCCGGGTTAAGCGACCGCTTCCACGTCCTCGGCTTGAGGTCCCTTGTCTCCGTCAGTCACCGTAAATTCTACGGCTTGTCCATCGCGCAATACTTTGCGGCCAGTGCCGCGAATCGAGCGAAAGTGTACAAAAATATCTTCGCCATTGGCGCGGGTTACAAAACCGTAGCCCTTGCTCACATTAAACCACTTAACTTGACCTTGTTCACGGCCTTCGGCGCTAGGCTTTTTTGCTTTGGGGCTAGTTTTGCCAGTGGTGCTAGTTGATGAGTTTAGGCTGGAACTGATTAATCCAGTTAGTGCGCAACAGATAAAAATGATTGCGAATAGGATAGGGTTAAAGGCAGTGCTATTGTCGCTTGGTACCATTGATTGAATAGCGAAAGTGCCGGCTGCCGCCAGTACTGCACTAAGTATGATTCGATAAAATATAGTCATGGTTCTCTTCTTAAGTAGATAGTTAAAAAAATGGCCCGTAACGTTTATTTTGGGCCAGCAGTAGTTTAGCACTAATCTGTAATAGAAGTGGCGATAATCAGGGACTATTGCTAAGCTCAATGGGTAGATAAGGCCAAATGTCGGCCATACTTTGTGTGTAATAAAAATAAAGTAAATAAACAATGTGATGGAGATATACACAATGCCTTATGGTTTGTCCTCAAGCTGCGACCCCGAATCAGTCCGGATCTAATCGCGATATGATTTCTATTATTGGAGCTACCCACCCCGGTCAAAGAGAACATAACGAAGATTGTTTTGCTGTCGATACGGCCTCAGGCTTGGGCGTCGTTGCTGATGGTATGGGCGGATATGCCTGTGGCGAAGTTGCCAGTGAACTAGTCAAAGTCACCATCGAGCGAGCGACCGCCAAGGGTGAGGATCTGGTAGCGGCAATCACCCAAGCGCACAGTGCAGTTACAGCAGCGGCCGCAGCGGATGAAAGCAAGGCCGGCATGGGTTCTACTGCGGTAGCTGTTAAGTTTAGCGGCCTTGATTATCACGTGGCTTGGGTCGGTGATAGTCGCGCCTATTTATGGGATGGTGAATCAGAGCTCAAGCAAATCAGTCGTGATCATTCCTATGTAGAAAGTTTGCTCAGCAATGGTGCAATCAGCTACGAAGAAGCTATTAATCACCCCAATCGTAATTTAATCACTCAGGCTGTCGGTGTGGCCGCCGAAGGTGGTCTGGACGTTGGTAGTGTTCGTGGCAGATTGGCTGCGGGTCAGCAGCTTATTTTATGCAGTGACGGCTTGGTGGATGAGGTACTGGATCATGATATAGCCAAACTATTGGCTGCTGCTGAAGATCCAGAAGAGGCCCTGAATGCGCTAATCCGGGCTGCAGTAGTGGCGGGTGGTCATGACAATATCACTGTTGTTATTGTTACCGTCCCTGCAAATGAAGCTTCCGGGCCAGCAATTGAGCCGGAAATCGTTAGGCTTACCTTTAGGCAACCCCGCAGAACAAGCGACGCCTACTCAGCCACGACCAGCGCCAAGTGCTGATATCACCAGGATGGGCGGTCCTGCTTATGTGGAAGAGGATGAGGGTGGCGGTAGTGGTGAGGGCTTTTGGCTAACATTAAAAGACTTTATTGAGTTAAATGCGGTTGCCTTGATAGGCTCAGGTTTGCTCATTGCCTTATTGCTGCTGGTGCTTTCTTACTTTTCGTAGCAAATATAGTGAATTTTAGCTTTAATTATTAAACGCTTGGCCGATAAACTCATAGGCCTAGTGTAATTATGTGTTTTGGCTACACTGTGGCTATAAGATTCATTTACTAATCCTGGTTCCGTAGCGTTTCAATAAAGCGCTTTTAGCTAGGGACATGTAATGCTTAAATGTCTTTCCCTGCTGGAGTAACTATGAGTTTATCAATCAAGAACCGCTTGTTTTTATTGGCGGCTGTCACGGTAGTAGCATTGGTGATTATCGGTGTCATTGTTGCTAATAGCGTATCGACTCTTCATAAAATTGAGCAAAGCGATACCTTATTGAGTGATTTGAAAGTCAATATGTTGACCTTGCGTCGACATGAAAAGGACTTTCTTGCTCGAAAAGATCTGAAATATGTAGAAGCCTTCAATGTTACCGCTGAAGAGGGTTTGTCCGATCTTAAAAAATTAAGTGCTCAGCTGAATGACGCAGATATCGAGGCGCCGAGTCTGGATAGTATGGGGGCTTGTTAACAGAGTATAAGCAACGTTTTAATAATATTGCTGCGTTACAACAGGAGATAGGCTTAGATCCAAAATCAGGCTTATATGGTGGCTTAAGATCAGCCGTACACTCAGTTGAAGAACTGCTATCCGATAATCCAAGAGTATTGGCTTCAATGTTAATGCTAAGGCGCCATGAAAAAGATTTTATGTTACGCGGCGATCTAAAATATCTGGAGAAATTTGATGCTGAAATAGCCAACTTTAAATCTATCGCGTCGGCTAATTTGTCTGTTGCTGAAAGCGCTGCGGTCAATCAGTCGATCAGCAGTTATGCTCGTCAATTTAACGCCTTGGTAGCAGCGGAAAAAAATAAGGGTTTAGACTCGAGCAGTGGTGCTTTGGGTGAGTTAAGAGCAACTATTCATAAAACAGAAACCTTATTTGATGGTTTGAAAAAAACCATTCATGAAGAAATTGTTGCAGCAACCACTAGTCATAATCAATTTCTGGTGGCATCCATTAGCATCGTCGGTATTGTAGTGACGGTAATTGTATTATTGGTTGCGTTTTCCATTACGCGTCCACTATTAGCGTTTACCCAGGATATTACCGAGATTATAAAGAATAAAGATTTAACAGTACGGCTAGATGCAAAAGGAAATGATGAGATTGCACAGGTAGCTTTTTCGTTTAATGATTTGTTAGCTGCCTTAAATGAAATGATAGGGAAAATAAATGAAGCGTCTTTAATGGTGGCCAGTTCTGCCGAAGAAATGTCAATGATTACGCTGGAGGTGAAGCAGTCTTCAGAGTCGCAAACTAACGAAGTGGAGCATGCGGCGGTGGCAGTGAATGAAATGAGTTCCACTGCCTTGGAAATTGCCCGTAATGCTTCGGCCGCGGCTGATAGCGTATCGGAAGTACATGCGCAATTATTAGAAGGTTCAAAGGTTGCACAAGAAGCCAGACTTGAAATTGAAACTTTAACCCATGAGGTTCAGGACGCAGCTAATGCCATTAAAGAGTTAGAAAGTAACTCTAAGAATATCGGGCATGTACTGGATGCCATTCAAAATGTCGCTGAACAAACAAATTTGCTGGCATTAAACGCAGCGATTGAAGCTGCCAGAGCGGGCGAGCAGGTCGTGGTTTTGCGGTAGTGGCTGATGAGGTTAGAACGCTGGCGCAGCGTACTCAGGAATCGACAGAAACCATTCGTCAAACTATTACTGCTTTTCAGCAAGGCACCAATCAAGTTGTGGCAACCGTAAGTAATTCTAACCAGCGCGCTGAAACGGGTATTGAGCGGGTAACGCGTTCTGCAGATATTCTCAATGATATATCGTTGATGATCAGTAGCATTAACGATATGAACATACAGATCGCTGCTGCGGCTGAAGAGCAGGGTGCAACTGCAGAAGAAATTAGCCGCAATGTTACTCGCGTTTCTGATTTGTCTCGTGGTGTTAACGACCAGACCGAGCAGACATCGATTGCCAGCCACGATCTGGCTCAATTGGGTGCCTCGTTACGCGATATGGTAAAAGCGTTCAAGGTGTAGTCTACAAAATCTTGATTGGCCCAGCTGCAATTACCAGTTGCAGTCTGTGGCAGATCGAATATTTTTTTCAATCCTTTGCATGGCAGTAATTTGTTGCCCTGCTCTAAAAAAAATCGTAAAAACCTTTCTGCTACCACAGAGAGTCGCTTGTCGCGTAAATGTACCATTTGCCATTGCGACATAATGGGAAAGTTAGTGACTTGAAGCTGAATCAAATCTTTGCTGTCGTATAAAATATAAGCGGATAAAATAGAAATCCCCATATTTGCTATGACGGCGTATTTAATCGCTTCATTGCTTTTTATGGTCATTGCCTTAGGCATGCTTAATTGATATTTTGCCAGATGTTGCTCAATACTTAGGCGGGTATCAGAGCCTAATTCTCGCAATATAAACCGTTGCTCGGCCAAGTCACTCCAATCCAGCGTTGCTGCTTCGGCGAGAGGATGTTTGTTGCTGGCGATTACCACGACCGGGTTGGGTAAAAAAGGATATTCAATCAGCTCGAATTCATCCGGTGGGTTGCCAATAATGTATAAATCATCAAGATTTTTATGCATCCGCTCAATGATTTCGCTGCGGTTCCCCACCGTAAATTCCACATCAACGCCGGGATATCGCTCACAAAAAGGGCCTAGTACGTGATAAAGAAAATACTTGGCAGTGCTAACCACGGCGATTTTTAAAATTCCTGAATCCAGGCCTTTGATATCACTAATTCGGTGATTGAGTCGGTTCACCGCATCAAAAATTTCTTCTCCCGCTGCCAGTACTTCGTGGCCAACGGCGGTAAGGTTAAGCTTGCGGCCAATCACTTCGTAGAGCGGCAAGCCGATGGCTTCGCTCAGTTTGCGTACTTGCATGGAAACACTGGGCTGGGTGAGGTGTAGCTGTTCTGCGGCACGCCCAATGCTGCCGCACTGGGCAACACTCATAAAAATCTGTAATTGCCGCAGCGTGCCTAGCTTGGTCAGTAGGTGGGTGTCGATGGTGGTAGTCACAAGAGGTCCTGTTATTCAATTTCATAGATTAAAGTCTATGATTAATGAATATAATATCTATTTTTATCTATCAAGCAAGTGGGCTACCTTACACTTATTGTAAACAGCAACGGTTAGGAGAAAGCGCCATGCGTCCCCATGTGGAATTTATTGATGAAAAAGACCTGATTTGGCATTTGGCTGAATTGCCTCACGGCGTTGGCGAGGCCAAGCAGCGAAACCTTAGTTACGACGAAGAGGATGGATCGGCTTCCTTGCGAGTTGACTTTGTTACCGATTGGTCTCGACCTGCGGGTCTGCATGCAGCGGTTACTGAGTGGTTTATTCTGAAGGGTGAAGTGAAGCTAGGGGACACAATGTTGGGTGAGGGTGACTACTGGTGTGCGCCTAAAGGTGTGTTAACGCCCGCGATAGAAGTGAAGGCCGGCACTGAGATCTTATTGTTCAGAGAGTATGGCGATTGGGTGTTCGCTCCTGGTAATCAACACGGTTCTGATAAAGCAGAGCATGCTGAATTAACTATTAAACATAGCAATGCGATGGAATGGTATGACGTAGTGGATCCAGATAATGGCAGTCCTATGAATTTTGAACGTGGCGGTACGCCGGTACCAGGGTTGTTCATCAAATTGCTTTATCGTAATCCCGATACCGGGTTTTATACACGATTAATAAAAGCCAAAGCAGGTTGGGTTGAGCACCCTTTAGCGCATCATCCAGTGTTCGAAGAAGCCTATTTGTTAGATGGAGAGTTTGATTATAACTATGGCGAGATTCGTCGTGGCGGCTACTTTTTCCGCCCCGCAGGTATTCGTCATGGTGATTTCGTCGCTGGTGATGAAGATGGTTTCACCTTTATCCTGCGTTGTGACGGCGATTTAGTCGATTGGTATACCGACAATGCACGAGTAGAAATGCAAGGTGATGCGGTCAACTGGGGGGAAGATTACCCCTTGAGCGAGCCGCCCGTGATGATTCAGCCGGTGCGCTCAAAAACCGCTGGACCATGGAAAGATCCTAATTACCAATAACTGTTAGGCTGATTTTACTACCTGTACTTTTGAAAAATTTCGTCTAGGTCTCACTAGACCTTTGCAACCGTTTCTCTGTTAGGGGGAAGCGGTTTTTTTTTACGGTTTATCAGTGAGCTATTAGAAGAGTTTAACTATGTCTCGAAAGCTATCGTCCAGATCAGCATTTAGTTGCAATATTTTTTTGTTTGTAGGGTGCTGCAGTTCTATTCGGGTACAGGCTAATAGTAACCGATGGCAATTAAACTGCTGTTGAAAAAAACGGTTGTGGTTTCCTTTTCCGTGTTTGGCGTCCCCAATAATGGGGTGGGCGATGTGTTTGAAGTGGCGTCGAATTTGGTGCTTTCTACCGGTCTCGGGATAGGCTTCAACCAGTGAGTAACGGGATTGTGGGTAGCGGTCAACGGCGAAGGGCAACTCGACGGTTGCTAGTCGTTTATAGGAAGTCACCGCGCTTTGTGCGGGTTTATCTTTGCGGCTAAGTTTGTCTGTTATTTTGTCGAATTGTTCTTTTAGCGGGTGATCAATCCGTCCTTCTTGGGGGCAGTATCCTCGAACTACCAGTTGATAGGTTTTGTTGATTTTTTGCTCCGCAAATTGGATTGATATCAGGCGCGCTATGTCAGCGTTAAGTGCGAATATCAATACACCCGATGTTGGTTTGTCCAAGCGGTGTACCGGGTAAACGCGACGGCCTATCTGGTCCCGCAATATTTGCAGTGCGAATTGGGTTTCATGACGGTCAATCATGCTGCGATGAACTAATAGGCCGCCAGGTTTATTGATCGCAACCAGATAATCGTCCTGGTAAATGATTTCAAGAGTGGTCAACAGTGAGCTCGCTCTGGGTTAGTAGGTCTAAGGGAAGATTGGTATTGGTTATAATTTTTTTAAATATTACAGGCTTTGAATAGAAGCTAATAGTTATTTTAAGTTGCTGGTGCTTTGGATAAAGTAGTTCATAGTCAATTACAGGCTTTGTAGGCGTTGTGTAACGGAAGCTTAAGTGGATTGCGTTAGTTTAACCGGATTTATTTTAAGGAAGAAACTATGGACAGCAATTTTCGTGTAGGCCAAACAATAACAGTGTGGTATTGCGATAGATGGATGCGAGCATCAATGCTTGTATTGGTCATTTTTATGGTTGCTTGTTCCCATATACAAGAGGCTGTTGTGGTTGAGCAAGATTTTTTTGACCTACCCATAGAGCAGCTGAGTAAGATTCCGGTAGTCATAGAGGAGGGGGGTAGTTTTCTGCATTCAAAGTGCTTTAGCAATCACTTGCAGGCTCCCTTGCGTCAAACTGAGATTGTTTAAGGCCGTTTGACACAGCTCGAGCCAAGGCCTATTAACTCCTGTCTCATTATAATTCTGGATAGCCGAAGTAATATGCTGGCCTGTATTAACAGCTGTTAACTTGTACGTGTGTTATGGTTGTGGTGTGCTATTGGTCAATAATAACAATCGCCATAGGTATTGCTATGTTTCAATGTAAAAAAGTGGGTCTGGATTTTCTGCAATCGGCAAAGCATCGCTATCACTGTGAGGAAATTATTCAGGCCACCCCTGAACAATTATTTGCAGTATTTGAAGATGCGGAATCCTGGACTGTATGGGCGACCCGATTCAAAAAGTGGAGTGGACATCGCCCAAGCCATTTGCTGTAGGGACTACCCGTACGGTTTATATGAGCGGTGGTTTAGTGGGTGAAGAAGAGTTTATTGCTTGGGAGCCCGGAAAGCGTATGGCCTTTTGTTTTACTGCTATGAGTCAGGATTCCACTGAATCGTTTGCTGAAGATTATCAAGTGACAGATTTGGGGAATGGCAGTTGCAAAGTGGTGTGGGTTATGGCGATGGAGCCAAAAGGGTTCAGCAAAATTGTATTAACCCTATTCGGTCCATTAATGGCTTGGTTTAATCGTCGAATGTTTAAAAATTTCCGCCGTTACGTTGAGCAGCAAGCGGCAGTTGCTGTGGCCGGTTGATCATTTTTTGTTTCAATAAGGAGTCGCATCCTAGCGACTCCCTGCTATCCTGGTTTTACCTACTTGATTTGTGCTATTTGTTGCTGGATAAGATCCAGCGTACTATCAATTTCAGTTTCGCTAAGCGCGCCATCTTTAAAGAATAACACTTCACCTCGCGGTGAAATAATAGCGATCGCAGAGCTTTCTGGTTTCAGCCCCCAGATTTTTGACCGGATCCCTTTTTATCAGCAACTATGCTGGTAGAAGGATATTTTATTTTGTTCTTTTTCAGTTCACTGGCGACAAAGCCAGAAGTACCAAAGAATGTGTCGTTCAAGTTGATAATGGTGGTTGTGTGGTGGTGGTCGGCCGACAGATCCAGAGTTTCTAGTTTGTCGGTAAAGGGTTTGTTAACTTTGCTGGCAGTCATACGTCCGGCCAAATATTGTAGAATCTGTACTTTATTTTGCAGTGCTTTAGTGCTCCATTCGGCATAGCTGATGTCATCACCTGTCAGGATCAGCTCCCCCTTTTTTTTGATTTCCAGTTCGGGTAATTTTTCACCCACGGTAATGTCGGCCTGAGTCAGCCAGCTGCTCACCATTAGCAACATTGAGCATACTATGATTTTTATAGGCATTTCCTATCCTCGAGTTGTTATTAGTATGATTTGGCTTTAGGCCAATATTTTGCAGCAGAGGGTATCATTGGCGGGTAATGGATCAAGTGAAAATTTGCTAATTTTGCACATTTTATCCCGTTTAAGGAGGGCGTCTGCGGGACGATTGTTGGCGAGTAGCTAAATTCACTTTAGTTATTAGAAAGATGATCTAAACTGTTGATACGAATAGAACATTTTTCTGTGGCCCTCGTAAGCTGCCTATTGATAATAACCTGAGTATAACGGTATGCCTGAAGCACTAATTGACGCCATACGCTCCCAGTTAGAGAAGCGTATTAGTATGAAAGCCCTGGCACTGCCAATGCTGCCACAAGTCACCACCCAGGTGCTGTCACTGGTAAACGATGTCAACTCCGATGCCGCCGCTCTAGCCAAATTGATTCAAAGCGATCAGGCGCTGGCGGGGCATGTCATGCGCATTGCCAATTCAGCCGCCTATAGTCCCAATGCAAAAATGACCTCATTACAGCAGGCGATAGCCCGACTGGGTATGCAAAATATGTCGGATATTGCGATGGCGGCGACAATGGGGCCAAAGATATTTGATGCCAAGGGCTTTGAGTCACTGGTAAAGCAAATTTGGGAGGACTCGCTAGCGACTGCGGTATGGGCAAGGGAAATTGCGCGCCAAGGTCGCCGGAATGTGGAGTCAACCTTTCTGTGTGGTTTGTTATGCCAGATTGGCCGTCCGGTAGTATTGCAAACGGTTATCGATATTGCCAACCAGGATGAGCTAACGATTGATGAGGCTTTAGTGACTCAATTTATGCAACAGTATCAGAGCGAAGTGGGTCAGCAGTTAGCCAAGCATTGGCAGTTGCCCGTAGCAGTAGGGCACACGATTGAAGGTATAAATTCAACAGTAGCGCCTTCACACTCAGCTGATGTCGTCGCTACGGTGAAAGCGGCACAGGTGTTCGCGGCGGTGACGTTGGGCGATAGAAATTATCAAGCGGATAGTCTAAGTGCTGATCCCACTATCATCGAGATGAATCTGTATGCTGATGATGTGCAGCAGTTACTGGAAAAAGCGGAATCCATTCACAATACCATTGCCGAATTATCGCTATAGCGCGTAGTCAGAGTAAAAACCTTATGAGTAAGCATTACGACATTATTATTATTGGCAGCGGCCCTGCTGGACAAAAAGCGGCGGTACAGGCGGCCAAGGCAAATAAAAAAGTGGCACTGGTTGAAGCGGATAAAGTATTGGGTGGTGCCTGCGTTCACCGCGGTACCATTCCCAGTAAAACCTTACGCGAGAATGCATTGCGGATAGCCGGCTTACGTCATCATGCAGAACTGTTTTCTTTTTCGTTGCGTCCGGATATGGAGATGGCCGCATTAATTGATAATATGCACTCGGTAATTAGTGCTCACGACGAATATATTAATAACCAGATTCAGCGTAATAAAATTGAACGGATATTGGGTCGCGCCAGTTTTGTCGATAAAAATACCATTGATATCAGTATGCCCGGAGGCGCCACTGATCAGCTTACCGCCGATTACTTTGTAATCGCTACCGGTTCGGTTCCGCGTCAGGTCGATAATATTGAAGTGGATCACGAGTATGTGTACGACAGTGATTCTATTTTGTCGATGATGTACTTGCCGCAAACACTAACGGTATTGGGCGGTGGTGTTATTGCCAGCGAGTACGCGTCCATTTTTGCCAGTCTTGGGGTGCGGGTCACTATGATCGACCGCTATCCAAGGCCCTTGGGTTTTTTGGATAAAGCGCTTACCGATCGTTTTGTGCACGCGTTTGAATCTGAAGGCGCACGTTTTATTCCTAATGCCAATGTTACTCGAGTGTATTGGGATGGGGTTTCACAGGTAATTACTGAATTGGAAGATGGCACCATTTATCGCAGTGAGAAATTGTTGTCAGCTGCTGGCCGGGTTTCCAATATTAAAGGTTTAAATATTGAAAATGTCGGTCTGGCATTAAATGACAGAGGTATCATTCCAGTAGATCGACACTGCCGTACGGCGATTGAAAATATTTATGCTGCGGGTGATGTGATCGGCCCCCCTCATTGGCTTCTGCCTCTATGGAGCAGGGCCGTCGTGCCAGTTGTGCGGCCTTGGGTTTGGATATGGGTGAAATGACCGAGCTTATCCCCGGCGGAATTTATGCTATACCTGAACTGTCTACTGTCGGCATGAGTGAGGCGCAGGCGATTGAAGATTACGGCGATCCGATTATCGGTGTAGCTAAATTTGAAGAGATTGCGCGCGGTCAAATTTCCGGCATTCAGGACGGGTTGCTGCGTATGGTTGCCGACCCCAGTGGCAAAAAATTATTGGGTGTGCAAATAATTGGTGAGGGCGCTACTGAGTTAATTCATATCGGGCAAATGGCTTTGTTATCGCATATGGAGGTTGATGCTTTCGTTGAAAATATTTTTAACTTCCCCACTTTGGCAGAAACCTACCGTGTTGCGGCATTGCATATTGTCGGTCAGCGCGCACAAAAACTGCGGGGTTAATATTTAATTATTCTCACTCATAAAAAAGCCCCGGTAGCTAACGTTATCGGGGCTTTTTTATTAGTGGGTTTAACGAGGTTTAGTTCAACCGTTCAATGACGGTTGTAATCCCTTGTCCCAAACCAATACACATGGTGGAGATACCGAGGCTGGCATCTTTGTGTTCCATAACGTTTAGCAAAGTGCCGGTGATGCGTGTACCCGAGCAGCCAAAGGGATGACCCAGGGCGATGGCGCCGCCATACAAATTGACCTTGTCATCCATCTTGTCCAAAAGATTCAAGTCTTTTAATACCGGTAGTGATTGTGCGGCAAACGCTTCGTTTAATTCAAAACAATCAATATCATCCAGTGTTAAACCTGCGCGCTTCAGGGCTTTTTCGGTCGAAGGCACCGGACCATAACCCATAATCGATGGATTAACGCCGGCAACAGCCATCGAGCGGATGACCGCAATCGGTTTAATACCCAGTGCTTGCGCTTTTTCTGCGGACATCATAATCATCGCTGAAGCACCGTCAGAAATTTGCGAGGATGTTCCCGCAGTTACGGTACCGTTTTTAGGATCGAATACCGGCTTGAGTTCGGCTAACGATTCCAGTGTGGTGTCCGGTCGAATAGTTTCATCCGTGCGCACTAAGGTTTTGAAACCATTGCTGGCATGACCTTCGGTGGCGATGATCTCTCGATCGAAGCGGCCGTTAATTGTAGCGTCATGGGCTAAGCGATGTGAGCGGGCAGCAAACGCATCCTGATCCTGACGGCTGATACCGTGCATGATTGCCAGGAATTCTGCAGTCATGCCCATCATGCCGGCCGCTTTTGCTACGTATTTACTGGCAGTGGGGTTGGGGTCAATGCCATGATCCATAGGTAAATGGCCCATGTGTTCAACGCCGCCAACGACAAACATATCGCCATTGTTGGTCATGATCGCCTGAGCAGCGCTGTGCATGGCGCTCATGGATGAGCCACATAAGCGGCTGACCGTTTGGCCGCCCGCTTGATGGGGGATCACCGACAACAAACTGAGCATACGGCCAATATTCCAGCCCTGTTCTTTGGTTTGGTTGACGCAGCCCCATATCACATCTTCGACTTCAGCGGGGTCTAGCTTGCTGTTGCGGGCAAATAATTCATTGATCAGGTGGGCAGACAAATTTTCTGCGCGGGTATTTCTAAAGCAACCGCCTTTGGAACGTCCCATCGGGGTACGACCAAAATCAACAATCACGGCATCTCTGGGATTTAAGTTAGATAAGCTCACAATGTTCTCCTAAAAGTATTAGCCGTTATGCGAATAGGCTGCCATTGCTGGCGGCGAGTTGGCGAAGTGAATCCGTGGGATGGAATAGCGGGCCGAGATGCTGGTATTGGTCTGCCTTGGCAACAAACGTTGCCAGCCCCATATTTTCCACATAGCGCATAGCACCGCCGCGAAAGATTGGAAAACCCACACCGTACAATAAAGCCATATCCAACTCAGTAGCATTGTCGGCGATGTTATCGTCCAGGCAGCGGATAGACTCCAGGCACAGAGGAATCATTAAGCGATCAATGATTTCTTCTTCGCTAAATTCTTTAGGGCTGTCTACATGCGGGGCTAATAATGCGCGCACACTCTCATCATAGGTCTTGCGCACTTTGCCGCGCTTATCCGCTTCATAGCTGTAAAAGCCCTTACCGTTTTTCTCGCCTAGGCGACTATTTTCTAGCAAGACTTCCATGCCGGTAGTGTATTCCTGTTTCATGCGGTCAGGAAAACCTTCAGCCATTACTGCGCCAGCATGGACGCCTGTATCAATACCCACGACGTCAATTAAATACGCAGGGCCCATCGGCCAGCCAAATTTTTCAGCGGCTTTATCGACGGCGAGAAAATCAGCGCCTTCTTTTAATAAGGCTACAAAGCCAGCGAAGTAAGCGAATAAAATTCGATTAACCAAAAACCCCGGGCAATCGTTCACTACCACTGGTTTTTTACCCATGGCCAGAGCAAAACTAACAGTGCGAGCGATAGCCTGCTCGCTGGTTTTTTCGCCGCGGATAATTTCTACTAAAGGCATGCGATGCACCGGGTTGAAAAAGTGCATGCCACAGAAGTTTTCTGGTCTTTTTAGTGCGCCCGCTAATTCAGAAATCGGAATCGTCGAGGTGTTAGAGGTAATAATGGTATCGGCGCTGACCAGGTTTTCAAGTTCGCTAAGCACCGCTTTTTTAACCTTGGCATTTTCAACCACGGCCTCAACGACGAGTTCTGCCGCATCAATGCCTTCGTAACTCAATGTTGGTGTAATTTTGCTGAGGGTATCGGCCATTGCTTCGGGGGTTAACCGACCGCGACTAACGCGCTTGGCCAATAAACTGCCAGCCTCTGACATGCCCATATCAATACCAGCCTGAGCAATGTCTTTCATAATGATCGGTGTGCCCGTTGAGGCAGATTGATAGGCAATGCCGCCACCCATAATACCGGCACCGAGTACCGCAGCCTGACTGACAGGAGCGGAACCCGAAGCATAGGTTTTAGCGGTTTTAATTAATACCTGATCCGCTAAATACAGATTAATCAGATTGCGAGAAACTTCGGTCTTGGCCAGTTTCGCGATTTGCTGGCCTTCAATTTTCAGGGCTTCGTCACGGCTAAGTTTGGCGTGCTTCTCCATGGTTTTAGCGGCAGTAATGGGCGCTATCATCCCTTTTGGCGATTGTTGCGATACCATCGCTTTACCGGTGGTATAGGCCATCATTAACTCAATATCATCGAGTAATTGCGGGCCACATTTTTCAGTCCGGCGCTGCTGGTAATCAAAGTCACCCGCAATGGCTTTTTGTAATAAATCCATAGCTGCTTCATTTAACAGCTCGGGCTCAACCACTGCGTCGACAATGCCTACGGCTAATGCCGCAGGCGCTTTGTATTGTTTGCCACCGGAAATCCACTCGACTGCATTGTCGCCGCCAATAATACGGGGTGTCCGTACGGTGCCGCCGTAGCCGGGAATGATACCGAGGTTCACTTCGGGAAAGCCTACCTGAGCAGTGCTGGCCATTACCCGGTAGTCGGTGGCCAAACACATCTCAAAGCCGCCGCCCAGCGCGAGGCCGTTAATAACACTCACGATCGGGAAGGGCAGGTCTTCGATAACATTAAAAATTTCGGTATTAACCTTATACACTTGTTCGGCAATAACGGCTTCTTCGTTGTTATCGAACAGTTCGCCAAATTCAGTGATGTCAGCACCGACGATAAACACATTTTTCGCACTGGTGACTAATAAACCTTTTATGGTTTTATCGGTAGTTAACTGTTGACCAACTTCCTGCAACTCCCGCAGTGTTAGCTGGTTAAATTTATTAACCGATTCGCCTTGCAGATCAAAAGTGAGGGTCGCGATCCCCTCATTGACGGTGACAGTGATTGCCTTGCCTTGATAGGTCATTACAAAAAGCTCCTGTTAGGAATCCATAGGGCGTTAAAATTAATAGCGATTTTGCTGGTTAATTAAAATGGATTAATGTCTTTATTGAGTAGGTTGTCTACGCCCGAAGTCATCGTTTGAGCCAGGCTACTGGTTCTGGGTAGTAGGCGTTGATAGAAGAATTTAGCCAAATAAATTTTAGCTTCATAAAACTCTTTATCATTAGTGCCTTCCGCTAATTTTGCTTGTGAAATTTTAGCCGCGCGAGCGAATAAAAAAGCATAACAAACGTAACCCGAGAACATCAGGTAATCGACACAGGCAGCATTAACTTCATCGGCATTGTTCATCGCTGCGGCCCCGATTTGCTCGGTTAAGCTATTCCATTGTTTTAGCAAGGCGCTGAGTGGGGTAATAAATTCTGCCAATTCTTCACGGTCGGCATTGTTATTACAAAATTCGATCATAGGCCCGATCGCTTCTTGTAATAATTTGCCGCCGCTCATAATAACTTTGCGGCCTAATAAATCTAAAGCCTGAATGCCGGTAGTGCCTTCATAGAGCATTGAGATGCGGCTATCACGGACATTTTGTTCCATGCCCCATTCTCTGATGTAACCGTGGCCACCGAAAATTTGCATGCCAAGGTTAGCGGCTTCGAAACCGGTTTCGGTCATAAACGCTTTGGATATTGGCGTCAGCAGTGCCAGCAGGTTTTCCAGTTGCTGTTTTTCTTCGTCCGTTTTCGCAATCTTTAATGCATCGGAAAATAGGGCAACATAATAAATCATCATGCGGCCGCCTTCAGCGAAGGCTTTTTGTGTCAACAGCATGCGGCGTACATCGGGGTGAACAATAATCGGATCGGCTGCTTTGTCAGGTTCTACCGGGCCAGAGAGCGCGCGCATTTGTAGCCGGTCTTTGGCATAAGCCAGTGAGTTCTGGTAAGCCAGTTCCGCGTGGGCAAGCCCCTGAATTGAGGTGCCGATGCGGGCGGTATTCATAAAGGTAAACATGCAGTTCAGACCGCGATTTTCAGGGCCTAATAAGTAACCTTTGGCGCCATCGAAATTCATTACGCAAGTGGCGTTACCATGAATGCCCATTTTTTCTTCCAGTGAACCACAGCTGAGAGCATTATTATCGCCCAGGGTACCATCCGGGTTAACGTTCACTTTGGGGACAATAAATAATGAAATACCTTTGGTGCCTTTGGGGGCATCAGGCAGGCGTGCTAACACAATGTGGACAATGTTTTCAGCCAGATCATGGTCACCGGAGGAGATAAAAATTTTGGTGCCGCTAATATTGTAGCTGCCATCGGCATTAGGTTCTGCTTTGGTGCGTAACAGACCCAGATCGCTTCCGCAGTGCGATTCAGTCAGGCACATAGTACCAGTCCATTGGCCGCTCATCAGATGGTGCAGATAGGTTTCTTTTTGCTGGTCAGTACCATGATGATCAATGGTATGGCAGGCACCATGGGACAATCCCGGATACATGCTCCAGGCCCAGTTGGCGGTGCCCGTCATTTCGGTAACGGCTAGTGCCAACGATGAAGGTAAATCCTGACCACCGTAAGCCGCAGGGCCTTCCAGTGTTGGCCAGCCACCCTCAACATATTGCTGATAGGCTTCTTTAAAGCCTTCAGGTGTGCTGACTTGCCCGTCTGTAAGGGTACAACCCTGTTTGTCGCCGATAGGATTGAGCGGGGCAAGTACGTTTTCGCTGAATTTAGCGCATTCATCAAGGATAGCGCTAGCGAGGTCGTGGCTGACTTCACTCCACTGTGCTGAGTCTGCATAGAATTGATTCATGGACAATAGCTCGTTCCGAACGAACTCTAAATCACGAAGGGGGGCTTTGTAGTGCGCCATAACATAGTCCTCAAAGGCTAATTTTCAACGGTGGCAAGGATCGGCTATCAGGCGTAGACATACAATATCCGATTGCACCAACCCTAGTTGCATATCGGCTCATCGTCATCAATTAGATAGCGCTAGTGGGTAGATCACGTGGCCATCTTATTATTGTGGACGTTTACTGCTGCTTTGCCAGTATTTGCTTGCGGTATTCCCCGGGAGGAAGGCCGGTCCATTTCTTGAAAGCGCGATAAAATGTGCTTGGATTTTCAAAACTGAGCAGGTCGGAGATAGCGGCTGTGCTGATATCGGGACAATTTAGATAGTGGATGGCAGCCTCCATGCGGGATTCATCTTTCAGTGTCTGAAAGCTACAGCCTTCATTGCCTAAACGCCGATGCAGGGTGGTGACAGATACATTAAAGAATTCAGCCACTTCGCTGGCGTTAGGTAGCTCCTCACCGATGCTTTTGGCCAATAAGGATTTTACATGTGGGGTTAAGCCCTCGTCGGGGTGCTTTTTAATGAGACCGTAGTAGGGCGCTTTACGCATAAAGTCTTCAATGCTGTCCTCATTCTGCACAATGGGATAGTCGAGGTATTTTTTATCAAAACGCTGACCGTTAAAGGGGTGTTCATAATGGTAGTGGGTATGATGCTTGCCGGCTTTGGGTTTGTGCGTGATCGGTTCTGCAAGATCATTATGAAAGCTGTAATACACATCCTCCAACGGTACATATTTGCCAATCAGCCAACTGTAAAAACCATGCCATGCGGATAGCGTAGCTTTGATGGTGTCGGCATGAGTATTGGCAAGCAGGGTGTCAAATTCCCGCTGCTCAATGCAGTCGAGCTTAACGACTTTTAGTACTACGCTATCACCTTCAATGGTATAAATTTGTTTGACTTTAAAGCCCCGGCACACTTCAAAAAAATCACTGCTGCGAAGTAGCGCCTGCTCAAGGCTTTTGCAGTGCACCACGCTTTGCAGTAATAAGCGGATGGCACCTTTGGGTACGGGGCCGCCGCTAAGCATGCCAAACCATTCATCCTGCACTAATTCAATAATGTGGTGATGGAGTTCGCCGTAGAGGAGGGCGGAGATAGGCTGTTCGTTAATAATATCTTGAGGATCAATGCCGATACTGGTTAGCAGTTCATCGGTATTGCACTGATGATCGGCGGCTATAGAAAGCATGATATTTACAAATCGTGTGGGAACGGTAAGCTGGTTATTATCCATCAAGTATTTTTTCTTAAGTGTTAGTTATTTAAGGATGGTGTTGGCCTGAGAATGGTAACAATATTGGCATAACTTTCGTATCGATATTCTTGGCAGATATCCTTTAGTGTCAGGTGGTTAGAGTATAGCTTATATGATGGTTGGCGATGTCTCTCAGCTTAATTTGGAGCCATCTGTGTTATTTGTCTATGGGTGGTTCACTCGCTGCGATCACTATAGATAATCCTTGGTTTCATCTTCCATTCCGTTAGACTTGCTGCATCATCCTATGTCGCCTTATAAATGGATAAAAAAATAATGGAAAGCTATTGATGGCGTTGCACTCTGTACAGTATAGATCACTGGTTGCGATGTTATGGCTATTGGCTGCGTCGGTGATGGCGCAATCTTCAGCTGAAGCGGTCGTGGATACGGCTAAAGTGTGGCGCTCATCTTGCCCGCCCAACTTGGGCCGACCCTGTGTTGGCTTGGTGCTGGGTGGCGGTGGTGCGCGTGGTAGCGCTCATATCGGTGTTTTAAAAGCGCTGGAAGAATACCATATCCCAGTGGATGTCATTGTGGGTACTAGCATCGGTTCGCTGGTCGGGGGCTTGTATGCCACTGGTAAAACTGCCGATGAAATAGAGCAGTTGTTCAGGGAAACCAATTGGACTGATGGCTATCGGGATAGAACGGATCGCAGCAAAACCCCCAATCGTCGCAAGAGACAGTTAGATAGTATACCGATCCATCTGGATTTAGGTTTTGATGGGCAGTCGATAAAACTACCGCAAGGTTTCGTACAGGGTCAGGGGATGAAGGCCTTGGTTGAGCGCTTGCTGGGTAACTATCCGCGTTTTAATAGCTTTGATGAGCTGTCAATTCCCTTTCGTGCGGTAGCGGCAGATGCCGAAACCGGTGAACAAGTCATTTTGGATGCCGGTGATTTGGCCGATGCGTTGCAAACATCTATGTCCATCCCCGGTGTTGTTCGACCGATCGAATTGGATGGCCGCTTATTGGTGGACGGGGGTATAGCCAATAATTTACCCGTCAGTGTTGCCAAAGCAATCGGTGCTGACCTGATTATTGCTGTAGATATCGGCTCACCGACCAAGCAAAAAGACGAATTAGATTCGGGCTTGGCGATTCTGTTACAGATTACTGCGTTCCTCACTCGCGCCAATGTCGAACAACAAAAATCCTTATTGGGTGAGGATGATGTGTATCTACAGCCTGATATTCAAGACGTGAGCATACTGAGCTTTGAGCGAACGCTGGAGGCACTTGAACCGGGTTACCTGGAGGCGCAACGCGTATTTAGCCAGAGCAAGGCATTGGCAAATCTGGTTGAAATGGCTGAGGATCACATTCGCAAGCCCGAGGTATTACTATCGGAAGCAGTGTTTCAGGTTGATGCGATCGAACTCAATAATAATTCCCGTCTCGGTGATGACTATATTCTTGATCGTATGCAGCTACAGCCCAATAGCACCTATAGCCAAGAGGATATTCAGCTGGGAATGGAAAGACTGCATGGGCAGGGCACCATTGCCAGGACGAATACGTCTTTGACTGATGATGGCCTATCGACGCTTAATATCGATGTAGGTGAAAAAGAATGGGGGCCTGGTTATCTGGATTTTAAACTGGCGCTGGAAGATGATTTTAGTTCGTTCAGCCGTTATCAACTGGGTGGTTCTTTTCGGTTGACCAACCTCTCACCTTATGGGGCGGAGTGGTATAGCGTGGCAGAGTTTGGTACTGATAAATTGTTTTTTTCTGAGTTGTATTGGCCACTTTCCACAACCGGTTTTTTTATTACCACGGCGGGTGCAGTAAACCGATCTGTGCAAGGTTACACTTTAGAGGGTGTTTCCCTGGGAGAAACTATTAACTCCAGTGCTGGAGCAAGTGGTGGTATTGGATGGAGTACTACAGATAAATTTGATTTGCGTTTGTCTGCGGTGTACCAGGAAGGGGAATTAAAGCTGCCGGATTTATTGGTAGAACTCGCGATGATTGACGAGTTGGAGTATAACCAGTTCGGGCTTGTGTTGGATGCCAACTACGACACACTGGATCACGCAACCTTCCCTTCCAAGGGGGCTAAGCTCAGTGCTGAAATACGCCGCACCAAAGATGAGCTGGAGAAAATAATCGATTACACCACCCAGGTTGATGTCGAATTAAATTTAGTGGGATCTTTAGGCAATAACACCTTGCGAGCCTTGCTGCGTTATCAAAGTACGGTAAACGATGATCCGCTGTCCTTGCTAGGCGCCTTTCAATTGGGAGGGTTTTTAAATTTATCCGGGCTGAGCCCAGTATCACTCAGTGGCCAGCATGTGCGTTTTAGTAGTTTAGTGTATACCTACGAAATGGCGGCGAATGATTTCGGCGCTATTCAGCTGCCATTATATCTGGGTGCATCCTTAGAGGCCGGTAATGTCTGGGCTCAAAAGAGTGATATTGATTATGATGAGCTAATTTATAGTGGCAGCGTATTCATCGGCTGGGATAGTCCGATAGGGCCTGCATATTTAGCCTATGGACATTCGGATGCAGGTGATGAGAGTTTATACGTTTTTCTGGGCGTGGTGTTCTAGTGGTCGCGATTGCATTATCGTCTAACTATTTCAGAGTGAAAAAAATGAGCCTATCTACAGCCGGTGGCATAATAAAAGCGGCACTCCTTGGTATGTTTTTGTGTCTGCCATTCTCATATGTGCACGCTGAAGCATCAGCAGTGACTAGTGTTTGTCGTGACGCAAAAATTCTGGCTGGTGATTTAGAGAAAGAGCAGCAGACTTTCCAGTCATTAGTAACTCAGCTTGAGGAGGTCATCAATGGCTCGGCTTCGGTTTCAGTAGGTGTTATTGAACTGCAGGCGTTGCTATCAGGTAAGGATGGTGAGGCATTGCCGACCAGCTGGCCTGAAGTAATTAGCTGTGAGGATTTACAGCAAAGCTACACAAAAAATAGAGCTAGCTTGATCTGGCAAAAAGAACATTTGTCTCAGTTGCGAAATTTGTATTGGTGGGCGCAGTCGTCCGTTGTACGTTCGGCTATACTCAGTGTTTGGCGTTCTCGTCAGCGCCTGCTGCAACATGAGCAAGAATTAAACAATCAATTACAAAACCTTCCGTCCGTTACGTTGCAGACCAAAATTGAAGCGCTGCATAGTAACTTGCAAGCACAGCGTATCGCTTTTTTTCGTTTGCTGCCGAAATTATCTGAGGGCATTAATTACCACAACGTCTCCGAGTGGATTGTGTTGTGGCGTCAGTCGTTACGATTAATTTACGAGCACCAGTTACCTGAGACCGACGAGCTACCAGCAGGTATTCAATCAATCGTGGTAGATCACTATCGTATCGCTGAGTTGGATCAGTTGGTGATGTCCAATGTTGTTAATAATATTCGCGCCTGGTTGTGGAAAAAACATCAGTCTAGTTTCGCTCGGGCGCGGCAAGCTTCGGCCGATAGTGATCAGCAATTACTGCTCGATGAAGTGTTTGCTGTACGCAATATTCTGCGATGGCTTTATGTTGATGCCACAGTAGATTTCCGTCAATCCGGTCCGGGAAATAACCCGGTTGTGTGGCGGTTTTTTCAGGGTTTTGAATATTTATTTGGCTTGCTTTCATTTTTTTTATTGGCACTAGTGGCGAGTAAAAGTAAAAAACCAGCGGCGGACATACAGGCATTTTATGTGCTCAAGCTACGCAGGCAGCGGGGTTATGCGCAGGTTAGCCGTATTACTTTGACGATTTCGTTAATGCTGCCTTGGGTTATTGGCTGGCTGGGGCTGGAGTACATGGAGTCCCTGTTTGCAAGCTACGACTTACCGCTGCTATTGCCGTTGCTGTCTTTTGCTCGTCTTTATATCGTTTATGGTTTGCTCCGGCTCTTTGGTGGATGGTTGCTCAGCCGGGTTAACCAACAGGCGAGTGTATTTCAGAATGAACAGCAAATACTGCTTGCCGAGAGACAAACTAAACAAGCTGCCGCTATTGTCATCTTGCCATGGTTGTTAATGGATTTGGTGAAGCTTGCTATTGGGCCATCCTTAATGCTCGGCATTTTTGATTGGATAACATTGTTTGCATTGTGGTTTGCGGTGGGCTTTTTGCTCGGGCCCTGGCAGCGCGAGTTTATTCTCGCGCTACAAACTTTTTTCCCGCAACGGTTAGATAATTTAGTAGAACGAATTTTAAATAGCGTTGCTTTTATATTACTGGCGCCGTTATTTGTACCGCTGTTTTTAGTGGCGGTATTGGTGGATTTTTCACAAAGGTTTGGTTAATTTTGATTGGTATCGCAAAATTATGGCGCGGGGTTTCAAGCTCCGATCGGGTGCGCACGATACTGAAGATGTTGTGGAATCTGATGCTGGCGAGCTGGTTTCTTATCAATCCTGGTTTGGTGAGAGCATAGGTGCGGAGAAATTCCCTTATATAGACGTAAAATTACTCGATAGGGTTCAGGGTTTATAACCCTTGGTTGGCAGATCGTTCTGAAGAAAATACGTTGTTAATAGCGGGTGAGAAAGGTGGTGGTAAATCCACTACTATTCATCGTTTGCAAGAATGGTTGACGGCGGAACATGGTGATCTGAATATCCGCTCAGTCGATATTCCAGCTAAAATTATTACTGCCGAAGCCGTTGCGACGCTGCTGGGCGCAGAATTGAATGTCGACCTTAGTGGCGGTCCAGCAGAGTTGGTCAAAACGGATGGTGAGCGTCAGCCGACCGTGATAATTTTGGAAAATGCGCATAACTTTTTTCTACGTGAAGTGGGTGGGTTGGCAGGCTGGGAAGCTTTGTTAAGTTTTACTCACGCAAGGTTGAGTAATATCTTCTGGGTAATCTCAGTCAATAGCCAAAGTTGGGCATACCTCAGCAATGTCTTTGGGCGCGATTATCAATTCAGCTCAGTGACCTATACTCGTCCCTGGAGTCTCAATGATATTCGCTCGCTGGTATTGTCGCGCAATCAATTGAGTGGTTTTCGTATTCGCTACGATAGTATTTTGCTGTCAACTCGCGGTCCCGAGGCGGGTAGTATTCGTAATGCCGAACAATTGTATTTTAGTTTGTTATGGGATGCTTGCCGTGGTAACCCGATGCTGGCGCTGCAGATGTGGCTTGGCTCTATTACTGTCAACCGGCAAATAGTAACCGTTGGGCTACCTGTAGAAGTTAACGCTGCGGCGCTGGAAAAGTTAGGCGAGGAATTACATTTTGTTTATGCTGCGCTGGTAATGCACGAGAACATGACCAGTGATGAGTTGGTAGCTGTTACTGCCATCCCACATGGTGTAGTGAGGTCGGCGTTGAAGACTGCCTTTGATACCGGCTTTATTGAGCGCACCATACTTCGTCGCTATCGTATCGTACCGTTGTGGTACCCGGCGATTACTAAATTTTTAGCCAGGAAGAATTTGTTGCATGAATAACTCCGATTTGATTAGCGAGTTCGACATGGTTTCCAGCATGCTGAATACCAGCACACTGTTATTATTTTTCTCGGCTTGTTTGTTATTTGGTTGATTAATTGGTGTATCCGGCGCTTTAGTCAGGGCTTGATGGATCGGTTGCCGTCACGCCGATTTCTCATTATGCAGCTATCTACATTGGTAAGTTTTATGCTTTATATCGGTGGCACCATTGCGCTGGTCAGTGGTGTACTGCAACCACCAAGAGAATTTCTGATAGCTGTCGGTGGTTCGGCAGCGGTTGCTTTTGGTTTTGCCTTAAAAGATGTTGCCGCTTCTCTGGTGTCGGGTTTGATTTTATTGTTCGATCGTCCATTCCAAGTTGGGGACCGGGTGGCCTTTGAAAATGTATACGGCCAGATAACGGCTATCACCTTACGCTCTGTGCGTTTACAAACGCTGGACGATAATATCGTTACCATTCCTAATTCCCGTTTCATCACCGACGTTGTGGCATCGGGTAATATGGGCGCGATGGATATGATGGTGGTGACCGATTTTCACTTGGCGCTTGATGCGGATTTAGAGCGAGCAAAAGAAATTGTCCGTCAGGTGATTGTCACTAGCCGCTTTGCTTTTCTGAAAAAGCCGGTGACATTTGCTATTGAGGAGATAGCCATTGCAGAGCGCTTGGCAATTCGGTTGCGGGCAAAAGCCTACGTGCTTGATGTGAATTACGAGAAAGCCTTTCAAAGTGATATTACCAGCAGAGTGGCACAATTGTTTCTGGAGGCGAATGTTAAGCGGCCGATGATTAAATAGAGCGTAATTTTGGCTGGCATTTGCAATTCGCGGGGGTTTTTCTTAAGGCGCTACTAATGTCATTATAGGAGACTGAAGGGCCTTCCAGGGTAGTAAAGATCATTGTAAACAAGAGACAATAAAGCATTATGGATAGACGCTACATTTCGCTATTGGCATTGATAACTCTGTTTGTAGGCTTGGTCTCAGCTGAGCCAATAGTGATTGGCGGTGTGCCTGATAAAATGAGCCCGCCTTACCACTGGGTAAATCCCTGCACCAATGTGTTAGAAGGTGGCTCCATTCATTTGTTAAGGAAGAGTCTTGAGATGGAGGGTTATGAGGTGCTGGTAGCGCCGCCGATTAAGACAGATGCCAATGCTTGGGCTGAATTCGACCGTCAAGTGGCTACCGAAAAAATCCACATAATGCCTACTATGTATTCTCCACCGCTCCCCGGAATTACTATATCTTCGTCACCTTTAGCGTGGCAAAAAGACAGTATTGTTCATCGAAAAGGTGATACTTCAATTACCCATGATGCTGCTGATTTGGATACATACAAAGGCATTATGCAGCATTTTAAAGGGCGGGGAACAAAGCATGCTGTTTATAAAAACCTTAAAGCCAAAGGCTACGATATCGAGGCATTAGAAACAGATACTTTAGCAGCCTTGCAAAAAATCATTAGCAAAGAGGCTGACTACCTTGTCATTGATTATTATCACGCATTAATTATTGCCAGACAGCATGGCATTGAGAATCAACTGAATTTCGGTTCTTGGCCACGTCAGGATGTTGCAATTCACGCAGGGGTAAAAACCCATTCAAAATGGGAGGCTCCGCTTCAGGCAATCGATAAGCATCTCGCAATGTTTAACAGTAAGGGGCTGACTAATAAAGTAATGAGTAGCTATCTGCAGCGTTTTATTGAGCAGTCGACCCAGTGTGCGAAGTAGTTTAAGGATATACCGTCATGAAGATTGATAGTGACGTTAAAGTTTTTGCTGTTTAGTAATTTGTAGCGTGATGGATTGTGAGTAATTGATTAAAAGGTAATAACAAAATGTCTAGATACCTATCCATAGTATTCTGCTTGGTATTTACTGCTCTGACCAGAGTTTGGGGTCAGAGTAAAAACTAAGGAGTTTTAAAGAGTTTGTGGTCAGAGTAAAGCCATGAAGATTCCTACACTTGCCAATTAAAGTAAGTTCAAAATTATTCACACCTAGCCATGATATTCATGGATGAATCAATGGCCCGAATACGTCGTTTTACTCCTGAAGATATAACTCAACCTACTCAAAGTGAATTAGCCATAGCGTCGGGACGGTTTAAGGATGCGATAGATGCTCTGGGGAATCGCAGGCAGAGATTGCTGGAACTAGGCCTCAAAAGAAAGTAATCTTTACTCTGACCCCGAACTCCAAAAAAATGCCCCGTTCTGTGAACGAGGCATTTTGATTTGGTACCAGAGGCCGGACTCGAACCGGCACGCTTTTAAGGGCGCGGGATTTTGAATCCCGTGTGTCTACCAATTTCACCACTCTGGCTTAAAGCTGTTTGGCGCATTGCGCGAGCGCGGCATTATAGCAATAGAGTTTTAAAGGTCAACGGATTTTATTGCCGATGGCTGCTGCAAGTTGTTCATTATTAAGCCATTTCGGCTGGTTTGTGGTAGCGATTTACGATAATCTTGCGCGCCTATTGAGTTGTGCCTCATTTTTATTTCAGGTCCTGGTTTTCAAATCCCCATTATTTAGACTTCAGTGTTATGCAGTTAGCCGATTTTCATTTTGATTTGCCTGATGAGCTGATCGCCCGCTATCCAATGTCGGAGCGTACGGCTAGTCGTTTATTGCTGTTGGATGGGGTTGACGGCAGTGTTCAGCATCGGCAATTTGCTGACTTAATTGATTATCTAAAGCCTGAAGATCTATTGGTGTTTAATGATACCAAAGTATTGCCAGCCCGATTGTGGGGTAAAAAAGCGACCGGTGGCCGAATTGAAATTTTGATTGAGCGGCTATTGGATGATCGCCGTGTGTTGGCGCATATGCGTTCGAGTAAGTCGCCGAAGGCTGGGGCAGTCGTGCATCTTACTGCCACTGAAGGTAGTGATGAAGTGTTGGCAGCAGTGAGTGTGCTGGGTCGTCATGACGCGTTATTTGAATTGGCTTTTGATCAGGGCGAAGAAGACGCTATTGCAGTAATGAACCGTTTGGGTCATATGCCGCTGCCACCCTATATTGACCGTGCTGATGAGTTAGCTGATCGTGAGCGCTATCAAACGGTTTACGGAAAACGGGAAGGGGCGGTGGCAGCACCAACGGCGGGGCTGCATTTTACCGAGGAATATATTCAGCGCTGTCAGGCCAAGGGTATCGACACCGCGTATGTGACTCTGCATGTAGGGGCGGGGACGTTTCAGCCGGTGCGGGTGGACAATATTGAAGACCACCAGATGCATGCCGAATATATCGAGGTGTCGTCGCAAGTTTGTGAGCAGGTCAAAGCTACACGGGCAAGAGGTGGTCGAGTGGTGGCGGTGGGGACTACTGCGGTTCGCAGCTTGGAGTCGGCGTCAGCTGCTGGTGAAATAGCCCCCTTTGCTGGCGATAGTCGTATTTTTATTTATCCCGGTTATCAATTCCGCTCGGTGGATGCGATGGTGACAAATTTCCATTTACCGGAATCAACCCTGATTATGTTAGTCAGTGCCTTTGCTGGGCAGGATAATGTAATGCAGGCTTATCAGCAGGCAGTCGCGGAGCGCTATCGCTTTTTCAGTTATGGTGATGCCATGTTGGTGCTGCCATCAGCATAATGATTTGAGAAGAGAGTTAATAATGAGTCGACAGTGTTTTATGGAATTTGAGCAAGACAACAACGATGGCATGGCCCGTCGCGGTCGCTTGACGTTCCCGCGCGGCGTGGTAGAAACCCCTGCGTTTATGCCGGTGGGCACCTACGGCACGGTAAAGGGGATGTTGCCTCGCGATATCGAAGCCATTGGCGCGGATATTATTCTGGGAAACACCTTCCATCTGATGTTGCGGCCAGGTACGCAAGTTGTCAAAGAACATGGTCCTGATGAGAGCGGCACATTGCATGATTTTATGCAGTGGCACAAACCTATCTTGACCGACTCGGGTGGGTTTCAGGTATTCAGCTTGGGAGCGTTGCGTAAAATTACTGAGCAAGGGGTGACGTTTAAATCACCCATCGATGGCTCAAAAGTTTTTCTCGACCCGGAAACCTCAATGCAAGTGCAGCGGGATTTAGGTTCCGACATTGTGATGATTTTTGATGAGTGCACGCCATTTCCTGCCACCCATGAACAGGCGAAAGACTCGATGGAATTGTCGCTGCGCTGGGGCGCACGCAGTAAAGTAGCACACGGCGACAGTGCTTCGGCTTTATTTGGTATTGTGCAGGGCGGTATGTATGAAGATTTGCGGCAACAGTCGGCTGAGGGCTTAAAAGAGATAGGTTTTGATGGCTACGCGATTGGTGGGTTGTCAGTCGGTGAGCCCAAAGACGATATGATGCGGGTATTAGATGTAGTGACTCCGCATCTGCCCGCAGATAAACCACGTTATTTAATGGGTGTGGGTACGCCGCAGGATTTACTGGAAGGGGTGATGCGTGGCGTCGATATGTTCGATTGTGTGATGCCAACCCGTCATGCCCGCAATGCCCACCTGTTTACCTCGCAAGGGGTAGTTAAAATCCGCAATGCCAAGCATCGTCACAGCACTGAGCCGTTAGACCCTAACTGTGATTGTTATACCTGCAAAAATTTTACTCGCAGTTACTTGTACCATCTGGATAAGTGCAAGGAGATGCTGGGCGGTCAATTGAACACTATTCATAACCTGCGCTATTACCAGCAGCATATGCAAAATATACGTGACGCCATAGCGCATAACCGCCTGGCAGAATATGCCGCAGAATTTTACGCGGCCCAAGGCATCGCGCCAGAGGATCAAAACCCGGTTTAGCCTGAAGGAGCTTGGTATGTATAAGCTATGTTTTTTTGTACCACCCTCTCATTTGGAAGCTGTAAAGCAAGCCGTGTTCACTACCGGCGCTGGTTGCATTGGCAACTATGATCAGTGCTGCTGGCAGGTATTAGGGCAAGGACAGTTTCGCGCCTTGTCCGGGAGTGATCCTTTTATTGGTGAGTTAGGACAACTTGAGCAGGTTGACGAATATCGGGTCGAGCTAGTGTGCGATGATCACTTGATAGGGCAGGCGGTGAGCGCGCTGAAATCAGCCCATCCTTACGAGGAGCCTGCCTATGATGTCTGGCGCTTGGAGTCGGTGCTAGTAGATTAGATACTTCTTTGGGGTGTAAGTGGCGATATCAGGAATTGCAGGGAAAGCTGAGGATGTCAGCGCTAGTGTTCGCGTGGAAGCGGTTTGGCTGCGAACTGGGTTCGCCGTCGGGGGGGCTGGCTTATTCAGTGCCTCTCTAAGTTCATCAAAGGATTGCTGCATCATTTCAGAGATACGAATGCAGGCGGCCAGTGGCGTTTTAGACAATCGTCGGGTGGAGTTTATTTGAAATTGTAAGCCAAGTAGACGCTGGTATACGGATTGTGAGGCGCTGCTGATAATTTGATCGGCCAGTTCATTGCGTAATTTTTCCAGTTCATCAGGATTGTTCTGAGCCAGTTCCAGTAGTGTGTCGAAGTTGGGCATATCCGGTGTCATGGTGAGCGGCCTCTAACAGGTGATTGTGGTTTAGCTGCGGCTTCAGTGCGGCTAGTCACCTCTGTTCTGGTTGTTATTTGAGCATGGATCGATGGTAACCCGATTTAGGAGTAACGTATATGCTGGTTTTTCTAATAATATAAAATTAATTTTATATTATTTTATTAAATTTCAAATATTTAAGTATGTTATTTAATGTTATTTATTAGGTTTAATCGTGATTTTTTACCGCAGTTTTGGGTAGTGAGGTGCTTAATTCAGTGACCAGAGATTGGATGTTAGGCAGGATCCAGCAGCGGCTGGCGGCTTTCGAGCCCCGATTATATAACAGCAATTACCGGCAGGCGGCGGTGTTGTTGGCAATAACTGCAGCTGAAGAGCCTGAACTGATCCTCACGCGAAGAGCCAGGCATTTAACGTTGCATCCGGGGGAGGTGGCATTTCCTGGTGGTAAGCGAGATCCTGAGGATGACAGTCTGTGGGCAACCGCACTAAGAGAAGCCAATGAGGAAGTGGGTTTGTTAGCAGCCGATGTGACTTGTGTTGGAGCGTTAAGTCAATATCTAACACGGACCAACATAAACATTTCACCCTTTGTTGCTTTTGTGCCTGATGGCTTAATGCTGACACCGAACCTTAATGAGCTGGATGCCATTTTTAAAACGCCCTTGCGTCATTTTTTAGAGCCGGACAATTTGCAGGCAGCTGAAAAGCCCTATCGCGGCCGTCTTAAAAAAGTCCCTCATTTTGATTATCAGCAATATGGTATTTGGGGCGTGACAGCACTGATGATTATGGATTTAATGAATACTGCTTTTGATGCAGGTTTAACCATCGATAATTAAGCACAAGTTTTATAATTTTTTTATATGTAATGTAAGGGTGATGATGTGATTTACAGTCTGGATGATTTAAGTGTGCAGTTTCATGGCGATAATTTTGTTGCTGACAACGCCACCGTGATCGGTAATGTTAGTGTTGGAAACAATGTCAGTATTTGGTTTAACGTGGTGATCCGTGGTGACTCGGAGTTAATTAGCATTGGCGAGGATTGTAATATCCAGGATGGCTCGGTCTTGCATACGGATCCAGGGGTACCATTGACCCTGGGCAAAGGGGTTACCGTAGGGCATAAGGCGATGTTGCATGGTTGTACCGTAGGTGACTTCAGTTTAGTGGGCATTAATGCTGTGGTGTTAAATGGTGCGCGCATTGGCAAGCACTGTTTGATCGGTGCAAACACCTTAGTGCCAGAAAATATGGATGTTCCCGATGGTTCTTTGGTGGTGGGTTCCCCGGCCAAAATCAAGCGCCAGTTAACAGCTGAGCAGCAGCTGGCTTTGGAGTTACAGGCACAGCACTATGTCACGAATGGTCAGCGCTTTGCCAAAGGCTTAAAAGTCCAAAATTAATTGGCAGGTATTATTGTAATGCTAGTGAAGTGTGTGAGTAGTGTATGAGTGAAGAAGTAAAATCACCCTGTATTTCAGTGTGTGTGCTTAATGAAGATGATGTATGTGAAGGGTGTTATCGCAGTGCGCAGGAAATTACTGATTGGTCGGTTTTATCCAATACTGAAAAGCAGTCGGTCATGGTTGAGGTGCGGCAACGTTTCAAGCAACTGAATAAACATTTGTTATTGTAAGTGCCGGTTCGTTTTTATTTTTCCTGCTCGGGTCCCTCAAAGGCAATGGCCTTGACGGTTTTGGCGATATTGTCTTTGATTTCCAAAATCTCAAAATGATAATTATTAATGGTGACACCCACCTGGGCGTCGGGAAAAGATTCGAGATTTTCCAGTAATAAGCCACTCAGGGTTTTTGGTCCTTCGGTGGGTAATTCCCAGCCCAGACTTTTGTTCACTTCGCGGATAGTGGTGGTGCCGTTAATAATAAATGAACCATCCTGTTGCGAGTGTATATCCCGTAACTGGCTGGTCATGTTGGAGGTGAATTCGCCAACAATCTCTTCAAGAATATCTTCCAATGTCACCAAGCCCTGGACTACCCCGTATTCATCAACCACGATGCCCATGCGTCGTTTCTGGTGCTGGAAATTAACCAGCTGCATATGCAGTGGGGTGATTTCCGGTGTGAAGTAAGGTTCGCGAATTTGTGACATCAAGCTGTTACGATCGAGGTTGCCATTTTCATCGATGACGCGACTTATATTGCGTTGGTGGAATATCCCCACCACATTGTTAACGTCATCTTTAAAAACCGGAATGCGGGTAAACTCCAGGCTACGTAAGTGCTCAAGTAGCGTTAGATCATCGTCATTTAAATCGATTCCGACAATTTCATTGCGCGGAATCATAATATCTTCTACGGACGCCTGTTCCAGATCGAGAATATTAAGCAGCATGCCCTGGTGGCGTTGAGGGATGTGTGGTCCAGCTTCGCCAACAATAGTTCGAAGTTCTTCAGGGCTAAGTTGTTCTTGGTTGCCAAGGCGGGTATCAATGCCGATTAATCGCAGGATGCGGTTAGTAATGTTATTAATGAACCAAACCAGTGGATAGAGAATGAACAACAATGGCGTAAGTATATTACTTGCTGGAAAGGCAATCTTTTCAGGGTAGAAAGCGGCAATTGTTTTGGGGGTGATTTCAGCAAAAATTAAAAAGACCAGGGTCAGGATAATGGGACCGATAACAACGGATGCCGCTTCGCCCCAGAGTCGAATAACAATAACGGTAAATAATGAGGCGCCAATAAAGTTCACCAGATTGTTACCAATCAATATTAGGCTGATCAGCCGGTCGGGGTATTTCAGCAATTTTGATGCGCGAATGGCGCCTTTGTGCCCTTTATTACGAAGATGTTTCAAACGGTAGCGATTGAGCGACATCATGCCAGTTTCGGCACTGGAGAAAAAAGCAGAAAGCATGAGCAAAACCGCCAGAATGGCGAAGAGAAGTTCTAACGATAACTCGTTCAACGAGTGGTGTTCCTTTAATTATTGGCAGGCGCTTATATTGAACAAAAAGTTCAGAAGCTGCAACCGGTTAAAATGGATGTTTTTAGTCTTTTTCGATGATGGCTGGCTAATTAGGTAAGGACTAGCTCGAGTACAAATTTACTGCCGTAATAGGCCAGCATCAGGGCGATAAATCCACCGATAGTCCAGCGAGCGGCTGTTTGGCTGCGCCAGCCGAGTTGGTGGCGCCCCCATAACAGCGTGGCAAAAAGTCCCCAGGCAACAAAACTAAAAAAAGTTTTATGGGCTAAATGTTGGGCGAAAATATCCTCAATAAAGATAAAGCCAGTAACCAGTGAGAGAGTCAGGAACACAATGCCTAGCCAGAGTAATTCAAAAAGAATTTGCTCCATGGTTTGAAGTGGTGGCAGCGCTTTAAGGATGCCACCCATGTGTCGGTGTTTTAAATGGCGCTCCTGCAATGCCAGTGTGATGGCCTGAATGGTGGCAATAGTCAGTAGGCTATAAGCCAGAATAGAGATCAATATATGGCTGAACATACCGGCAGAGATTGTGTTATGTAAGACAATCGCGGGGGATGCAAAGCTGGAGGCGATCACTGATAAGGCTGCCAACGGGTAGAGCGCAATAACTAAAGTATTGGTGGGGCGTCGCAGCAGGCTGATCAGGGTGATAGCGCTGATGACGCAGAATATAAGCGAGGATACCCGGTAAAAACCAATATCGATGATCTGGTCACGGTAAATGGTATGGATAGCGCTGTAGCTGTGTGCAACGACGGCGATCAGGCTCAGGCTTAATAACAGGCCTTTAGCGGGGGCGGCGTTGATTGCTTAACTAAGTACCTGACTTGCAGTGCTGCTGCTAGCAGGTATAGCGAGATGGCAATGGTATTGGCGATTGTGATCATTGATATCAATTAATGGCTACGGAAAAGTAGGAAATCTTTGTTGTTGGTTTTAGTTCGTACGCTTGCTCGGTTATACTTCAACAGTTTAGGGCCATTAAATCAACCATAAGCACTCTTGCTGTTGCTAATTTGAATACGTTAGCACAAACAGAGTCATGAGAATTGCTAAATTATGTTCGAGAATCTAACAGACCGACTTTCCGGTTCATTAAGAAGTATTACTGGTCAGGCGCGGCTGACTGAGGAAAATATTCAGGGCACCTTGCGTGAGGTGAGGATGGCGTTGCTGGAAGCTGACGTCGCGTTACCTGTCGTTAAAGATTTTGTTGAGGCGGTAAAGCAGCGGGCGGTAGGTCAGGATGTCAGCAAGAGCCTGAACCCTGGTCAGATGTTCGTCAAAATTGTTAATGATGAATTACAGGCAGTGATGGGGCAGGCCAATGAAACCCTGAATCTATCGGTACAGCCCCCCGCGGTTATTCTGATGGCTGGTTTGCAGGGTGCAGGTAAGACTACTTCGGTGGCCAAGTTAGCGCGTTTTCTGCAAGAGAAAGAAAAGAAAAAAGTGATGGTTGTCAGTGCTGATGTGTATCGTCCGGCCGCAATCAAGCAATTGGAAACCTTAGCTACAGAAGTCGGTGCCTTGTTTTTCCCTTCATCAATCGAGCAAAAGCCTATTGATATCGCCAATGCCGCTATTGCAGCGGCTAAATTGCAATTTGCCGATGTGGTGATTGTGGATACCGCTGGTCGTCTGGCGATTGATGAAGCGATGATGGCAGAGATCAAGCAGTTACATGCAGCGATTACGCCAGCTGAAACCTTGTTTGTCGTGGACGCAATGACCGGTCAGGATGCCGCTAATACAGCCAAAGCCTTTAATGATGCGTTGCCGTTAACGGGGGTGGTATTAACCAAAGCCGACGCTGATAGCCGTGGTGGTGCTGCATTATCTGTTCGTCATATCACCGGTAAGCCGATCAAGTTTCTTGGTGTGGGTGAAAAAACCACTGCTTTGGATCCATTTCATCCCGACCGTATCGCCTCTCGCATTTTGGGGATGGGTGACGTCTTATCATTAATCGAAGAGGCGGAACAAAAGCTCGATAAGAAAAAAGCGGAAAAACTCGCGCAAAAAATCAAAAAGGGTAAGCGCTTCGATCTGGAAGATCTGCGTGATCAGTTACAACAGATGAAGGACATGGGCGGTATCAGCGATATGCTTGATAAGCTGCCGGGCATGGGAAATATCGCTCAGGCTGCGCAATCACAAATCGACAACAAAATGTTTACTCGCATGGAAGCCATTATTAACTCTATGACCCCTCAAGAGCGCCGCAACCCGGATGTGCTAAACGGTTCGCGCAAAAAGCGTATCACGGCGGGCTCTGGTACTGATATTCAGGATTTGAACCGGCTGCTGAAACAGCATAAGCAAATGGCCAAAATGATGAAAAAGATGAAATCCAAAGGCGGTATGGCGAATATGATGCGCGGCCTTGGTGGCATGATGCCACCTGGCGGCAAGGGTGGTTTCCCTGGCATGTAAGGCGGATTTTGCTTCTGAGAAGGGCTATTGGCGTTAAATTCGCGCTAAATAGCCGCTAAGTCCCTGAAATAGGGCTAAAAAACTGTTCACAATAGTTCCAAATTGCTGGTCTTTACCGTAGAATACGCCGCCTTTCCGGGGCTCTATGGTTTCGGACCTGCCATGGCAGGAATTAATTTATCGTGTATGGGCTGCGTTTAGCCCGGCCAAATCAGTAGGAAATATAGCGTAATGGTAACTATTCGTTTATCTCGTGGCGGCTCCAAGAAGCGTCCTTTTTATCACTTGAATGTCAGTGACAGCCGCACTTCACGTAATGGTCGTTTCATTGAACGTGTTGGCTTTTTCAATCCAATCGCCAGTGGCGCTGAAGAGCGTTTACGTGTTGATCAGGATCGCATTGAATATTGGGTTGGCCAGGGCGCTCAATTATCCGAGCGTGTTGCTAAGTTGGTTGCAGAAGTTAAAGCAGCTTAACGGCAGCGATAATGGTTGACCCCGCTGAGTTGATCGTCGTTGGAAAAATTACGACGGTTTATGGTGTTAAAGGTTGGGTCAAGATTCATTCTTTTACTGATCCCATGGAAAATCTATTGGGCTATCAGCAATGTTTTCTTGAGCGCGGCGGCCAATGGCAACCGTTAGTGATTGAAGACGCCAAATTTCACGGTAAAGGTCTAGTGGCTTTAATAGCCGGAGTTAACGACCGTGAACAGGCAAGGCTTTATTGCCAGTGCAATATAGCGGTTGAGCGATCAGCCATGCCTGAGTTGGAAGAGGATGAATATTACTGGCATCAGCTTGAAGGGTTAGAGGTCTATACCTCCGGCGCCGATGGTAAAGAGTTGTTGCTAGGCACGGTACAGGAAATGATGGAAACCGGTGCTAACGATGTACTGGTGGTAAAAAAGAGTAAGGGCAGTATTGATAAGCGGGAGCGGTTAATTCCGTGGTTGCCGGATCAGGTGATCAAGCTGGTTGATACTGATGCTGGTTTAATTCGTGTTGATTGGGATCCCGAGTTTTAATGAGATCCGTTGTTGGATTGATATCGATACAAACCGGTATGCAGTGTTTTAGGGTGCACAGCTGATGCAAATAGGTGTAATCACACTGTTTCCCGAAATGCTGGCAGCGGTAACTGAAAGTGGTATCAGTGGCCGTGCAGTAAAACAGAATTTACTGACAGTGCAGAGCTGGAACCCTCGTGATTTTACCGAGGATAAACACCGCACTGTCGATGATCGTCCCTACGGCGGAGGCCCTGGGATGGTGATGAAAGTCGCCCCCTTACGTGCAGCGATTGCCGCAGCGAAGCAGCAATTGTCCACGGCGAAAGTGATATATCTTTCACCGCAGGGTCGCAAACTGGATCAGGCTGGGGTAGAGCTACTCAGTCAGAATCAACAATTAATTTTTGTCGCTGGTCGTTACGAAGGTATCGACGAGCGTTTAATCGAAACGGAAGTCGATGAAGAGTGGTCCATTGGTGACTATGTATTGAGTGGCGGCGAATTGGCTGCGATGGTAATGATCGACACCTTGGTGCGACAAATACCCGGGGCATTAGGTCATGAGCAATCAGCGCAAGAAGACTCTTTTGCAGTTGATGGATTACTGGATTGTCCACACTACACCAGGCCTGAATTATTAGAGGGGCTGCCAGTACCGGAGGTACTGATGAGTGGCGATCATGAAAAAATTCGGCGTTGGCGTTTACAGCAAGCGTTAGGTCGAACCTGGTTGCGAAGACGCGAGCTGATAGAAAGCCGCGAATTAAGCGCCGAAGAGCAAGAATTATTGGCCAGTTTTATTGCGGCATATAAGCAACTATAAAACAGGTACAGCGTTTTCATCCGGACCAATGTATGTGTGTGTTTTTCAGTCGCTAAGCGAGAATTTCACATAGTAGCGGCATATAAGTACGGGGTAACTACTGACTGCAGTCAACAAGCTGGGTCAGGACTATTAGGAGTAAGTAATGAGCACCAACAAAATTATCGCTGAATTAGAAGCGGAACAAATGAGCAAAGAGATTCCTGCGTTTGCCCCGGGTGATACCGTGGTTGTGCAGGTAAAAGTTATTGACGGCGATCGCGAGCGTCTACAGGCATTTGAAGGCGTGGTAATCGGTGTTCGTAACCGTGCACTGAATTCTGCTTTTACTGTCCGTAAGATATCTCACGGCATTGGTGTTGAACGTACTTTTCAAACCTATAGTCCTTTGGTGGATAGCATTGAAGTTAAGCGCCGCGGTGATGTTCGCCAGGCCAAGCTATACTACTTGCGTGAATTGAGTGGTCGTGCCGCTCGTATTAAAGAGAAATTGGCTAAATAACCAGTAGCGAATAAATCGGGCTGATTAATTCGATCAGCAGCTTATAGAAAGGCAGCCATTGGCTGCCTTTTTTATGCGCGAATGAAAGTATCGCCCAGCTTAGTTGTAAATTGCTAGCCAAATTAGACACTCAGCACTTGTGGTTGTTTGCGAAGCGCGGCAAGCTAGTGCCACGATGACAATAACAACTGAAAACCCCATTATAGATCTTTTTCTCGACGCTTTATGGATGGAAAAAGGTTTAAGCCAAAACACGTTATCTTCCTATCGTAGGGATTTGAAACTGTTTGACCAATGGTTGCAGTGCACGGCCAGTCCCGGGCTGCTTCAAGTACAGCCTAGCGATATTCAAAGTTATCTTGCGGCACGTTTGCGCGACCAAAAATCCCCCCGATCGACCGCTCGATTGTTATCTTGCTTACGCGGATTTTATCAGTACCAGTTGCGTGAATCTAAAATAGCACTGGATCCAACACTGGATATAGATAGCCCTAAACTACCGATGCCGCTTCCCAAGTCACTTAGTGAGACCGAGGTTGAGGAGTTATTAAGTGCCCCGGATGTAGAGGTACCATTGGAACTGCGTGACCGGGCGATGCTGGAACTGTTATATGCCTCGGGTTTGCGAGTGACGGAGTTAGTCTCTTTACGTATGGGGCAGCTTAGTTTGACGCAAGGTGTAGTTAAAGTGATGGGCAAAGGTAGTAAAGAACGCTTGGTGCCGACTGGTGAGGAGGCTTTATATTGGATGCAGCGGTATATGCAGCATGGGCGGCCCCTATTATTGGGGACTCACATGAGCGATGTTATTTTCCCGTCAAGACGTGGCACTATGATGACCCGACAAACCTTTTGGCACCGGATAAAGTTATATGCGCAGCGAGCGGGAATCAAAAAAACATTGTCTCCCCATACCCTGAGGCATGCTTTTGCCACACATTTGATTAATCATGGGGCAGATTTGCGGGTGGTACAATTACTGTTAGGACACAGTGACCTGAGCACCACACAAATATATACTCATGTTGCTCGTGAACGTATGAAAGAATTACATACCCAGCATCATCCGCGCGGTTAGTTATAGGGTTGAGCGTATAATGGGATAAGCAATCAAGGAACCAAGTGAGTGTGCCGAAGACTAATGTCAGTATGTGGGTCCTGGTGCGTAAACAATAACAATTGAGAGAGTATTTAATGAATTATTTAGGTCGAAAGTTTCACTCTGCAAGCAACTATTTGCTGGGGTGCTTTATCTGTTTGATGAGTAGTGTGGTTGTCGCTCAAGCAGCGCCCGCTGCAATCGAAGGCGAAACCGCTATCGCGGAAACTATCAAAACAAGCTTGCTAGCTAGCCGTCCGGGTTTAAGTGTCGAGAGTATTAAAGCTAGCCCAATCGCAGGTTTGTATGCCGTCCAAATTGCTAACGGTCCGGTGCTGTATTCGACGGCTGATGGCAAGTATTTCGTGCTAGGTGATTTGTACCAGGTGGCTGTAGGTGGCTTTGTGAATTTGGCCGAACAGGAGCGTGAATCCGGTCGTGCCGAGTTGATGGCCGGAGTCAATATGGCAGATATGATTGTGTTTTCACCAAAGCAGCAGCCGGCCAAGGCGTCTATCATGGTCTTTACCGATGTCGATTGCTTCTATTGTCAGAAACTGCACCAGGAAGTACCGGATCTGAATCGCTTGGGTATTGAGGTACGTTATTTGGCTTATCCTCGTGCCGGTATTGGGTCTGACTCATATAAGAAAATTGCCAGTGCCTGGTGTGCAAAAGATAAGCAAGAGGCACTGACTAAATTAAAAAATCGTCAGCCGATTACTACCAATGTTTGTGCGACCAATCCAGTCGCTGCACAGTTTAGTTTAGGTCAACAAGTGGGTGTGACAGGAACGCCTGCACTTATTACCGAGCAGGGTCGTTTAATGCCTGGGTATATGCCTGCTTTGCAATTGGCGAGTGCGTTGGGAGTGCCGGTTGATCCTGAAATCGCTGCTGAACTTCAAGCAAAGCAAGCCGCACAAAAGCAGCGCTAAAAGTTCTATACGTATAATGTTAAACGGCACCTTCGGGTGCCGTTTGTATTTGCGAGTCGGTAGCTGCATTGGGTGTTTCTGGATGGCATTGAGCGCCAAGCTGAAATACAATGCGCGCTCGGAAAATAAACCAATATTTAAATAATCAATTTAGGTGGGAGTGGGCAGTTTGAACCCGGTCAATGTAGGTATTTGTGGTCTAGGAACAGTAGGTAAAGGCACGCTGGATGTCTTAACGCGCAATAATGCAGAAATATCAGCGCGTTCAGGGTGTGACATTGTTATCACCCATATCGGTGCTCGTGGTGGTGCAGACGTAGCTGGAATTAAAGTCAGTACTGATATTTTCGCGGTAGCCGAAGATCCAGATGTTCATGTATTGGTCGAGTTAATTGGCGGCACGACCGTGGCCAAAGAGCTGGTTATGAAAGCCATTGAAAATGGTAAGCATGTGATCACTGCAAATAAGGCTTTAATCGCTGAATTTGGCAATGAAATTTTTGCTGCAGCAGCTGTAAAGGGTGTCAGTGTTTCTTTTGAAGCCGCGGTTGCGGGCGGTATCCCTATTATCAAAGCTATTCGAGAAGGTCTGGCGGCCAATAAAATTGAGTGGTTGGCCGGAATTATTAATGGCACAGGTAATTTTATTCTCACTGAGATGCGGGAAAAAGGTCGCGACTTTGGTGATGTGTTAACCGAAGCGCAGCAGTTAGGCTATGCCGAAGCTGATCCAACCTTTGATGTGGAAGGTATTGATGCTGCGCATAAATTAGTGATTTTAGCTTCGTTGTCTTTTGGAATCCCACTGCAATTTGATAAGGTTTTTACCGAAGGTATTACTAGAATATCTACTGAAGATGTCAACTATGCTGAGGAGCTTGGTTACCGCATTAAACATTTAGGTGTCGCACGCAAGACCGAGAAAGGTGTTGAGTTACGGGTGCACCCAACACTGATTCCTGAAAAACGTTTAATTGCCAATGTGAACGGGGTGATGAATGCGATTCTAGTGAAAGGTGATGCGGTTGGCCCCACCTTGTTTTATGGCGCGGGCGCAGGCGCAGAGCCGACTGCATCAGCTGTAGTGGCTGATGTTATTGATGTGGCGCGAACGCTGAGTGCCGAACCAAAACACCGTGTTCCTCATTTGGCATTTCAGCCCAATCAGTTAAGTGATACGCCAATTTTAAGTATGGATGACGTTGAGACCGCCTACTATTTGCGCATCTCAGCGTTGGATCGCCCCGGGGTTTTATCTAAAGTTGCACAAATTCTTTCTGAGGCCGCAATCAGTATTGAAGCTATTATTCAGAAGGAGCCACCAGAAGATCAGGATCATGTGCCTTTAATTATTCTGACCAGCCGTGTTGTGGAACGTAAATTAAATACGGCTATTACAGATATTGAAGCGCTGCCGAGTATATTCGGTCAGGTCACACGAATTAGAGTTGAGTCATTGGGTTAGGCTGGCGACTTAATTCAGAAAGATAAAATAAATTCAGGCAAGGTTTATCATGAAATACATAAGTACTCGCGGCAAGGCGCCGGCGTTAAATTTTGAACAGGTTTTATTAACTGGCCTTGCTCCCGATGGCGGGCTATATGTACCGGAAACACTGCCACAATTTTCGCAACAGGAAATCGCTTCCTGGGCAGGGCTAAGTTATACCGATTTGGCGTTTAAAATTGTGCAACCCTTCGTCGATGATTGTATTCCCGCTGACGATTTGAAGGCGATTATTGATGATACCTATATTGATTTTCGTCACCCCTCAATTGCACCGTTAGTGCAGCTGGATAAAAATGAATGGGTACTGGAATTATTTCAGGGCCCCACGTTAGCGTTTAAAGATTTTGCGCTGCAAATGTTGGGTCGTTTGTTGGATTATATATTGGAGCGCCGCCATCAAAAAGTTGTCATTATGGGGGCTACTTCTGGTGACACAGGTTCGGCTGCAATTCAGGGCTGCAAACGTTGCAGTAATATCGATATTTTTATACTACATCCTCATCAGCGCGTATCCGACGTGCAGCGCAAGCAAATGACCACTGTGCTGGCAGACAATATTCACAATATCGCCGTGCAGGGTAACTTCGACGATTGCCAATCGATGATTAAGGCCAGCTTTAACGATAAAAGTTTTTTGCCAGAAGATCGTCAATTGGTGGCAGTTAATTCGATCAACTGGGCGCGGATAATGGCGCAGATCGTTT
Source organism: Oceanicoccus sp. KOV_DT_Chl (assembly GCF_900120175.1). Lineage (NCBI taxonomy): Bacteria > Pseudomonadati > Pseudomonadota > Gammaproteobacteria > Cellvibrionales > Spongiibacteraceae > Oceanicoccus > Oceanicoccus sp. KOV_DT_Chl. The sequence continues at coordinate 63,570 of NZ_FQLF01000004.1, forward strand.
ATTATTTTTATGCGTCGTTATCACTGGGCGGTCCCTTGCGACCAGTTGCATTTTCTGTTCCCACCGGTAACTTCGGAGATATTTACGCTGGTTATTTAGCGTCAAAAATGGGTTTGCCGATTGATCAATTGGTAGTTGCAACCAACACCAATGATATTTTGCACCGTTGTATTTCCGCTAATGATTTTTCCAAGCAGCCATTAGTACATACATTGTCACCAAGTATGGATATTGTGATTTCCAGTAATTTCGAACGTTTATTGTTTGATTGCTATGGTCGTGATGGTGCTGCTATTGATGATTTAATGACTCGTTTCCAATCGGAAGAAGTTTCGATTGCTGATAGTGCTTTTAGTAATGTGCAGGCATTATTTGATAGCTATATGGTCGATGATAAACAGACCGTGCAAACTATTGCTGATGTCTATGAGAGTACTGAATATTTATTAGATCCCCACTCCGCTATTGGTGTTGAGGCTGCGAGAAAAGTCCGTCGTCGTAATGATATTCCAATGATTACCTTGGCGACTGCTCATCCGGCAAAATTCCCGGAAGCGGTAATGAAAGCGGGCTATCCACAGGAACCACAATTACCGCACCATATGGCTGATTTGTTTGAGCAGGAAGAGCGCTGCACGGTGTTGGCTAATGATTTGACGGTAGTGCAACAGTTTGTGGCTAATAATATTACTGCCTAATTCTGCTACTGCTTCGGGGGCTTCCCCCGATCACGTTTGGAGAGCAATGCAAACCATAATAAAGCGTCGTCCCCAATCAACAGATAAGCAGCTGCTTGTCGAAGGTCTTTCCCCCTTGTTGCAACGCATCTATAGCGCCAGAGGTATTACCTCCGGGCAGCAAGTGCGCGCTGATTTATCCTTGCTATTAAAGCCTGACACTTTAAAAGGATTGCCTGCGGCGTTGCAATTGTTGCAAACAGCTCTGCAACAGCAACAGCGTATTTTAGTGGTGGGTGATTTTGATGCCGATGGTGCTACTAGCAGTGCATTAGCTGTACTGGCTTTGCGCGCAATGGGTGCTGGTTTTGTTGATTTTTTAGTGCCCAATCGTTTCGAGTATGGCTATGGTTTGACTCCCGAAATTGTGGCAGTCGCAACCCAGTATTCGCCGGATTTAATCGTCACAGTTGATAATGGTATTTCCAGTATTGCGGGTGTTGAGGCTGCCAATACTGCGGGTATTAAAGTACTGGTAACCGATCACCATTTGCCAGGAGCGGTATTGCCAGCTGCCGCAGCTATCGTTAATCCGAATCAGGCCGGCTGTACGTTCGCCAGCAAGAATCTGGCGGGTGTTGGGGTGATTTTTTATGTAATGTCAGCTCTCCGTACTCATCTACGTCGGCAACAATGGTTTAAGCAGCAGCAGATTGAAGAGCCTAATATGGCGGAATACCTTGATTTGGTGGCGTTGGGTACTGTGGCCGATGTGGTGCCGCTTGATCACAACAATCGAATATTAGTCGCCCAGGGCTTGCGCCGAATCCGCGCCGGTAAAACCCGTCCTGGTATCAAAGCACTGTTGGAAGTCGCCAATCGTAGCGTCCACCGTTTAGTGAGTGCAGATTTAGGTTTTGCTATAGGCCCACGTTTGAATGCTGCTGGCAGGTTGGATGATATGTCACTGGGGATTCAGTGTTTGCTCACCGATGATCCCTATCAGGCAAGAGATATTGCCCAGCAGATGAATGACTTGAATCAGGATAGAAAAGCTATTGAAGGCAGTATGCAGCATGAGGCTTTGGCAGGTTTAGCCAACCTGAAGATGGAGGAAGGCAGTTTGCCTATGGGCTTGTGTATTTATGATGCTGCCTGGCATCAGGGCGTTATTGGAATTTTGGCCTCACGAATTAAGGATCGTTATCATCGTCCGGTCATCGCCTTTGCTGATACTGATGATAGCAATGTCATTAAAGGTTCGGCGCGCTCTATTGCCGGTTTACATATTCGCGATGCGCTGGATGCAGTCGCTGCTCGTTATCCCCATTTGCTGAATAAGTTTGGTGGTCATGCCATGGCTGCGGGCATGAGCCTTGAAAAAAGCAATTACCATGAGTTTGCGCAAGCTTTTGATTGGGAAGTGCGTCGACAACTGACGGAGGACGACTTACAGGCAAAGCTGCTCAGTGATGGCGAGTTGATGCAGCAGGATTTTAGGCTTGAAATCGCCGCGGAATTACGCGATGCCGGCCCCTGGGGGCAGCACTTCCCTGAGCCAGTGTTTGATGGTCAGTTTTACTTGATACAGCAGCGTCTGGTCGGCACCAATCATTTGAAGATGGTGTTAGCGCTGGATGCTGAGGGCAGCCAGTTAATGGATGCGATCGCATTTAATATTGACTCTAAACTGTGGCCAAATGCAGCGGTTCAAAAAGTACTGGTGGCGTATAAGCTGGATGTGAATGAGTTTCGTGGCAAGCAATCTCTGCAGTTATTGGTTGATCATATAGAGGCTGTTGGATGACATGTCATTAACAATCTAACTAATGACTATTAATGTGTAATGCGCTTGTACTATAGTTATCCTATAAAGGTTGTCGAGTGCTAGCCATCTACGACCGTTTTAGCTAATACCCCAAAATTGGTAGAACAATAATAACGTTGAAAGGAAAGTGATAATGTCAAAGTGCCCAGTCCATATAGATTTGGTTGATCCGGATATTTACAGAGAAGGTGTACCCAACCACTTCCTCAAAGAGTTACGCGCGGAAGCGCCGCTGGCCTGGTATGACGACAAGTCAACAGGCGTGGGGTTTTGGGCGGTTACCAAGCATGAAGATCTCGATTATATTTCCAAGCATCCACTGATTTTCTCCTCCGCCGAAAAGACCTGTCTGATGAGAGAAATGAATGAAGAGGCGGTGGCTATGCAGCGGCTGATGATGATCAACATGGACCCGCCGGATCATTTACAAAATCGGCGCATCGTTAACAAAGCCTTTATCCCAAAAGTTATTGAGTCGAAGCTGGCTAATATCAAAGATATTTCCAAAGAAATTGTCGATAAGGTTGCGGCAAAAGGTGAATGTGAATTTGTTACCGAAGTGGCAACTGATTTGCCATTGATTGTGATCTGTGAACTGATGGGTGTTAAAAAAGAAGATCGACAAATGATTTTTGATTGCACTAATACCATGGTATTTGCCGATGATCCTGATATGTCCACCAGTGAAGAAGATGGTCAGATGGCAGCTGCACAAATTTATACCTACGGTATGCAGTTATTAGCTGAACATCGCGAAAACCCTACCGACTCTTTGACTGGAATATTGGTTGATTCTGTCGATGGTGAAGGCCTCAGCGAAGATGAATTCTGTTCATTCTTTTTGATTTTATTGGTGGCTGGAAATGAAACCACTAGAACTGTGACGGTTAATGGTATGCGCTTGTTGATGGAGCATCCTGAGCAGTTACAAGCTATTGCCGCTGATATGTCGTTATTACCTAATGCGGTTGAAGAAATGCTGCGTCACCAGCCGGCGGTTATTCAATTCCGTCGTACTGTGATGGAAGATGTTGTGGTTAGTGGCCAGCAATTAAAGAAAGGCGATAAGGTGATTATGTTTTACCCATCGGCAAATCGCGATGAGGCTTTATTTGATGAAGGAGATGCTTTTGATATTTATCGCAACAATGCCGACCAGCATCGCAGTTTTGGCATAGGCGAGCATTTTTGTCTGGGGTCGCATTTGGCTCGACTGGAATTGCGAGTCATTTTTGAAGAAGTGATTTCGCGAATGAAAAATCCAAAATTTGCTGCTCCAGTAAAGCGTTTGCGCTCTAATTTTATTAATGGCATTAAAGAAATGAAAATCACCTTTGATCCCGAAGTGTGATTTCTATTCAATAGCAACATCAATAGTAATAAAAAAGGCGCTCATAATGAGCGCCTTTTTTATTGCGTGCTCTGTCTATTAAGGTAATAGGTGAGCAACAGCATCGCGTTCTTCAGTCAATTCTTTTTCAGTCGCTTGCATTTTTGCACGGCTGAAATCATTGATTGATAAGCCCTGTACGATTTCCCACTCGCCATTGTTGCAGCGACAAGGGAAAGAATAGATCAGGCCTTCAGTAATACCGTAAGAACCGTCAGAGTAAATCCCCATGCTAACCCAGTCATCGCCGTGAGTGCCTAGTGCCCAGTCGCGCATATGGTCGATGGCAGCATTTGCAGCTGAGGCCGCAGAAGATGCGCCACGCGCTTTGATGATGGCGGCACCACGTTGCTGAACCGTAGGGATAAAGTCGCTTTCGTACCAAGCCTGATCAACCTGATCGATAGCGGCAGTGCCCGATACTTTGGCAGAGTACAAGTCAGGGAACTGTGTTGCAGAGTGATTACCCCAAACGACCATGTTAGTGACGTCATCAACGGTCTTGCTTGTTTTCTGGGCAATTTGTGTTTTGGCGCGGTTGTGATCCAGACGCATCATTGCAGTAAAGTTACGTGGGTTGATGCTGGGAGCATTGCGCTGAGTGATCAGGGCATTGGTGTTAGCCGGGTTACCGACAACCAGTACTTTAATGTTTTTACTGGCATTCTGGTCAATGGCTTTACCTTGCACAGAGAAGATAGCAGCATTGGCTTCCAGCAAGTCTTTACGCTCCATACCTGGTCCACGAGGACGAGCGCCTACCAATAATGCGTAATCAGCATCTTTAAAGCCAACATTCGGATCATCCGTACATACCACACCCGCTAACAATGGAAAGGCACAATCGTCCAGTTCCATTTTTACCCCTTCCAGGGCCTCTAAAGCAGGAGTGATGTCCAGTAATTGCAAAATAACAGGCTGGTCAGCACCTAACATGGCACCAGAGGCAATGCGGAATAACAGTGCATAGCCAATTTGGCCTGCTGCACCTGTAACGGTAACGCGAACGGGTTGTTTCATGGGTTGAGTCCTGTAGTTGGAATGTTGCTTATTTTAGCTACCATCGTTAAAGGGTAGCCCTGAATCGGGTTTGCGGGCAGGGAGTCTTTCAACGTTGCGGGTCTCGCAACGAGTGGCTACCTGGGCCGGGTAAGGCCGCATTGGGCGGGTGTGGAGCCGAATGCCTTAAAATCGGGGGCAATTCTAGTGATTTGCCGGTTAAATTTCCAGCCTAATTAATCATCAATAGCGATTTCCTTGTTGCGGATTTTTTCAGCAAAATTGCGTAGAATGCGCCGCACACAGAAACCGGGTGGTAATAGCGTGTTAGAACTGTCGAAAAAAGAGAAAACCGAATTCAATAAGCTGCAAAAGCGGCTGCGTCGCTATGTCGGGCAGGCGATCGAGGAATACCGCATGATTGAAGCGGGGGACCGGGTTATGGTATGCCTTTCCGGCGGCAAAGATTCCTATGCCATGCTTGATATATTGATGAACCTGCAGCGCAGTGCGCCAGTAGCCTTTGAGCTGGTGGCAGTCAATATGGACCAGAAGCAACCGGGTTTTCCCGAGACTGTATTGCCAACTTATCTTGATGCGTTAGATATTGAGTACTATATCGTTGAGAAAGACACTTATTCTGTGGTTAAGCAAAAAGTCCCTGAAGGTAAAACCACTTGCGGCCTCTGTTCGCGTTTGCGGCGTGGAACACTCTATGCCTTTGCTGAAGAAATTAACTGTAACAAGATTGCACTGGGCCACCATCGCGATGATATTGTCGAAACGCTGTTTTTGAATTTATTTTATGGTTCTAAATTATCGGCAATGCCACCTAAGTTGCTAGCCGATGACAAACGCAATGTGGTGATTCGCCCTATGGCTTACTGTAAGGAAGCCGATCTGGAAGAGTATGCACAGCTGAAACAGTTTCCTATCATCCCCTGTAACTTGTGTGGCTCTCAAGAAAATTTGCAGCGACAAAATATCAAAACCATGTTGCAAGGTTGGGAAAAAACACAGCCTGGCAGAGTCGCTAGTATTTTTGGCGCGCTACAAAACGTAGCGCCCTCGCAGTTGGCTGATGCCAACTTATTTGATTTTTCCAGCCTTCGTGTTGACCGCGCCGGAGAGCGAGAAGAATATGCTTTTGCTGAGGCAGAAATTACTGCGTCGGCAGTCGATGTGGTACGTTTTATTGATGCTTTAAAAGCCTGATTGCTGCCTATAATTTATCCTTGCTTATCAACATAGCGCCGATTATATAGCCATAAATGGAATATAACTGATCCCGCACTATACTTTTGTCTTCGATTAGCCCGTTGCGAAGAGTTTTTTATTGATGTTATTTTCCGCTGCCTCGCAGATTTTGCCAGGACAACTTAAAACGGTATTTGGATTTTATCCTATAGCTATTACCAGCTCATTGTTGTTGGTGCTGCTGAATACGTTAATGCTGTCGCCGCTTGAAGATGTGGGTTTTCATGCGTGGTTGTGGTTTGGGGCCGCTGTGCTGATATCAATTGTCCGCTATCAATTCTATTTGCAATATCTGCGCGCGCCGTTGTCCCGGTCATTACTTGCTTGGCTGTTTTGGCACACAGTGTTTGCTGCTATCACTGGTTTGGTCTGGGGGTACGCTGTATTGTGGTTGATGCCAGCAGATTCTATGGCACACCAATTGTTTTTTATTATTGCCATAGCAGGTGTCTGTTCCGGGGCATCCAGCACGCTGTCATTAACACCTTTGGCTTTTATATTTTTTATGGCCAGTTGTCTGGTGCCGCTGTCTACTGCACTCTATTTTTTGGATAAGCAAACGGGTTGGTGGCTGGTTAGCCTGTGTTACATATATATGATTTTTATGTGGACAACTTGTTTACGAAATTACCAAACCGCTTATCAAAACTTGCAGCAGTCCTGTTCACTCGATGAGCAACAACAAGCGTTGATCGAATCCCGGCGGCGACTGGATTTACATTTTGATCGCAGCCCGTTGGGTATTATTGAGTGGGATATCGATTTCAGCATTAGTCGTTGGAACCCCGCTGCCGAATTAATATTTGGTCGCCCCAGTGCTGCCATGTTAGGCCAGAATTTCTCGAAGCTATCCATGTTGCAGCAGGGAGTAGAGTATTTTGAAAAATTGACTGCGGCAGAGCATTTTTTAACCGCAACGCTAGCCAGCCAAACAGGTGATGGTAAAACCATTAACTGTGAATGGACTAGTGTGCCAATGCGTTTGGCCGATCAACAATTGGTTGGCTATACCTCTTTTGTACGTGATGTGACCAAGCGTATTCAGCGTGAAGAATTAATCACTCGTCAAGCTTATTATGACGCGGTAACGGATTTACCTAATCGCAATTATTTTCAAGACCGCTTGCAGCAAAAAATTAGTATGGCCAATAGAACCAGGCAATACAATGCAGTGTTTTTTGTTGATTTGGATCACTTTAAAGATATCAATGACTCCATGGGGCATTCTTTTGGCGATATCGTGTTGGCGCAATTTGCAAAACGTTTACAGGCGCGCTTACGCCAATATGACACATTAGCTAGGTTTGGTGGCGATGAGTTCGTGGTGCTATTAGAAGCATTGGATCCTGATTACGAACAGTCACAATTAATGTCAGCCCAGGTTGCGCGCTCGTTGCAATTATTACTACAAGATCCTTTCAAGCTCGATGATACTGAATACTCCTTAACCTGTAGCGTTGGGATAACATTATTTAATAGTGATCAATGCAGTGAGGATGAGTTATTAAGGCAGGCCGATCTTGCTCTGTACGAGAGTAAGCGCAAGGGACGGAATAATTACACCTTTTTCGAAACCGAAATGAGTCAACAAGCGGCGCGTCACTTGCAGCTGTTAAACAGTTTACGTGGTGCCATTAGTCGAGATGAAATGTCACTGGTGTATCAACCAAAAGTATCAATGCGTGATAACACTTTAATGGGAGCAGAGGCATTACTGCGCTGGAATAATCAGGACTTTGGCGCCGTTTCGCCGGCTGAATTTATTCCGGTATTGGAAGGCTCGGCCTTGATTTCGCAAGTGGGTTTGTGGGTGTTGGAAAGCAGTTTTCAGCAATTGGCGCAATGGATGCGTGACGGTCTATGGCACAGTGATATGCGGCTCGCTATCAATATCAGTCCCAAGCAGTTATTGGAAGCACATTTTGTTGAGCAGGTCGAAGCCGCGCTGGCTGTCAGTGAATTACCCGCGTCGTTAATCGAATTTGAAATCACTGAGAATGTACTGGTTGAAAATGTTGAGCGGGTGGGGCTGGTTTTGGCTACTTTAAACCAGTTAGGTATTAGTTTCTCAATTGATGACTTTGGTACCGGTTACTCGTCGCTAGCCTATTTAAAACAACTACCCATTGACGTACTGAAAATTGATAAATCATTTATTGATCATTGTACCGAAGAGGGCAATGACCAGGCTATTGTGCGCTCCATTCTTAGTATCTGTAATGAGCTGGGTTTAACCTCAGTGGCAGAAGGGGTTGAGACTGCTTTGCAGCAGCAGCTGTTGCAGAAAATGGGCTGCGATTTGTTACAGGGCTATTTGTTCAGTCGACCCATTGCGGCGGCCGATTTTGCCCAATTGTTAGTTGAATCTCCTCGCAGTTGATTCTTTAATAGTCACTTTTCGAATACATTCGTCTGTAATTGGCTGGTGATTTTTCACTTGCCAGTATCCAGTTATCCGATCCAAACCTTTATCGTTTCACATCGCTTTATCACTAAAGACAGTGTTTTCACTGCCTTGCAAAGCCATGCCATCAAGTTGGCCCGAATTATGCAATTTCCTACCGTTAAGCGGCTCTGAGTCTCCAATCTGTCAATTACTTGTCGATGGTTACCGCTGGTTCACAACGCTGTTGAGGCTAGCCTCCTGTTGGGTGTCAGTAGTTTGACTTGGGTCAGGATCATTTACTCTGTTTGCTCCAGGTATTACACATGAATGTCTCTAACCGAACCGATATAAATTCTTTGTTGATGCAAATGCGTGACATGAAGGCGCAGGCAGGGGTTGATGTTTCTGCTAACACTATCAATCCGCGCTCTGATGTTGAAGCGGCGTTAAAAGTCGGAGGTAGCAACCGCGTTGAGGGGAGTAATAGTGTTCCCAGTTTCAGCGAGATGTTTGGCAATGCCGTGAACTCGGTGAATGAAACACAGAAAACGTCGGCAGCACTGGCTACTGCTTACCAACAGGGTGATGCCGGGGTGAGTTTAACCCAGGTGATGGTGGCATCCCAGAAAGCGTCGGTCTCATTTCAGGCGATTACACAGGTACGTAACAAGCTGGTTGAGGCTTACAAGGATGTGATGAATATGCCAATTTAGCGGCTATATCGCGTAGCAGTATTGTTAGCCGTTATTTTTTTTCAGCAAGCTGGTAGTTAGTAAAACAATAACCGAATCATCATTAAGTAGTCGTTAAGAGGTTAAGAATGGCAGCGTTACCCGATAATGCAGCGCCACCACAGAGTGATTTCCTGCAAGGGATAAGTGGTTTAGGTATATTTCGTCAGCTAGGGTTGATGATTGGCTTAGCGGCCAGCGTGGCGATTGGGTTTGCTGTGGTGCTTTGGTCTCAAGGTGAAGATTATAAGCCGCTCTACGCCAACCTCGATAAGATGGACCCCTCCGATGTGCTCAATATTTTGCAGAGCAATCAAATTGATTACAAAGTTGATGAAAACAGCGGCGCCTTATTGGTGGTCGCTGATCAAATACATAACGCACGCTTAAAGCTGGCGGGGGCGGGTATCTCGCCTGACGGTAGCTTCGGTTTCGAAATGCTCGATAAAGAGCAGCCGCTGGGTACTAGCCAATTTATGGAGAATGCGCGTTTCAAGCGTGGCCTTGAAGGGGAGTTAGCAAGAACTATTGCCAGTATCCGAGCGGTAAGGGCAGCCCGTGTACACTTGGCCCTGCCAAAAACATCAGCCTTTATTCGCGACGTGCGTAAGCCGACGGCGTCAGTATTCCTGGATTTATACACCGGTAACGGGCTTAGCAGCGAACAGGTGCGAGCGGTAGCCAATATGGTGGCCTTTAGTATTCCTGCGTTAACCATTGATAATGTGACGGTAGTTGATCAGCGCGGCAACTTGCTGTCCAACTTTGATGTCGATAAAGATATGGCGATGGCCAATAAGCAACTGGACTATGTACACCAGCTTGAGTCCCGTTTAGTTAAACGTATCAGTTCAATATTGGAGCCTGTGTTAGGTCCGGATCGGTTTCGTGCTGAAGTCAGTGCCGATATCGATTTTACTCAAGTAGAACAAACCGATGAGCTGTTTAACCCTGACTTACCCGCTATTCGCAGCGAACAAACCGTTGAGGAGGCCCGTGGTAGTGGTGGTGCTGGCGGGATACCGGGTGCGTTGAGCAATCAGCCTCCGGCCGATGGGCAGGCACCGGAAGAAGCGGGCCCTGGCGAGGGGGCGGGTGGTATAGCGAGTGCAGGAACGAGCCGCCGCCAATCAGTTCGTAATTATGAATTAGATCGCACTATCAGTCATACGCGGCATCAGGTAGGGCGGTTAAATCGTTTGTCGGTTGCCGTGTTAGTTGATAACGCCGCATCGACTGATGCGGAAACCGGTGAGGTGAGTTCGGAGCCGCTTTCAGATGCGGAGCTGGATCAATTAGCGACACTGGTGCGGGATGCCGTAGGGTTTGATGCGACCCGTGGCGATAGTGTCAATATCGTTAATTCTGCTTTTATTCCTAAAGAAGTAGTTGAGCCAGTGCCGTTTGAAGAAGTCCCCATTTGGCAGCAGCCTGAGCTGTTTAGCTATGTGAAGCAATTAGCCGGTTTTTTGTTTGTACTGTTGATGGCGATTTTGGTGCTGAGGCCGGCGATGCGGGGTTTGACTGATACTTCCAAAAATATGCGTGAGATGGAAGCGCAGCGTGCGCTAGGTGAATTATCGGGAGATTTAGGCGCCGATTTGTCTGATGAAACAGTGACTTTATCAGGAGGTGATAGTTTAATGTTAACTGGGCCCAGTGAGAGTTATGATCAGCAACTCAATGCAGTCAAAGGGTTGATTGCTGATGACCCTGGCCGAGTGGCGCAAGTAGTGAAGAAGTGGGTAGTATCGAGTGAGTAACGACGCAAACAAAGCCAAGATTAATCTGACCACATTGGATCAGGCGGCGATTTTAATGATGTCACTGGGAGAGGCCGAGGCGGCAGAAGTGTTAAAGCATCTTGGCCCTAAAGATGTGCAGCGTATAGGTTCTGCAATGACGGCGTTAGAAAATGTGCCTCAGAGCCACGTTGAATTTGTGATGGGCAACTTTCTCGAAGAAGCGCGTAATATCACCGGCTTGGGGATGGGCTCGGATGGCTATATTCGCAATATGCTGGTAGCAGCGCTTGGTGAAGACAAAGCGGGATCATTGGTTGACCGTATTCTTTTGGGTGGCAATACCAGTGGTCTGGATACCTTGAAATGGATGGACCCGCGTTCGGTGGCTGACATTATTCGCAATGAGCACCCGCAGATTCAGGCGATTGTTATTGCGCATCTCGATGGCGATCAATCCGCTGAAGTATTAACCAACCTGCCAGAAAAAGTGCGACTGGATATTATCATGCGGGTTGCATCACTGGATGCGGTACAGCCTTCCGCCTTGCAAGAATTGAATACCATTCTGGAAAAACAATTCTCAGGTAACGCCGGTTCACAAGCTAAAGCGATGGGTGGTACTAAAGTGGCCGCCGAAATTATGAATAACCTCGATACCAGTATTGAATCTGAATTGATGGAGTCGATTAAAGAAATTGATGAGGATATGGGTGCGACTATTCAGGATCAAATGTTTGTCTTTGATAACCTGAAAGCTGTTGATGATCGTGGAATTCAAGCGTTGCTGCGCGAAGTCTCTTCTGAAGTGCTTATTCTTGCTCTCAAAGGTTCTGACGAAGAGTTGCAGGAAAAAATCTTTGGCAATATGTCGAAACGTGCTGCTGAATTACTGCGTGATGATTTGGAGGCCAAAGGGCCGGTCAAACTCAGCGAAGTTGAAGGTGCACAGAAAGAAATTCTGCTTATTGCTCGTCGCATGGCCGATGCCGGCGAGATAATGTTGGGTGGTAGCGGTGAAGAAATGGTTTAATACTTGAACCAAGGTATTAACGTGATTCTAAATCAATGCTCAATCTTTTGTAAACCAGGTAGTAACTTGTGACGCGAATTCCTTCCAATCAATCCAGTGCTTATGGCGCTTGGCAAATTCCTGAAGTTAAGGATGGCCAGATCGTTAAGGTCGAAAAACTACAAAACCGCGGTCCTCGTGGTGAGTTGATTAATGTTGATAAAAACGAAGTTATTTATAGTTCAATCACTGCAGCACAGCTTGAAGAAATTTCCAGTCAGGCTTACAACGATGTCAGTGAGCAAGCGCGTAAAGAGGGTTATCAAAAAGGCCATGCTGAAGGCCATCAAGCAGGTATGCAAGCAGCTAGCCAAACGGTAAAAAAACAATCTCAAGGTTTGCAGGCTGCGGTTGCAGAAATTTATAATTTTTTAGCGGGTCAGGATGACGAAGTCGAGCAGGCATTGATGAATGTTGCGACCTGTATTGCATCGGCAGTATTGCGACGCGAATTAACCATCGATAGTTCGCAGATCTTGCAAATCGTTACTGAAGCCGTCGCCATGCTGCCAATGGACGCTAGTAATATCACTGTTTTTTTGAGTGAACAGGACCATAAATTATTAACTGCGGAGCCTGACGAAATCCCTTCTAATTGGCAGCTTCAGGTCAAGCGAAATCTTACGCCGGGTGGTTGTCAAGTTCGCAGCCAGTACAGTGTTGTCGATTTCACTTTGGAAGAGCAATTCCAGCAAGCAGTGAATGAAATTGTTGAGCGTCGCTACGCCGAGTTGGCGCAAGCGGCCAAGCAGCGTTTGGGCTCGGCTGATGATGAAGCTTGAATGTTATGGCTGCTATTAAACCGCGTCGTCCGTTTACTGATCGCTTGGCACAGTATCAGCTTTCTGAGCATCATCTTGCTCATCCCCATATTTCCGGGCAGTTAGTCCGAGTAGTAGGTATGACTCTTGAGGTCGTTGGTCTGGAGCTGGCGATTGGTTGTCGCTGTTTAATCTTGAATACCGACCAACGAAGTATAGAAGCTGAAGTGGTTGGTTTTGCTGAGCACAAATTATTTTTAATGCCAATCGAGCCTGTTGCGCATTTAAAACCCGGCTTACGCGTTGTCCCTATTGGTAGCGACGATAAAATTCCAGCGGGTATGGAATTATTAGGTCGAGTGATAGATGGTGCGGGTAGGCCTTTGGATGGTAAAGGGCCGCTAGGTAATACACAAACCGTGGATATGCAGGCTGAATTAATTAACCCGTTGGAGCGCAAGCCGATTTCAACAGTGTTAGATGTTGGTATCCGCGCAATTAATTCGGTATTAACTGTGGGGCGAGGTCAGCGGCTGGGTTTGTTTGCAGGTAGTGGCGTTGGTAAAAGTGTTTTATTGGGTATGATGACCAAATTTACCGAGGCCGATGTGGTGGTGGTGGGGCTGGTGGGCGAACGTGGTCGTGAGGTCAAAGAATTTATTGAGCAAGTGCTGGATGAGGAGGGTTGCGGCGTTCAGTGGTGATAGCATCCCCCGCAGATGATGCGCCATTAATGAGGATGCGAGCGGCGATGCTGGCGACCCGGGTGGCGGAGCAGTTTCGCGATGAAGGTAAGCATGTGCTGTTATTAATGGATTCCTTAACCCGCTATGCTCAAGCGCAGCGTGAAATTGCGCTGTCCATTGGCGAGCCGCCAGCCACTAAAGGATACCCGCCATCGGTATTTGCAAAAATTCCACAGCTGGTAGAGAGGGCAGGCAACGATGCTGAAGGCAAGGGGTCTGTCACCGCATTTTATACGGTGCTGACTGAAGGAGACGACCTGCAAGATCCGGTTGCTGATGCTGCCCGAGCCATACTCGATGGTCATGTGGTGCTGTCACGGGCGCTGGCTGATGAGGGGCACTATCCGGCAATCGATATCGAAGGTTCAATCAGCCGTGCAATGCCTAATATTGTTGCGCCGGAGCATTTAGCATCGGCACAGCGGTTGCGGCATTTGTATTCTCGCTATCAACAAAGCCGCGATTTAATCAGTGTTGGAGCTTATGTGGCAGGGAGTGACCCGGAAACGGATGCGGCGATAGAGCGCTTGCCCGCTATTAAAAAATTCTTACAGCAAGGGCTGAAAGAATCCATGAGTGTGGCAATGAGTGTTGCGGAGCTAAAAAGTATCTTAACCCCTCCCAAACCAGCTGCAACTCAGCAGGCTGAGTTGCCTGCAGTAAAAGCACGTTGAGCCGGTAGAGTGCCATGGCCGAAAAACCCTCTAAACGCTTACAGACAGTACTTAGGCTGGCTAAGCTAAAAGAGCAGCAGGCAGCGGAGAAGCTCGCCAATGCGATTCGGCTAGTGCAGGCGCAGAAAGCGCAGTTGCAACAGCTTGATCAGTATAAGGCTGAATACGGCAATCAATTTCAACAGTCCGTTGCGCAACAGCTTAATGTAGCCAAGTTGGCTAATTTCCAGCGTTTTTATCATAATCTGGAGCAGGTGGGGGAAACCCAGCAAGAGCGACAGGTGCTGGCTGAACAGCAACAAGATCAGGCCAGAGCGCTCTGGCAGCAGCAATATTCACGGCATAAAAATATGCAATCTCTGATTGAGCGCAAGCAGCATCAAGAACAGGCGTCTGAGGATAAAAAACTGCAACGTGAACAGGATGATCGTAAATATCCTTCTGACCATGATTAGCTTTTCTGGCTTGGTTAATGGGTATTAGCTTATTTCAATTTATTGATTCGCTTGTGTATTTTCTTGGCTATGGTCTATATTCATTGATAGATTTCAACATACTCTCAAGTTTATAACGGAGCCCAGCTATGGCAATCTCTTCTTCAATTACGGCAGATTCCAACGAACTAACTATTACTATTGAAGGACGCTTTGACTTTAGTTCGCATCAGGAATTTCGTCGCGCCTATGAAGGTTTGGCCACTAAGCCAGATAGCTATGTGGTGGATATGAACGCAACCGCTTATTTGGATAGTTCAGCCTTGGGGATGTTGTTGTTGTTAAGAGATTATGCTGGTGGTGACAGTGCAAATATCAGTATTGCTAATTGTAATGATGATGTGAAAAAGATCCTTTCAATTTCTAATTTTGAACAACTCTTTAAAATTAAGTAGCTCGGCTCGGCTATTCAGTATCCCAGGGCTTATCCATTCAGTCTCTATAGATGAGCCCGTGCTGCTATGTTAAATTCCAGTCCCCTCGGTAAGATTAAAATTCTCATTGCTGATGATAGCAATACTGATCGCTTACTACTCCAGACTATTCTGAAAAAGCAGGGCCATGAGGTCGTGGTTGCTAGCGATGGCCTTGAGGCCGTTGATGTTTTTCTAGCGCAATCACCAAGCATTGTATTGATGGATGCGCTGATGCCCAGAATGGATGGCTTTGAGGCCGCGCAAAAAATCAAACAGTTAGCGGGTGAAGATTTTGTGCCGATTATTTTTCTCACCTCGTTACAAGAAGCTGATTCGCTAGCCCGTTGTCTGGATGCTGGCGGGGATGATTTTTTATCCAAGCCTTATAATAGCGTCATTTTACAAGCCAAAATTAATGCATTTTCACGCATGCGCGAAATGCATAGAACGGTTAAGTCGCAGCGTGATGAAATTTCTGCTCACAATGATCGCTTGCTTCGTGAGCAGGAAGTCGCGAAAAGAGTGTTTGATAAAGTCGCCCATGAAGGGTGTCTTGATGCCTCTAATATTAAGTATGCGTTATCGCCCATCGCTATTTTTAATGGTGATGTAGCCTTGGCTGGTGTTAGTTCTGCTGGTCACTTAGTGGTTTTGTTAGGAGATTTTACCGGCCATGGTTTGGATGCCGCAATCGGTGCTATGCCTTTGGCACAAAGCTTTTATAGCATGTTGGAAAAAGGCTTTTCCATGCAGGATATTTTGGCAGAAATTAATAGTAAATTGCATGAAGTGTTGCCGGTAGGTGTATTTTGTTGTGCCATTATGGCTGAAATTAATTTTACTGCTGCAACCATGCGGGTGTGGAATGGCGGTTTACCAGATGCATTTATATATCGGCCATCATCAGCGGATATTACCCGGCTTGCTTCCCAACATCTCCCCTTGGGTGTCCGTGCACAACTGGATTTTAATAATAGTGTGATGACCTATGGGATTGAAACGGATGATCGATTGTATTTGTGGTCGGATGGCATCCATGAAGCGACCAATGAAAGTGGTGAGATGTTTGGTGAGCCGCGACTGGTTCAGGTTTTTGAAGATAATACCGATGCTGAGAATTTATTTACGGAATTGAATATCGCTGTTAACTCTTTTATTGCAGAGGATTCCGTTGGTGATGACATTTCGTTAGTTGAAGTAAAAATGGTCCCTCCAGAGCAATTTAAGGTTGAGCGCCCCCAGATTATTGGTGAGCAGCAAGCAGGGCCAAGAGATTGGTCGCTCAATTACCAACTGCGGCCGGATACACTACGTGATTTTGATCCTTTGCCAATGTTACTGTACGTATTAATGAGTGTACCTTTTTTGCGTAACTCTGGAGGCCAAATCTATACGGTCATGGCGGAGCTCTATGCCAATGCCTTAGAGCATGGCGTTTTAAAACTGGAGTCTGCAATGAAAGACTCCACTGAGGGTTTTAACCAATATTATCAATTACGCAAGGAGCGGCTGGAGCAGCTTACCGAGGGTTTAATTAGTGTGGAGCTGGACTATAAAGGCAGTCGCCATGGCGGTGTTTTACGTATCATCGTGGAAGATAGTGGTGAGGGTTTTAATCATCAGGGGTTGTTAATGGGCTCACCCGATCAGCCGTATTCAGGGCGCGGCATCAATCTATTGCTTTCGATCTGTGAGTCTGTAGAATTTTTTGGTCGGGGTAATAGGGTCTGTGCCACATTTGTTTGGGGTGATTGATTGTGCTAACCAATCATCGACTAGGGCCTTGATATCGTCTAGGCTAAGAAATTAAGAAACCAGGTTTGATTTTGATCAATAATAAGAGGGTGTGCAATGGAGCAGGCAACAGATCACATCGATTTAGAGGCTTTGAAAGAGCTACAAGCGGTGATGGGTGAAGAGTTTTCGTTGTTGATAGATACGTTTACCAGTGACAGTATTTTACGTATTGAAGGTATTAAAGCTGCTGTAGCCAGTGCGGATCCAGAAGCCATTCGGCGCGCGGCTCACAGTTTCAAAGGTAGTGCGGGTAATATGGCTGCCATTCGCCTGACTGAATTGTGTCGTTCCATGGAAGAAATTGGCTTTCAGGGTAGCAGCGACGGCTGTGCAGAATTACTGGTCAGTATCGAGGCCGAATATGAACAGGTCAAAACGGTGCTGGCCTCGTTATAAAGTCTCGTTGTCAAAACACCCTATCAAAGCCGCTTATAAGATTCAGGTCAGTGTTGTTTTTGCTAAATCTGTAATGTTGGCCATGTAATTGCATTTATCCCGTTAGTCACACTTATATGATGATTAATTTTGGGGAATACAATGAACTCTACAGGTCAGGGACTTAGTTCAAATCCTTTGTTGGGTAAGGTGGATCTAGCTGCCAGTGCTGATCGGGGTAAGTCCCTGGATGCGTCACTAGCTGCCTCCAAGTCACTCAATAATAAAGACTTTTCCAATATAATGGGGCGGCAGCTGAGCGAAAATAATGTGCCGACCACGCAGGCCGCTGCGGTAGTTTCCAGTCCAGCTTCCATTCCCTCAATACCCATATTTGCTGCTCATAGCCCTGTGACGTTGTTTGCCGCTGCCGGCGGCAAAAGCTTGCCAGTTGATGGCCTTGGCTTGCCGCCAGAGCTCACGACGGATATCGTTTCGACCGCTGCCAATGCTGGTATGACTGTCTTAGGGAGGGCGAATTCCAGCAGTGATCAAGGTGCTGCGACTTTAAGTCTGCAGGCTGCTACGGAGCCATCAGCGTTGATTGCAACCGATGAAAATCCACTGACGGGTGATGAAGCGGTTACTCCAATAGCTATTGCAGCCGACGATGCATTGGATGTCGATGCGGCATCGGCAGTTATTAGTAGTGGCGGGGTACCTGCCAATACACCCCAAATGACCAATGGTGCTAGTAAGGTTGGATCGCAACCGGCTAATACTGCATCGCAGGGTTTTGCTCAACCGGGTAGCTCGGGGGTAATGCCGTCATCAGTGGCGGGGCCCGTGGCTGATATTTCCGCAGCTGGGGCGTCACAAGGGTTGCTGGCAACACCTGCTGATATCTCTGTGACTGTAGCAGCGGCGACGTCGCCTATGTCAACCACGGTTGCCGGGGGGGCTGAGGCTGCTGTAGTGCAGACTAACAATGTATTGCAGCAAGCCGGTTTGGCTGGAGCAGTTGCCGCGAACAGCAGTAATGCGTTTAAAGCGGTGATGGAGCAATCCACAGCAGGTAAGCTGATTACTGAGTCCGTGGCTGCTGCGGTAAGCGATGATACTATTGACTCTGCCAGCCCATTGCGTACGGATAACACGCCAGCGGCGAGAGCTGCAGCTGCTACCAGCACTGTGCATACTTCAGTGCCTGTCGAAGTCGGTAAGCAGGGGTGGAGTGAGACTGTCATGCAGCGAGTAATGTGGATGAGCTCGCAGAATGTTTCCAAGGCTGAAATCGCTTTGGATCCACCGGAGCTAGGCCCTTTGCAAGTTCGTATCAGTTCTAGCGGTGATCAAACCAGCGTGGTTTTTACCAGTTCCCATGGGGTCGTGCGTGATGCGCTTGATCAAGGTTTGCCAAGGCTGCGTGAAATGATGGAAAGTCAGGGTTTGGATTTAGCTGATGTGGATGTTTCCGACCAGCAAGCCCAGCAGCAGCGCTCAGGCGCTGAAGGGTCACAAACTGACGGCGCTAATAATAGTAGTACTGCAGATAATTTGATGGCAACTGAAGAGCAGGTTGACGATTTAAGTGAGCAGGCGGTAGTAATTAGTCAGTCGTCATTGGTCGATCAATACGTTTAAAGTTTCTCCATTCAAAGGCACTGGGATTGGCTAGTGCCTTACAGCAACTAATTTCACTTCTACCTTAAAATGGCTGGCTGCTAGCAGGTTACAGCCAGTCATTTAATAAGACCCCGACACCTATACGTCGAACGATCACATCGTGGTCAATCAGGCTTTCTCCATAACCGTTGTAATACTGTATATAGCCCTTAAAGCGGTCCCCCACAGGAAAAGTCCAGTCTAATTGGATGGCGCCTTTATTATCTTTGCGCAAATTATTCATCAGAGTGACGCCGAGGTTTTGCTGATCCCATTTATAGGTGAGCTGAAGGTCTCCGTAACCCATATATTCCAGAATGTCCGGATTGTCGTCGTCTTCCTCGTCCTCGGGAAGTCGATACCAGGCACGGCCGATGACTAGCAGATTGTCTTTAGCAAAGGTGGTACTGGTAATGATTCGGTTCCAGCTGCGTGACAGCAATTCACCACGACCATTGGATTCATGATTGAAGCCAATGCTGACTACGCTGTTATTGAAACCGGCGATGTCGAAGTCAGTATCCCAGCGCAGGAAAATTTCGGGTTCGTAATTGGTTTCACGAAACGGAGCTGATTGATCCGAGTTGTAAAGCTGCCACCAGGATTGTTGGCTATAAGCTCCCCATAATTCGCCACCTAATACGCCTTTAGCAATCCGGGTTTTAAAGCTGAGTTGGAATTTCGCCTCGACGGCGTCCATTTCAGCCTCGGGAAAAATATTATTCCAGGTGCCGCTATCAATATTATCGTTATAGGTAGCGATCAGCATGTAATTGGGGCGGTATGAGCTCATCGTGAACGGATTGGATTCTGTTCTATCCTCGCTTTCTAATCGATAGCTCACCGCTTCCTCTGCAGTGGTCACGGGTGTTGTTGACGCTGTGACTTGTTGCTCGCTGATAGTGGGCTCAGCGTCTAACTTTTGTTTACAAGCATTACGAATCGTTTTGACGGTGGTATTGTCAGCGGCTTGTTGTAATTGAGACAGCAGGCAGGCTTCAAAGGTTTCTGCGGCTGAGCTTGTCCCGGAAAAAATAAATGGCAACAGCATTAAATAGGGTTTCATGGGGCAGTCACTGGGAGCAGTATTGGGTTAATTATTTTTCATGTGAGTGTGGCCGTTTCGGCGCGTCACGCTGGCAGCGGATAATGACATAATAAATCGGTAAAATCTGTCTATACTTAATTATCGCCTATTAATTTTGGAAACTACTGTTGTGAATGAGCATGTGACTACTGATTATCCATTTGATGCCGGTGTGGTTAGTACAATAGTTAATCAACATATTACAATGCCCGGTGCCTTGTTGCCGATCCTGCATGCGCTGCAAAATGAAATCGGTTTTATTCCGGCCGGCGCTGTGCCAATAATTGCTGATGGTTTAAATCTATCGCGCGCAGAGGTGCATGGCGTTATCAGTTTTTATCATTATTTTAAAACTCAGCCGGTAGGACGGCATACAGTACAAATTTGTCGCGCGGAGTCGTGTCAGGCGATGGGTAGCCGTCAGTTAGAGCAGCATGCTAAATCACAATTAAATATTGATTACCATCAAACCACGGCGGATGGTGAATTTTATTTGGAGCCGGTTTATTGTTTGGGAAACTGTGCTTGTTCACCTTCGATGCGGGTTGGCGATGCGGTCTACAGTCATGTGTCGGCCAGTAGTTTTGACGCAATCATTGATGAACTAAGCACCACTGCGATTAGGGTAGTTTAGGGTATGACTGCAAAAATTTATATTCCTCGCGATACAACAAGTGTTTCTTTAGGGGCAGATAAAATCGCTACCAAGTTGGCAGCTTACTTTGACGATCAGCAAATAGCTGTAGAGATTGTGCGTAATGGTAGTCGTGGTCTTTACTGGTTAGAGCCGATGATAGAGGTCGACACTGAGCAAGGTCGTATGGCCTACGGCCCAGTGACTTTAGATGCACTTGCAGATTTTATTGATGGCGAGTGTTGGCTGGGTAATAAGCAGAATCCGCTCTGTTTAGGTTTAACTGATGAGATTGCTTATCTCAAAAATCAACAACGATTAACCTTTGCTCGCGTGGGTGTGATCGATCCCTTATCGTTAGCGGATTATCGCCAATCAGGTGGCTTTATTGGTTTGGAAAAAGCGTTGATGTTGTCTTCGCAACAGTTGGTCGATGCTGTAAAAGATTCGGGACTACGGGGTCGTGGCGGTGCTGCGTTTCCTACCGGGATTAAATGGCAGACAGTGTTAGATACGGTAGCAACACAAAAATATATTGTTTGTAACGCCGATGAGGGTGACTCAGGCACCTATGCTGATCGCATGTTAATGGAGTCGGATCCATTGAGCTTAATTGAAGGTATGATTATCGCTGGTTTAGCGGTTGGTGCTAGTCACGGTTATATTTATCTACGTGAAGAATATCCGTTGGCGCATCAGCAACTGAAGCAGGCCATAGCTATTGCGCAGCAACACAATTATTTGGGCGACAATATTGCTGGCAGTGAGCATTCTTTTTCACTGGAAGTACGTTTAGGTGCCGGTGCTTATATTTGTGGCGAAGAAACGGCTTTGCTGGATAGTCTGGAAGGCAAGCGCGGCATGGTCAGAGCCAAGCCGCCATTGCCAGCAATAAAAGGTTTATTCGGTTTGCCGACAGTCATTAACAATGTTATTTCGCTGGCGACAGTGCCGTGGATTTTTGCTCATGGCGCTGACGCTTATCAGCAATATGGTATGGGCCGTTCTCGTGGCAGCCTGGCATTTCAATTAGCGGGCAATGTAAAACGAGCCGGGCTGGTTGAATTGGCTTTTGGCACAAGTTTGGGTGTATTGCTTAATCAGTTTGGTGGTGGCACTCGAACCGAAAAACCTATTAAGGCGGTGCAGGTTGGCGGCCCGTTGGGGGCTTATTTATCTGTTGATCAATTGGACATAGCATTGGATTATGAAACCTTTACTGCAGCGGATGCAGTATTGGGGCATGGCGGTGTGGTAGTGTTTGATGACTCGGTCGATATGAGTGAGCAGGCACAGTTTTCTATGGAATTTTGCGCCGTTGAGTCTTGTGGTAAATGTACTCCTTGTCGCATTGGTTCAAGCCGTGGCGTAGAGCTTATCGACACCATTCGCGGCGGTGATAATGCGGAATCCAGTCGTGAATTATTAGAAGATCTTTGCGATACCATGGCCAATGGCTCGTTGTGTGCGATGGGTGGGATGACGCCGATTCCTGTGCTAAGTGCATTAAAGCAATTTCCTGAAGATTTCGGCCTGAACAACATTTCGCAAGGTGACGTTTAATGTTGCAGTTTTTCGATCCAGCCAAAGATTACGGTACGCCTGCGGTTGTCACTACTACTGAGCCGGTGACACTGCAGATAAATGGCCAGGCTGTCACGGTGCCTGCGGGTACTTCGGTGATGCGTGCAGCAGCGCTCGCCAATATTGATATTCCAAAATTGTGTGCATCTGACTCACTCGATGCCTTTGGCTCCTGTCGCGTTTGTCTGGTTGAAATTGACGGACGTAAAGGTTATCCGGCCTCCTGTACCACACCGGTGGAGCAGGGTTGGTAGTGCGTACCCAAACTGACAAGTTAACCAAGCTGCGTCGCAATGTCCTGGAGCTATACGTCTCAGATCATCCACTGGACTGTGGCAACTGTGCCGCTAATGGTAACTGTCAGCTGCAGGATTTAACCTTGGAATACGCTGTGACCGATAGTCGCTACACGAATACAGCAAAAAATCATTCCACAGCGGCCATTGATGACAGTAATCCCTATTTTAGTTTTGATAGTAGTCAGTGCATTGTGTGTTCGCGGTGTGTGCGTGCCTGTGAAGAAGTACAAGGTACATTTGCTTTAACTATTGATGGTCGCGGTTTTGATTCGGTGGTTGCAGCCGGTCAGGCACAATCATTTATGGCTTCGGATTGCGTGTCTTGTGGCGCCTGCGTACAGGCCTGTCCGACGGTAGCGCTGACTGAAAAGTCGATCATCGAAAGCGGTCAGCCTGAGCATTCAGTTGTTACCACTTGCGCATACTGTGGTGTCGGTTGTGCGTTTAAAGCGGAAGTCAAAAATAATAGTGCCGTGGCTGGTGGCGTCGAAGTTGTACGAATGGAGCCTTACAAGGGCGGTGCAGCCAATGAAGGCCACTCTTGCGTTAAAGGCCGTTTCGCTTATGGTTATGCAACCCATAAAGATCGAATCACCACGCCGATGATCCGCGACAGTATTGACCAGCCATGGCAGCTTGTGAGCTGGGATGAAGCAGTAACGTTTGCCGCTAACAAAATAAAATCTATTCAGCGGCAATATGGTAAAGACAGTGTCGGGGGTATAACTTCTTCACGTTGTACCAATGAAGAAACGTATCTCGTACAAAAATTAGTACGAGCAGCATTTGGTAATAATAATGTTGATACCTGCGCTCGTGTCTGTCATTCGCCTACCGGTTATGGGCTTAAAACCACCTTGGGTGAATCGGCGGGTACTCAAACCTTTGCTTCCGTTGAAAAAGCCGATGTCATACTGGTGATTGGCGCCAACCCCACCGATGCGCATCCGGTGTTTGCTTCACGACTAAAAAAACGTTTACGGGAAGGTGCTCGGCTAATTGTCGCGGATCCACGGCGGATTGATTTAGTAAAGAGTCCCCATGTTAGCGCTGCGTATCATTTGCCTTTATTGCCTGGGACTAATGTGGCGTTTATTAATTCCATGGCGCATGTCATCGTCACCGAAAATTTGGCAGCAGATGCATTTATTGATGAGCGCTGCGATCAGCAGGCGTTTGATAAATGGCAGCAATTTATCCGTCAAACTAAAAACTCACCAGAAGCGATGGCTGCCATCACCGGCATCCCCGCTGAGCAATTACGTCAGGCTGCAAGGCTCTATGCCAAGGGCGATAATGCCGCAATCTATTATGGTTTGGGTGTAACTGAACATAGTCAGGGTTCGTCCATGGTGATGGGTATTGCCAACCTGGCGATGTTGACCGGTAATATCGGTCGTGAAGGCGTGGGCGTTAACCCATTGCGTGGCCAGAACAATGTGCAGGGGTCATGCGATATGGGCTCTTTCCCCCATGAGTTGCCCGGCTACCGTCATGTCGCTGATGATGCGGTGCGAACGCAGTTTGAAAAAGTCTGGGGCGTTAGCATTGATAATGAGCCGGGATTGCGAATCCCTAATATGTTAGATGCTGCCATATCCGGTTCCTATAAAGGGCTTTATTGTCAGGGCGAAGATATTGCGCAATCCGACCCGAATACCCAGCATGTTGAGCAGGCATTGCGCAGTTTGGAATGTTTAATCGTGCAGGATATATTTATCAATGAGACCGCTAAATTTGCCCATGTGTTTTTACCGGGTGCCAGTTTTTTAGAAAAAGATGGTACTTTCACTAATGCGGAACGCAGAATTTCACCAGTTAGAAAAGTGATGGAGCCATTGGGTGGTAAAGCCGATTGGGAAGGTACAGTAGCGTTATCGAATGCATTGGGATATGCAATGAATTACAGTCACCCCTCAGAAATAATGGATGAAATAGCATCCTTAACACCAACCTTCAGCGGCGTTAGTTATAAGCGTATCGATGAACAGGGATCATTACAGTGGCCATGTAATGATCAAACACCACAGGGTACGCCGATTATGCATGTGGATGAATTCGTCAGAGGCAAAGGTTATTTTGCTATCACTGAATATGTCGCTACCAATGAAAAAGTCACTAAACGTTTTCCATTGTTATTAACCACTGGTCGAATCCTTAGCCAATACAATGTCGGGGCACAAACCCGTAGGACAGCTAATAGTGATTGGCACTCACAGGATGTGTTAGAAGTACATCCCCATGATGCTGAGGATAGAGGGATTTTAAATGGTGATCGGGTATCCGTGGTCAGTCGAGCCGGAGAGACTGTGTTGACTGCGCTGCTAACGGATAGAGTGCAACCCGGCGTGATTTACACCACCTTTCATCACCCTGAAACGGGCGCTAATGTGATTACCACTGATAATTCGGATTGGGCGACAAATTGCCCCGAGTACAAAGTGACAGCTGTAGACATTAAAAAAGTGACAGGCATTAGCCGCTGGCAAACTCAGCATGAACAGTTTAATACGCAACAAAATAAATTATTAACGCAGCCAGAACCATAAACAATGTCGCAGTCTAACCCAGATAAATTCACCTCCGCTGTAAATAACGGCACTTTATATCACGCTGTGGTGGTGTGGCCGGAAGGTGATAATTCGGTAGCTGATACGCTAGCGGTGGAGATTCCTGTAGCGCTGGTTTATAACGGCATCTCTCACGCTGTGATGATGGCAACACCGTCCGACTTGGAAAATTTTGCCTGTGGCTTTAGCTTATCTGAAGGTATTATTGATCGGCCGGAAGACATCTATGAGATAACAATTCATCATCGCTCGCAGGGCATAGAACTGGCAATCGAGATCTCCAGTCAATGTTTTAGTCGCCTGAAAGATAGGCGTCGCACCTTGGCCGGCAGCACGGGGTGCGGTTTATGTGGTGTTGAGGCATTGCAGCAAGTGGCGCTGGATTTAACGGCGGTTAACCCAGAACAGCAATTTTTGATAAGTCATAGTGCCATAGATCTGGCCACTGCCAGTTTGCAGCATCACCAGCCTGCTCAAAAGTATACCGGCGGGATGCATGGGGCTGCCTGGTGTAATAACCAAGGTCACATTCTTCAATTGTTTGAAGATGTGGGCCGGCATAATGCATTAGATAAATTACTAGGTTCACTATGGGGTTGCGAGACAATAAACACCGCTGGTTTTTTATTAATGTCGAGCAGGGCTAGTTATGAAATTGTACAAAAAGCAGCCCGTGCTAATATCGCGGTGATAGTGACGGTTTCGGCAGCTACATCGCTCGCGGTTGAGATGGCTAATAGGGCCAATATTACGCTGGTAGGGTTTTCAAGAGAAAATAGGCATGTGGTCTATACCCATGCGCAGCGGTTAACTGAACAGTCTTAAATCGATAATGTGAATGATTGGTAAATAATGTCCGCGACAGAATTGGATCACCTGATTAAAATGGCTAACCAAATTGCAGATAATATTGCTATTGGTGAAGAGCAGTCTGTTGCTGCTGGGAAAGTGGCAGATCATATTCAGCGGTTTTGGGCAAGGCCGATGAAGCAACAGCTTTTCGAACATTGCCGCGCTAATGCTAGCGGTTTAAACGCCTGCGCTGCAGCGGCTATTGCCAGTTTAGAACAATCAGACAGCAACAAACAAAATAATAAATGAGAAGTTTATGAGTGATACATCCATACACAGTTATCGTTTGGTGATTTCTTGTCCGGATAAAGTAGGTATTGTCGCCCGTGTTACCCGCTTTATTGCGGAGCAAGGTGGCTCCCTAATGGAGGCCAACAACCATACCGATGTAGAAAACGGTTGGTTTTTTATTCGCTGCGTGATTAATGCGAATACAGTGGGTTGTTCTTTGCCCGAGTTTCGTCAACGCTTTGCGATCATTGCTGATGAATATCAGATGAAATGGTATATCCGTGATTCAGAAGTAAAACAAAAAGTGGTACTGCTAGCCAGTCATGCCTCGCATTGTTTGGCAGATTTATTGTATCGTTATCACAGCGGGGAATTGGATTGTGAGATTCCTTGTGTCATTTCTAATCATGATAATTTACGCAGTATGGTGGAGTGGCATGGTATCCCATTCCACTATGTGCCCGTGGATAAAAACGATAAAGAATCCGCTTTTACCAAAATGGAAGAGATTGTTGAGCGTCACAACGCCGAAACAATAGTATTGGCGCGCTATATGCAAATTATTCCACCATCCTTATGTGAAAAATTTGCCGGCCGTTTGATCAATATACACCACAGTTTTTTGCCTTCGTTTATCGGAGCAAACCCCTATCAAAAAGCGTTTGAACGAGGCGTAAAACTTATTGGTGCGACCAGTCATTATGTAACTCAAGAATTAGATGAAGGCCCCATTATTGAGCAGGATGTGGTGCGTGTTAATCATAACCACAACAAAGATGAGTTGGTGCGTTTAGGTAAAGATGTAGAGCGCAGCGTATTAGCACGCGCTTTACGTAATCATTTAGCTGATAGAGTGATTGTGTTGGGGAATAAGACGGTTGTATTTGAATGATTTTAGTTAAGGTGCTGCGTTGCTATTAAATTGTGATCTTGGTGAGTTTGAAAGTGACGAGATTGATGCGGCAGTCATGCCCTATATCGATCAAGCTAATATCGCCTGTGGATTTCATGCCGGTAACGAGCACACAATGTTGCGTACTTTACAGTTGGCAAAAAAGTACGGGGTTCATGTAGGGGCACATCCATCCTATCCCGATCGGGAAAACTTTGGTCGCCGTTCAATGGATTGCAGTCGGCAACAGATTACTGATTTGATTCATCAGCAATTGAACTTGCTGAAAACCTTAGCCGATTCTTTAGCTGTGACGGTGAGTTATGTTAAGCCACATGGTGCTTTGTATAACGATATGATGAGTAATGCCGATTTACGCAGTGCCGTGATGGCAGCAGTAGCTGAGTACCCCGCGTTGTTGTTGATGTTACAGGCCACTCCAGAAAATCAAATTCATCAACAAGAAGCCGCCGGGCACGGTATTACTTTATTGTTTGAAGCTTTTGCCGACCGTTGCTATACCGATGATGGGTTGTTGCTAGCACGTAGCAATCCAGCCGCTGTACATAATCAACAGAAAACTTTGCAGCAAGTGCAGCAGTTGTGTCAGCACAACAGTGTCACCAGTTTGAGTGGTCAAGCACTACTTGTCGACGCTGATAGTTTATGCGTGCATGGTGATAATCAGCGAGCGGTTAAAGTTATTTCAGAAATCAAACAGCTTGTTGATGGTTTGATTCGGTGATAGATGATGTGGCTGCGTGTTCTTTTCCGCGGGTGGAGTTGGCTGGCGATCAGTCACTAATTGTTTATTTTGGCGATACTATTGCGCCGCATTTATCGGAACAAGTAAAAGCTGCAGATATTTTGTTCAGGAAATTGTGTGGGCTATATATCATTGATACCGTTCCCTCCTATGCCTCCCTGTTAGTCGTTTACGATGCGTTAAAGATTGATTGTGCATCTATTAAAATACAACTTGAAAAAGCACTTGAGCAGCAGGCTACTACCCAAATTCAATCAGAACCTTCAAAACAGGTCACCTTGCCAGTGTATTACAGCCAACAAACAGGGCCCGACCTCAAACGTATAGCACAAGCCAAAGGTTTATCGGTGGAGCAAGTCATCGAGCTGCATCAGCAGGCCGAGTATCGTGTTTATGCCATCGGTTTTGCGCCGGGTTTTGCTTACTTGGGTAAAGTGGATAGTCACATTGCAATGCCAAGGTTGGCCTCACCTAGAGCCAAAGTACCTAAAGGTGCAGTGGCTATCGCGGATCAACAAACAGCGGTTTATCCGGCTCCTTCTCCTGGTGGTTGGAATATTATTGGTCGCTGCCCGCTAGATTTATTTAATCCTGCAGCTGAGCCGGTGATGCCGATAGCGGTAGGGGATAGTGTTAAATTTAAAGCAGTAAGTCAGCTTGAATTCCTGGATCTTGGTGGCGAGTTATGAGCGCTAACGGTTTTACCGTGTTGAAGCCAGGTGTTTTAAGTTTGCTGCAAGACTCTGGCCGCTATGGATCTCATCGCTTGGGTTTGACCAGTGGCGGGCCAATGGATAGTGAGTCTTTTTATTGGGCCAATAGACTTTGTGAAAATTCACCGTCAGCCACGGCGATTGAGATCTCTGTCGGTGGTTTGGAGTTAGTGGCCAATACCAATACAGTGGTAGCGTTAGCCGGTGCAGATATGCCTTTCAGTATCAATGGGAAACAGAAATCTTTATGGCGGACTCATCGGGTCATGGTCGGCGATAAACTGGTCATCGGTTTTGCAACTCAGGGGAGTCGGAGTTATTTTGCTGTCGCTGGCGGTTTTGCCATTGTGCCGCAGTTTGGTAGTACTTCAACCGTTGTCCGTGAAAACGTTGGCGGTATTTCAGGTGCGGCTTTAGCAGCGAATGATTTATTACCTTGTCAGGCGCATTCAATAGATTATTTGCTACGTTTGGATGAATCCGCGCGCATATCATTTACCCGAACGATAACATTGAGGGTAGTGTTAGGTTATCAATATCGTTACTTTAATCACGATCAGCAGCAACGTTTTTTTGCCAGCAGTTATCAACTCTCTGCGGGTAGTGACCGAATGGGTTATCGCTTACAAGGGCCGAAAGTCAACATAGACGCTGAGGATGATGGCAATGATGCAGTGGCGTTATTGTCCGAGGGGATTTGTCTTGGTGCCATTCAAATTCCTGCTGATGGTCAGCCTATTATTTTACTCAGTGACCGCCAAACAATAGGGGGATACCCCAAGCTGGGTGCTGTCATTAGCAGTGACCTGCCACGCCTGGGGCAATTGTCACCAGGTGCGAAGATCAAATTTGAAGCCGTTAATATTGAGCAAGCACAAAGATTATTTCGTGAGTATGATCAGAAATTAAACGATGTGGTTCTACAGAGGGTAGGTTGACAGTAATGACTAGCTTATACTGTCGTGTATTTATTGTTGAAAGAACTCGAAAGAATCCTATTTATGGCCCGTCCCGCGAAAGCTGAAATAAACCTTAAAGCACTGCTGCACAATTACCGTTTGGCTGAAGAGTTGTCTAACGCAGGACAGTGCTTGCCAGTGGTAAAAGCTAATGCATACGGTCATGGCGCGGTTGCTGTAGCTACGGCCTTGGCTGATGTGGCACCGGCTTTGGGTGTTGCCTGTATTGAAGAGGCGATTGAACTTAGGCAAGCAGGTATAAAGCTGCCTATCTTGTTATTGGAAGGTCCGTTTTCAGCAGATGAAATTGCGGAAGCTGCAAGTCTGAATTTTTGGTTAATGTTGTCTACATCACAGCAAGTAGACTGGGTTTGCCAAAATGCTACAGCAGCGCCATTAACTGTCTGGTTAAAAGTTGATACCGGCATGCATCGCTTAGGTGTGACTATCTCGCAAGCCGCTGAGTGTTATCGTCGGCTGGAAGCTTGTAATCATGTTCAAGGTGATATGGTTTTGGCCAGTCACTTTGCCAGCGCTGATGATTTAAATAGTTCTAGCCCTAAACTCCAGCTTAAGCGTTTGCAGCAGTTGAATCAGCCTTTAGGTGCGGAGTTGAGCATGGCGAACTCGCCGGGCTTGTTAGGCTGGCCGGATTCCCGTTTACAGTGGAATCGTCCCGGTTTTATGTTGTATGGAAACACGCCGTTTTCGTGCTCGCATCCGCAAGCTGACTTATTGCAACCTGTAATGAGTTTGAGTTCAGCTGTCATCGCTCTTCGTGAAGTGGCGATAGGTGAAGCTGTCGGTTATGGTGAAACCTGGCGTGCAGAAAGGCACTCCATAATTGCAACTGTAGCTATTGGTTATGGTGATGGTTATCCCCGGCATGCAAAAAATGGCACGCCGGTAGCTATTAATGGTCAGCGTGCAACATTGGTAGGGAGGGTGTCGA
The DNA here is from genome assembly GCF_900120175.1 of Oceanicoccus sp. KOV_DT_Chl. Taxonomy (NCBI): domain Bacteria; kingdom Pseudomonadati; phylum Pseudomonadota; class Gammaproteobacteria; order Cellvibrionales; family Spongiibacteraceae; genus Oceanicoccus; species Oceanicoccus sp. KOV_DT_Chl. Next base: position 94,119 of record NZ_FQLF01000004.1, read on the forward strand.
TGGATATGATTACCGTTGATGTTACTGATATTCCCAGTGTAAAACTTGGCGACGAAGTTTTATTATGGGGAGAATCAATTACAGCTAATGAAATTGCGCAATGGGCTGATACCAGTGCCTATGAACTGTTAACGCGCATGTCCCTGCGTACACCCGAATACATAAATACTAAGGTCAAATTTTTGTTAGTGAAACTTTATAAAAATCGCTCTTTTCGAACTATTTTTCTGGCAATTTTTGCCACGGCTACTTTTGTGGGTTCGGCAATATGGGTGTTTGATGTTGATCCGCGCTTAATGCTAAATTTTTTCCTAGCCAGTTTATTAGGGCTTGGGATAATTGTCATGGCCGCTTTGGCTTTCACCGGCTTGCGGATGTTGTTGCGCAAGTTGTTTGGTGGCAGTTAAATTTTGTTTAAGTTGTTTGTTAGTATTATCAGATAAGTTAAGAATAACTCGATGTCCAGCAATGACTAAATACTCTAAGCCTGTATAGTAGAGCTGCTACTCTCAAAGGGACGGAATAATATTCAAGGAATAGTTATGGAAATAAATTGCAGATATACTTTTCTTGTATGCCTGGTGTTGCTTAGCGCATGTACAAATTCAACATCCGACACCAGAATCACACCGAGTTATTATTTTAAAGATACTGTTGATGGCGGCAATGATGCTAAAACTGCGGGCTGTCATAAAGAATACATTAGTTTGGCTGGTTGTAATGCGGATAATGCTCGAACAGTTGTCAGTGCAGTGGGTGACTCTTGTTTAAGCGATAAAGTTATTAATGAGTACCGTACTAGCAGCTGTCATCAGCACAATCCCAGTGCAGATATCTCATCCCGTAATTGTGACACTGCCTGTGGTTCAATGAGCGGAAGATGTGTTACTAAGACGATTGATTGCACTGCAGGCACCGCAACTAAGGTAGATTCTGCTGAGTGTGAGTGTTATAAAACAGAATAGTAGTTGGATATTGTAATGTGCTAATCAACATTTTATCGCGCTCAGAGTAAGATTCGGTGCTCGGCTTGGCCCCGTACATTGCTTGCTATGATAAAAGTTTTTCCTCCATGAGGTTGTTCTTTAAGTGCCTGGGTTGAAAGGCCTTGTGTTGCTGACGTTGCGTAAAGGCTGCTTAAGTTCTTCCCGCCAAAAGCAGGGCAAGTGATGTGTGATGTGGGTAGCGAGATGGCCGTTACAATATGGCCGTTGCTGTCATAGCAGGCTACTCTGGATGCACCCCATTGTGCGTTCCAGAATTGTCCTGATTGATCAATTACAGCACCGTCAGGGTAAATGCCTTGGCCAGAAAAATCGATATAGACAGTGGGTTCCCCCTGAGGCCAGCCGTGTGTGTCATTAAGTGCTTGTCGCCAGATTATTCCCTTGGTGGTATCGGTAAAAAAACCGTAACGGCGATCTGGCGAAAAACAAATCGCATTGGGTATAGTGAGTGCATTAAAAAGTTGCCGTACTTCGCCTTGGTAATAACGATAAATGGCGCCAACATCAGCGTCGGCATTTTTACCCATGGTACCGATCCAAAACCCGCCCCAGGGATCGGCGCGGCCATCATTTGAACGGTTGTTGGGCTTGTCGGCTTCAAGCGGGCAAATTCTTTCACATGAGCCGCTTTCGATATGTAGCTTACTTAGAGCGGATTCACTGGCAATGAGTAAGTGGTCGTGGTCTATCCAGCCAGCAGCTGATACATGCTCCTTGAAAATAATTTGCTGTTTACTGTCGTCCTCTGTGCTCGTTAGAAGTTTTTTGCCAATAATATCAAACCAAAAAAGCTGTTGCCTTAGTGGGTGCCACAAGATGCCTTCTCCCAACGTGCATATCCGCTGATCAAATACGTTGGTCGTGTCCATAAATCTTCTCTAGCGCTATTAGACGGTGCGTTCAATGAGTGGCATTCTAATCTTCGAGGGTGATATCAACTGACAGCTGATTAGCGATTTCTTCGAGCTTATCACTGAGCTGACTAATATTCAGTGTAATTGGTACCTGAATACTGGCGTTAGCCTCAAATAACGGTTCTGCGGTCATGGGTGCACTAGTAACCGCAGTATTCATTTCACATACGTTGATATTAAAAGCAGCCAGTGCACGGGATAGTTCTTTGACTATGCCGGGGCGGTCATTGCCGAGAAGGCTAAGTTGTTGTAGCTTAAAGTCACCGGCCTCAGCACTTAGGTTTTGTTGTTGGATGCTGACGGTTAGTTCTTCGCCCGTTAAATCTGTTAATGCAGTCATCAGGCCAGCATGTTGCTCATTGCTGACTTGTACCTTGGCAATTCCGGTGAAGTAGCCTGCTAATTGATTCATCCGGCTTTCCTGCCAATTGCCACCATATACGGTGACAGTATTGGATACTTTTTCAACCAAGCCGGGTTTGTCCGCGCCGACGAAGGTAAAGACTATTGAGTGGGACAAGTGCAGCCTCCAGTAGATGAGTGTTGTTGGTTAGATTATTTTCTCAGCAGGATACTAATCAATACTTAATAATTGCTTACTTAACCATCCTAACTATTTATTGTTATCATTATAGACTGTGCTGGCGCAAAATTGCCTTTATATTACTGCAGTAGTCGAGGAGATCGGGTGTTGATGCCTAGCGACTGATAATAAAGCCTCAGGACAATTAATCTGTCGCATTTATCATAATAATTAACCATTAACAGGATCGAAAATATGAAATCACGTGCAGCCGTAGCTTGGGAAGTTGGAAAACCATTAACAATTGAAGAAGTGGATGTTGCAGGGCCTAAAGCGGGTGAAGTCCTTATTCGTATAGTTGCTACTGGGGTCTGCCACACAGATGCTTTCACCTTAAGTGGTGATGACCCTGAAGGTATTTTTCCCGCTATTCTCGGCCATGAGGGCGGCGGTGTGGTTGAAGAAGTGGGCGCAGGTGTTACCTCTGTGTCTGTAGGGGATCATGTAATTCCGTTATATACCCCTGAGTGTGGGCAATGTAAATTTTGTCTATCGGGTAAAACCAATTTATGTCAGGCCATTCGTGTTACCCAGGGACAGGGCTTGATGCCTGACGGTACGTCACGTTTTTCACATAATGGTAAGCCAATATTTCACTTTATGGGGACTTCGACTTTTTCTGAGTACACCGTTATGCCAGAAATTGCTGTCGCCAAAATAAATAAAGCGGCACCTTTGGATAAGGTCTGTTTACTGGGATGCGGTATTACTACAGGTATCGGTGCGGTGCTGAATACTGCCAAGGTTGAACCGGGTGCTACAGTTGCTGTCTTTGGATTGGGAGGCGTCGGTTTGTCGGTAGTGCAGGGTGCGGTACTGGCCAAAGCAAGCCGGATTATTGTTGTAGATATCAATGAAGATAAATTTGAAATGGCAAAATTGCTGGGGGCTACCGATTTTGTGAATCCTAAAAAATATGATGCGCCAGTTCAGGATGTCATTGTTGATTTAACCGATGGTGGTGTCGACTATTCGTTTGAAGCTATTGGTCGTACTGAAACCATGCGCTCAGCGTTAGAGTGTTGTCACAAAGGTTGGGGAGAGTCGACTATTATCGGTGTTGCTGGTGCTGGCCAGCAAATTACTACTCGTCCGTTTCAATTAGTCACTGGCCGCGTTTGGCGCGGTAGTGCTTTTGGTGGCGTGAAAGGGCGGTCACAATTGCCAGGTTATGTTGATCAGTATATGCAGGGTGACATCAAAGTTGATGAAATGGTTACCCATACTATGGGCTTGGAAGATATCAACAAGGCGTTTGATTTAATGCATTCCGGTGAAAGTATTCGCTCAGTAGTTATTTTTTAGGGGTGCTATTGTGAAAGAGATTGCGAGTAATAAAGTATCCGGTGGTTGGCAAAAGCGCTACCAGCATACGTCAGAAGTCCTTGCCTGTGACATGGTGTTCTCAGTTTATTTGCCACCGCAAGCGGCCACACAAAAGGTCCCGGTGTTGTATTGGTTGTCAGGCTTAACCTGTAATGATCAAAATTTTGTTACCAAGGCAGGCGCGCAGCGCTATGCAGCCGAATACGGCGTGGCCATTATTGCCCCTGATACCAGCCCGCGTGGTGAGTCGGTAGCTGATGATGACGCCTGGGATTTCGCTCAAGGCGCAGGGTTTTATCTTAATGCGACCCAGTCGCCCTGGTCAGACAACTTCCGCATGTATGATTACATTGTGGAAGAGTTACCTGCATTGATAAACCGCACTCAGCCAGTAGACTCTGCCCGGTGCGGTATTTTTGGGCATTCAATGGGGGGGCATGGCGCGTTAACGATTGCTTTGAAAAATCCTGATAAATATCGCTCAGTGTCGGCTTTTTCTCCTATTTGTGCGCCGATGCAATGCGCGTGGGGTGAAAAGGCCTTTAGTCAATACTTGGGTTCGGATCGAGAGTTGTGGCGGCAATATGATAGTTGTGAATTAATTTCCAAAGCCACTCAAAAAATACCGTTGCTGGTTGATCAGGGTGGTGATGATGAGTTTTTAGAGCAGCAGCTTAAGCCTGAGGTATTACAGCTGGTCTGCGCTGAACATAATCACCCATTAACCTTGCGGATGAAAACGGGATACGACCATAGTTATTATTTTATAAGTAGTTTTATTGGTGATCATATCAAGCATCATGCAGAAGCATTGAGTCTATAAGGACTTATGTCAGAATCTAATGAAGAATATATAGACATCCCGTACCAGCAATTATCAGTTGAAGTATTGCAGGCATTAATTGAAGAGTTTATTACCCGTGAAGGCACAGATTACGGTGTGCACGAATACTCGCTTGAGCAAAAAGTCGCGCAGGTAGAAAAACAACTGAGTTCAGGCAGGGCATTTATTGCATTTGACCCGGTGAGTGAAAGCTGCAGTGTGTTATTGCGTGAAAATAGATAAAAGCCGATGTGGATTAATATCCGAATGTCAAAGTTCTATAATTATGCTTGATCGTAGCTATTACAGTTTCGGTTCATGTATTGATAGTAAGTCTATATCAGCTAAAAAGCTCTGTGCGTAGAGTAGCCAGTCCAGCAGTGTTTGATGAACAATAATCATTTCAGTTTTCGTTTTATTTTCTTGAGTTGCAATGATTTCTGCTTGTTGGGCAATGATCGACACGATATCACTTACTTCATAGACATCTAAGTCCAGGGCAATTAATTTATCCTGTGCATTGTTTATGTGTTGCAGTCGTTGCTCGGCGATGAGGTTTTGAATACGCAAAGCTGTGGCCGGATGGTTATCTCTCAGTAATTGGAATGATAGTTCCAGGCAGTCGAGGCTGAAATAGTTTGCCGCTATTGCTATCGGGTCGATAGGCTGGGAGTGATGAAATAACGTAGCCTTGTCCAAAATAGAAGCCTCATTGGTCGTGGTAGTTATGTCGTGATGCTATTTTTGTCAGGATGATTGCGTTTCGTTTTTTCGCTATGGCCTGAACATCCAGATTAATTAGCCAAAACGATAGCAGGTATCGCTTGATAATTCTGCATGATAACGGACAATACGAAGAGATGGTAATGTTAGAATAATATATGATTTTTTCTACTGAGAAAACGCTGGATACCAGTGGTTTGATGTGCCCGGAACCGGTGATGATGTTGCATAATGCTATTCGCGATATTGATGTAGGCACCGTACTGGAAGTCATTGCCACTGATCCTTCGACGCAACGTGATATCCCCAAATTTTGCAGCTTTCTGGGTCATGAATTGTTGCGCCATGAAGAGCGTGATAACAAATTTTACTTTTATATCCAGAAACAGGGATAGCTATCTTTAGCTGCGAGTTTTTACTCGTCAAATAGCAATGCTATCGCGGCCATAGCTTCCGGGTCTTCTGATTTCAGCTGATTGGCAATTCGATATTGAAAAAAGTAGCGAAAGTTTGGATTCTCTTTGGCTGGGTAAAGACAATTATCTCCCGGTAAAACCGGGGTAACATCTACACCGGCTTCATCAATTAACATGGCCAGTATCTTGCCATCTCCCATTAATCGCCAGCTCACCACTTCTGTCAGTATCAGGCTGTGTTCATCGTCAGCGGTAAGCATCGCATGGGTGCCAATGCCATCCGGAATTTCTTGTAAAATTCGATCGCTGTTGGGCAGTTTATCCGAATGGTTGCTGGCAGTTTCCAGCTCCATTATTTTGTGTGCTGGTGGTGTATAAAATACTTGCTCGGTGGCGAGATCGTAATAACCTTCGTATAGCCCCAGGTCAGTATCGTTTAGCTCATCACAAGGGACTACCTTGTTTAGCCAGGGGACCAGGCCGACCACTTCGCCGTTTTCACGGATGCCCCAGCATAAAATTTTCATTGTGTAGAATTTATCAGCACTGGTTTGGCTGGTGGAGTAGAGCATGCATAAGCCATCATATTCAGGGGATAACCGAATAAAGCGCTCATGTTTTAGGGTGGAGTAGGTTTTACCAGAAAACAGATCAACGACGTTGCTGCTGGAAGATGAGTCGCTATGCATTGAAGTGCTCATTCGAACCTCCATTTAACCGCTTGGATAATACCCCCAGTGCTTTCTAGCGACCAGAAGTTCTAGTGTCGATTATATGCAGTTACAGCCGGAAGCTTTTTTGCTTCTTTATCGATGATGATTCTTTTTATGACTGTTTGTTCGATTATAGCTATTTTACATCAATCTGCTAGTTCTTTTATCGCTCATTTATATAAGCAATAATCCTTCCATCGCATTGATAAATAAGGCTCTTTTCTGTGGTTGATGACGATATATCTGTAATAGAGTGATACTGGTGCGTGCAATGATAATTGTACTTAGCTTGGCATCGCCATTTCTTAGTACCCCCTGGCGTTGAATTTTATTCACGATAGGCTGCATGGCCTGTACAAATTTATCGTGAGAGTGCTGAATGATATGTTGATATTGCTTGCCAATTCTAATCGCCAATATCATCCCGTCAGCATGGCTTTCCCACATATTGACATAGATGTTCAATAGCTCCCGCATGAGTTCCCGGCCATCGATTTGTCGCAGTTTTCGCAACTGGCTTTCACCTGCAAAAAAAGCAGGGCAGGTGAGTTGTTCCAGTACCGCTTCTTTATTTTCAAATAGTCGATAAAAAGTACTTCGCGCTATACCTGATTCTTGCAAAATGTTTTCGACACTAACGTTTTCAAATCCTTGGTCAACAAATAAGGTGCCACAGATGCCAAGTACTTTTTGTTTACTGCGAGTGACCCTCGGCTGCAGGCTTGAGGTGGTAGGAGGCGTTTTCATACTTGTATTCTCTTTACTAAATCAGTAATCGAACAAAATGAATGTGAAGTGTTTTGTTTGGCCAATTTGGCTTGCCAAGTAGGCCTGTAAAGGAGATTACCATAGCATAAAATAGAACACTGTTGTTTCGTTATTTCGGTTGCTGTGGTTCAATCAGTGCGTCTATCTAGTATTGAACCTTAGTCATTAAAGAATCGAACCTTATGTCAATGTTAAAGCAGTTAATAAGCCGGGTGAAACACAGCAATTTGGTGCGCCCTGCTGGAATAATAGTCGTCGCTTTTATTATTGCTGGAGTCATTATCGCCACCAAGCCGGTGATAGATACCCAGCCAGTGGTACGTGTATTACCTACTGTGGTTATTACAACGGTCACCCCGGAATCCATGTTGTTACACGTTGAGGCACAGGGTGTTGTTAGTCCACGTTCCGAAGTCCAGTTAATGTCAGAAGTTGACGGTCGGGTAAAAAACATGAGCCCGAATCTGGTGGTCGGAGGATATATTCATCACGGCGAGTTGTTACTGTCTCTGGATGATGAAGATTATCAGGATGCCGTTTCCTTAAGTGAGGCGGCTAGAGCTAAAGCGGAAGTAGAGTTTGAGTTGGCTAGTGCTGAGCTTCAGCGTCTGGAAAAACTTTATAGCAAAAAATTAGCCAGTGAATCGCAACTTGACCAGGCGCGGCGTACCGCGAAAGTGGCTACGGCAAATTTTAATGAGAGTCATATTCGACTAAAACGGGCGCAACGAGATCTTGCCAGAACACAATTGTTCGCCCCTTTTGACGGGCGGATTCGCCAGGAACAGGTTGAGAATAATCAATTCATTCGCCGTGGTGAGTTGCTGGCAACAGTTTATGCCACTGATTATGTAGAGGTTCGTTTACCTATGAATGACCGGCAATTAGCTTTTCTGGATCTATCGCTCAGCTCAGCTAATTATCTTGCCGTTGAGACACAGATGGATGCTGTGGTAGCAGGAGAGTTTGCCGGTAAGCAGTTTCAGTGGCCGGGAAAGCTGGTTCGACTAGAAGCTGAGTTGGATACGGATAGCCGAATGGTTTATGCAGTGGTCAGGGTCAGTAATAGCGTTGATATACAGTCAACTGCTTTGCAAGTAGGTATGTACGTAAATGTCAGCATTGCTGGTCGTAAATATGACAATATTATTCAGTTACCGCGAAGTAGTTTGTATCAGCATAATCAGGTGTTGGTATTGGATGAGGCTAGTCGATTACGGGTGAGAGATATTGATATTTTGCGTATCGATAAAGATCAAATACTTGTTCGGTCAGGATTATCATCTGGTGAAAAAATAGCACTAATGCCGCCTCCTTTTGTAATTGATGGGGTTGAGGTGATGGCGGTTACTAGTTCACTCTCCATTCAGGCTGAGGAGGGGTTATGAATAATCCTATACGTTGGTTTGTTGATAATCCTGTTGCGGCCAATCTATTGATGTGGATTTTTATTCTTGGCGGTTTGCTATCTTTGCCGAGTATTTATCAGGAAGAATTTCCCATTATCGAAGCCAATACGATTAGTATCAATGTTGCCTATCTGGGCGCTACGCCGCTTGAAATGGAACAAAGTGTTTGTATTCGTATTGAAGAGGCCATTGAAGGTGTAGCAGGGGTTAATAAGTTAAGGAGCAGGGCACAGGAAAATAATTGCCGTGTGGACGCTGAACTCATGTCTTCAGCTGACAAATCCAGTGTCATCACTGATATTAAAAATCGAGTGGATACCATTTCAACATTTCCTCGTGATGTAGAAAAACCTGCTGTGTCTGAGATGATATTTGCTTCCAAGGTAATGCAAGTTGCTATTGCAGGTGATACTGATGAACGTAGCTTAAAAAAGTTGGGCGAGCGAGTTAGAGATGAACTGTTAGCCAAGCCGGGAATTTCACAAGTGACTCTAAATTACGTGCGTCCTTATGAGTTTAGTATCGAAGTCCCTGAGAAAAATTTAAGGCGTTATGGTTTAAGTTTTCAGGAAATTGCAGACGCCATTCGCAACAGTTCTATTGATTTGCCAGCAGGCAGTATTCGAGCTACCAGTGGTGAAGTGATGCTGCGCACTCGCGAGCAATCTTATAGCCGAGAAGAATTTGAACAAGTAGTGGTATTTACGCGTAAAGATGGTACCCAATTAAAGCTTCGGGATATAGCTACTGTATTGGATGGTTTTGAAGATAGTGAAATGCTTGCTCGCTTTAATGGTAAACCGGCCGTTATTGTGGACGTACAGCGGATCGGTGACGAGGATATTGTTGCTATAGCCAAACAAGTAAAAAGCTATGTTAATGAGATGCAGGGTTGGCTGCCAGTGGGCATTGATGTGTTGATATGGAGTGATGAGTCAGACGATTTGATCGAGCGACTCGATGTGTTAACAGATAATGCTTTGAGTGGCTTGTTGCTAGTACTGGCGGCATTGGCTCTTTTTTTAGATCTGCGTTTGGCATTCTGGGTGGCAGCTGGATTGTTGATTGCGATGTTGGGTGCTTTGTCTTTATTTCCACCACTGGGTATTTCTATCAGTACCTTATCAGTCATCGCCTTTATTATGGTTATTGGAATTTTAGTTGATGACGCAATAGTGGTAGGGGAGAGGGTTTTTTCTTATCAGCGTCAAGGCTTTAGTTGGCGTGATGCGGCTATAAAAGGTACACAGGAAGTGTCAGTGCCGGTTATTTTTGGCGTGCTCACTACGGCGGCTACTTTCTTGCCATTGATGAATATACCTGGTCATCTCGGGCCATTTTTCCTGGTTATTGGTGTCGTTGCAATATTAGCGTTGTTGTTTAGTGTGCTGGAGGCGCAGTTGATATTGCCAGCGCATCTTGCCCACCCCACAACCAAATCAGATCAAGACAAGCCTTTGTCGGCGGGGGTAATTACCAGAGCCTGGCGGCGCTTACAGCAAGCTTTGAGTAATGGACTTGAGCGTTTTGTGCAGCAACGTTTTCGTCCGCTGTTAATAAAGGTCTTAAGGCAGCCATTGACTACTTTAGCAATTGCTTGTTCGGTTGTGATTATCAGTATCGCCATGTTGATCAGTGGCTGGATTAATGTGCAGTTTTTCCCCGCTATTGCCGGTAACAATATTACGGTGCGACTGGCTATGCCGGAAGGAACACCCATTGATGTTACTAGTCAGGTAGTTACAAGATTAGAACAATCTGCCGTTTTGCTGGAACAGGAATTAAATGCCAAATACCCGTTAACATCGGGCAGTCATCTTCGATTCTCGTTGTCCTCAATCGGGGGTAGTACCGGTGTTGGTTCACATGGCGGTATTTCCACTAGCGACGCCAATATGGCAGAAATAATTTTGGAATTAGTTAGTGCAGATAATCGACCGGCAACGCCGGAGATCGCTAATCGCTGGCGTGAATTAGTAGGACCAGTCCCGGAAGCGGTAGAGCTGGCTTTTACTGCCAGTGAGGTTTCAGTTGGTGCTCCTATCGATATTGAATTTCGAGGCAGAAATATAGATCAGCTGCGTGCCGTGGCAAGTGAATTGAGACAGGCTTTAGCTGTTTATCCTGGTGTTTTTGATATCAGTGATAGTTTTCGCGGGGGGAAGCAGGAGATCCAACTGAAATTATTACCTGAGGCGCAAACGCTTGGAATCACTGCAGCAGATTTAGCGCGTCAGGTAAGGCAGGCATTTTATGGCGAAGAGGTGCAGCGGATACAGCGCGGCCAGGATGATTTGAAAGTAATGCTGCGTTATCCAGCAGACCAGCGCCGGTCAATTAGTAATCTGGAACAAATGCGTATTCGTAATCAGCAAGGCGTGGAAGTTCCTTTTTCCCGTGTGGCTAGTTATACCTTGGGTCGAGGCTTTTCGACCATAAATCGCGAAGATGGGCAGCGTATAATTCGAGTGACAGCTGATGTGAATAGAGACATCACTATGCCTGAGGAGGTATTGGATTCAATTCAGTCCAAAGAGTTACCAGATTTATTAGCTCGTTACCCGCAAGTGCATTTTGCGCTTGGTGGTGAGGCCGAGCAAAGTAGTGGTGCATTTTACGGTCTGCTTAAAAGCTTTCTGCTGAGCATGGTGTTGGTTTATGCGTTACTTGCTATCCCGTTAAAGTCTTACCTCCAGCCTTTAGTTATTATGAGTGTGATTCCGTTTGGTGCAATTGGTGCGGTACTCGGTCACTGGTTGATTGGCCGGCCGCTCGCCTTTTTTTCTATACTTGGTATTGTGGCTTTATCAGGGGTGGTAGTGAATGCCAGCTTGGTATTAGTTGACTATATCAATCGTCAGCGACGGGAAGGTATGCCTTTGATGGATGCATTAATTGAGGCCGGTTGTGTGCGTTTTCGGCCTGTATTGTTGACTTCAATTACGACTTTTTTAGGATTGTTACCAATCATCTTATCTCCTAGCCAGGAAATTCAGTTTTTTATGCCCATGGCCATTTCACTGGCTTTTGGTGTGTTGTTTGCCACGGTGATTACCTGGTTTATTGTGCCCTGTCTATATTTGCTGCTGGCCAGAATCGGTAGCGATGAAAAAGTCACTTTGATAGCGCCAGTTGAGGCTTGAGAGTTGGTTTTTGCTTGCGCTATATCAATATATTGCGTTGCAGTAAGTATAGAATTAAAAACGGTTAAGTCCCTATTTTTTTTCTGGAGGCACAATAATGAGTGACATTAGGCATGGGCTAACATTAAGTATTGAAACTGTAGGTAATGAGAGTTTTTTTGTTAAAGGCTGTTGGCAAATTAACTCATGAAGATTATCAACTAATTGTACCAATGGTTGATGATGCGACCCGGGGCGTGAAAAACGCTCAGTTGGATGTATTGGCGGATTGCTCGGATTTGGAAGGCTGGGAGCTAAGGGCCGCCTGGGATGACTTTAAGTTGGGTTTAAAGCACGGTAAAGAGTTTAGGCGTGTCGCTATTGTTGGTAATAAAAAATGGATGGAAGTTGCTGCTAAAGTCGGCGACTGGTTTGTTAGTGGTGATGTCAAATGCTTCGTTAGTAGCAATGAGGCTATGGCTTGGATAAAATCGCAGTAGTTGCTGTGCCTATTTGAATTTAGGTTTGAAAATTTATCGGGTAGTGGGAGATTGACAAACGTTGTTTGAATGAAAAATTTACAAAATCAGGTCTTGGTTAAATTTTTATTATTACTGCTGATATTAATTGGTTACTTTGCTTATCTCACGTATAAATTTGATTTTCTAACGGGGGCGTTGCTGCCTTAATTACATGGAGTTTTTTCGTGCTTTGCACCCCGGTTGCAGATGCCGGATTCTTGTTGGATTTTCCACTGCGTTTATTGTTTGGGATTCGAATGGTGTTGTCAGAAATCGTGGTTTGGGTTGTGGCCATACTGATCAATATTATAGCCTTGTTATTTTTTGACGGTTTCTATCAAACTACTGTGCTAACAAAATTAATGCACGCGATATTGCTAACGCCATTCCCTTATTGGGCGGTAATAGTATTGTCCGGTTTTGGTACATTTTTATCTATTCGCTTTGGTGATGAGTTGCTAGATGTAGTGCACCATAAAGACCGTGATTTTTTTCATAGTCATCAATTTAAGCATGAGCTTGTGTTGTTTATGTTTTTTCTATTCGTCATATTTGGTTATTACGAGCTGATTACTTCTTTAGGCCTGCAGTTTGAGTAAAGCCACTGCAAAAAAGAAGAAATCGGGTCTTATTAAACGGGGTTTTTGCGGTCTGTTTTAGTTTTTTATCATCCCATGATAAATAGGGTTTTTCGTTGGTGCTATGGTGTCACGGACTAGTGCTCACCAGGTTCATTAACCTTATCTCTACAGATAGGGGTTGCTTGAGCTTGTGCATTGCTGGCAGTTGGCTGCTGTTATGCCCATACCTTTTGTAAAAGAAATGTCCGAGTCAGTAGTGCAGTCACCAAATCTGCAGTCTGGATGGCGTTTAATGCTGAGGTAATGATCTACCTGTATTTGTGATATTGATTTACTAAAATATAGTTCGATCATTAAATCATCATTAAATCAATAAGATAGATGTTTATTGGCTTGGCGAATTACAGAACTCTTCTATACTAAACTTCAAATAACCCGCTTTATTCTACTTTTTTATTGATTTTAGCTTCCTAACGGATCGGGGTCGCTTGTTGGAGTGCTAAACATGTCAAGACCTATTCCCGCCTTACTGGCTACTTTTTGCTTGTTTTCTATTCAATATACACTGGTAACCTATGCGGTTGTGGATGCTACGGAGCATGATTTTTCATTTCATGGCTACGCCCGGGGCGGTTTTATGACCAGTGAGGCCGGGGAGACTGCGGCAGAGTTCGCAGCGCCAGGTGCTGGCGCAAAGTACCGGTTAGGTAATGAGTCTGATGTGCAGTTGCGCTTGCGCCTAAATTACCAGTATGGGGATGTGGCTACGACAGAGCCCTATGTACAGGCTGAGATAGCAGTAGAGGATTATCAGCGTTTGGGTAACTCTCGTGACTTTACTTTAAACCAAGTGCCAAAAGCCTGGCTAAGATTTGGCAACGTTTTAGCTGATGATGTTAGCTTCTGGGTGGGGCGTCGCTGGTATAAGCGTAAAGGGAGTTATATTAACGATTATTGGTGGTTAAATTCTGGCCAGAAGTCCAATCTGGGGCTGGGCGTCGAAGGCATAAAATTAGCCAATTCCGAATTGAATATTGCAGTTTTCCAGCATCGTGATGATGATGCTATTTCGCTTAATTCTGCAAATAATAACACCGGCACATTAAAAGCAATGACGCTGGATATCCGGCTTGAAAAAATGGTGATTAGTGAAACCAGTCAGCTCAACTTTTGGGGGCTGTATGCGGATAGGTCTAAGCACGAAAATTTAGGGTATGAGCAGCAAAGTGGTTGGGGACTTGGTAGCTGGCTAGACCTCACTGATGTAATGGGCGGCATAAACACTTTGGCAGTTACGTATCGTGAGGGCGCTGCCATGCATCAGTCGACTTATAATGCTGAGCCGATTAGAGAATCCAGTGGTTATGATCTCGATAATGCTAGTCAATGGGAAATAAATAATAGCTGGCTATGGGATGACCGTAGTAATTACGCTGTACAGTGGCTGTTATTGGCAAGAGCAGAAAATTATGGGGAAAATGGTGTCGATGGTGACACGATATATTGGTATAGCACGGGGGCAAGACCGACATTATATTTAAGTCAACGCTGGAATGTCGCAGCGGAGTTTGGAATTGATTACGTTGATAATGAAATTCTTGGTGTGCAGGGCAGTGTTGAAAAAATATCGTTTGCATTGCAGTTAAGTCCTGATAAAAAGTTTATGTCCAGACCCGTTTTACGATTTTTTATGACCTACGCTCAGTGGAGTGATGATCTTGTGGGTTACGTTGGGAATCGACCAGATAATGCGCCGTATGGAAATGATAATGATGGGTGGACGATTGGCACTCAGATTGAGCATATATGGTAACAACTAGTATGCGCTTGCCCTATTTGCACGATTGATAATGGAGTTGTTTTTATGAAAAAACAAAATTTTATTTTAAATATGTTTAGGCAGCTAAGGTCGAGTACTTCCTTGTTTCTTTTGTGCAGCAGTATATTTTTATCAGCTTGTACAGAGCAAGAAGCTATAATCTATTCTTGGCAATTACAGTCTCAAGCTACGGAATCAAGTAGCGACTTCAAAGAGCTGTTAGTAATGGCTGAAGATATAAAAATAATGAGTTCCGGGCGGTTTATTATAACGCCAGTGCCTGGCGGGACCATAACCAATGGTCCGGATATTTTTAACGCGGTAAAAGATGGTCGTGTAGCCATGGGGAATGGCTGGCCCAATTGGTGGTCGGGGCAGCATCCTGCTTGGGGCGTGATGAATGCAGGGCCCTTTGACTTTATGAATCTTGATGCATCTATGATGTTTTTTCTAGCCGGGGATGGGACGCGTCTGGCGAATGAGTTATCCATGCCGGATGGCGTTATTTGGCGGCCGGCATGGTGGCCGGGAATGGAGTTTGGGTTGTTGTCCAAGGACAGTATCCGTTCGATCGAAGATTTAAAGTCGAAGAAGGTCAGAGTAGGACCCGGCCTGCCGAGTGAGTTGTTAGCTGCTGTCGGAGCTTTTTCAATACCTTTGATACCGCAAGAAATACGTCCTGCATTAGAAAGTGATGAGCTCGATGCGGTTGAGTGGACGACCACATCTGGCGCTTGGGATTTAGGCTTACAGGATATTGCCAAGCACGCCATTGTTCCTGCTATATGGCAGCCGGCGGTACTTGCAGATTTTTTAATTAATGAAAAATCCTATACTGAGTTACCTACAGATTTACAAAAAATTCTAGAAACGGCAATCCGCTCTTATACGCTCACAACAACAATGAAAAACAAAGTAAGTGACATCGCAGCGCTTAAAAAATTTAAGGACTCTGGTACAGTCATTAATCGCTGGTCTGCAGAAGATATAGAAACTATGCGAGTGGAATCAGATGTTATTTATAAGCAATATCAGTCGGATAATGATTTTAGTGATAAATTAATTAAATCCAAGCGCATGTTTAAGCAAAAGTTCAATGAATACTATTTGTTGTTCGGTGCATACGATTAGTATGAAACTGCAATACAGCAAAAACGTTTTCATCATTGTTTCCCTGCTTGTTTTAACAGGGATGTCTTTTTTGGGGTATTTTCGTCTCAATCTACTTGAGCAGAACAGGGTTAGTGCCCTTAATGAAATGGCTCAATCCGTGGTTCGTAGGGTATCAAAGACTACGGCGCCTACTATTTGGAGCGTTTTTAAAAAATCAACAGGCCGGCATTACGAAGATAGCACTGCATCTGCGTTACTGGATTTCGAGTTAGAGGAAAATCCTATAGTCGCGATTATTGTGTATGGAAACTTTGGTCATACTTTTATGGGTAGGGTTAAGGATTCCAGCGGCAACTTAGTTACCTATAATAAAATAATTCACAGCAAGGCAGAAGAAATATTGTCGTCTAAAATGACGCAAGGCGCCATTAAGCAAGGGAGCATGACGATAGGCTCTGTTGCTGTTTACTATTCAGAAAAAAATTGGAATGATCAATTTCCAATTAATCCTTTCGTTGAGTTACTAGACCTGCTTATTATTACTGTGCTGGTAATAGCTATTTTATATTTTGCTCTTCGTATGTCCCAGGCGAAAAGTTCTGCAGAAGAAGCTAATGCGATAAAGGGTCAATTTTTGGCTAATATGTCCCATGAGATTCGCACGCCAATGAATGCTATTTTAGGGTTGTTGGAGCTGTTGCGAAAAAGCAAGCTGGATGCTGAGCAAAAAAGATTTTTGGATGTTATGCATTCCTCTTCTTTTATTCTTATGAATATAATTAATGATGTGCTGGATATTTCTAAAATTGAAGCTGAAAAATTAGACATTGATATCCATGAAGTTGATTTGATCGAGTTGGTAAATTATTTGACGTTGGCCTTTAAAGAACAGGCAGAAAAAAAGACTATTGACTATACCGTTAATTTAGCTGCAGATGTTCCTCGGTTAATTTGTGCAGATGATTTTAGGATCAAGCAAATACTAAGTAACTTAATTACTAATGCGATTAAATTCACTCTAAAGGGTAGCGTTACAGTTGAAATTACCAATAAGGGAATTGAGGATGGCCGCACTATACTCTGCTTTGATGTTGTTGATACGGGTATCGGTATTAGCGCTGAACATCAACAAAAGCTTTTTCAGGCATTCACTCAGGCTGAATCTACAACCACTCGCCGGTTTGGCGGCACAGGATTAGGCCTTGCCATCGCGTTACGCCTTGCTCACTTAATGGGAGGGAATATTACTTTAGAGAGTGCCAAGGGTGCAGGAAGTAAATTCCACTACCAGCAGCCCGTTGAGATCTTTCATTCGGCCAATCAGCCTTCAATAGTTGCAGGTGGTTCTGATCTCGCCCCACTATCGATGTCACCGCGGCAGGCTGTGAATAATGATGCTATTAAAATTTTGGTTGTTGAAGATAATCCAACCAATCGTATGGTGATTGCCAAGCAACTAGAGAGCTTGGGACATAATGCCGATTTTTCTAATGATGGTATTGCGGGCTTGGCTGCCTGGGAGCGAGGTGCTTATGATCTTATCTTTTCTGATTGTCACATGCCCAGGATGGATGGTTATGCAATGACTGAGGCGATTAGAGAGCGAGAGGCCGCTTTGTCAGGCCAGCCACGAGTGCCTATTATCGCGTTGACTGCGAATGTAATGCCCGCTGATAATGACAAATGCATTAAAGCGGGGATGGATGATGTAGTGAAAAAACCCTGTAGCGCTGCTGATCTGAATGAAAAAATTACTAGCTGGCTTCCGCTTGTAACTGTTCAGGTTTCGTCATAATGTTTAAGCTTACACGTTATTTAAGCAATTGCTTTCATTTCGATCTATACATACAATTTCCGCAAAATTTTTAGCCAGTATCACTAGTGAAAACATCTACACGCCATAATTATGTAAACTACTACTTCGCCTACGGTAGCAATATGAACCCCGATCGAATGCGCGCGCGCGGTATCGATTTTAGGGAGGCAGTAGCTGCTAGTTTGCTCGATTTCAAATTGGTTTTTAATAAGCAGGCTACTGCAAAGCCAGGTATTGCTTATGCGAACGTGGCTTATGCCCGCGGCGAGTGCGTGGAAGGCGTTGTCTATCGATTGGCCACTGCTGAAGATATTACATTGATGGATCCTTTTGAAGGTAGTCCGGTACGTTATAGTCGTGAGGTCTACAGTCTCCACACTTCAGTTGGGCTGATTCATGCTTGGGTGTATGTCGCTAATAAAGCAATGCTAAAGGAGGGCTTATTGCCCGAGCGAAACTATTTAAATCATTTATTAGCTGGTAAAGCCTGGCACAGCGAAGCTTATCATCAGCGGTTGCTCAATGAACCTTGTGTAGATAGTACAGTTGATAATTCGGGCAAAGACGGATTGATTTATAATGTTTAGGTTATCTATTTTATTATTACTGCCGTTGAGTTGAGGTAGATTTGTCTAGCCCCGTGTTTCTGATCGACGCCTCTATCTATATTTTTAGAGCTTATTTTGCGATTCCTGATGAGTGGCATACTAAAGAGGGCATGCCTGTTAATGCTCTCTATGGCTATGCTCAGTTCATGTTAAAGTTTTTACAAGCTGCAAAACCTGAACAGTTGGTTGTGGCTTATGATGAAAGTCTTGGTAGTTGCTTTCGAAATGATATCTACCCTGACTATAAAGTGAGTCGAGCTTTACCTGACGATACTTTGGCATTTCAATTACAGGCATGTAAAGCTTTTACCGAAGCGCTGGGGATTACTTCTTTAGCTGATGCTCGCTACGAAGCCGATGATATTATCGCTACGTTAGCCACACAGGCTCAGCAGCGGCAGCAAGCTATCTCTATAGTAAGCCGGGATAAAGATTTGGGGCAGTTGTTATTAAATGAGCACGATTGCCTTTGGGATTTTGCCGCAGATAAAAAAAACTATCAGCAGCAATTATATGAGCACTTCTTAGTTAGGCCGGATCAGTTGTTAGATTATTTGGCATTACTTGGTGATAGCGTTGACGATATACCCGGTGTCCCTGGCATTGGGAAAAAAACTGCAGCGAATCTTTTGAGGCAATTTGGGAGTATAGAAAATTTGTTTAATGACTTGGATGCTGTCGCACAATGCGGTTTGCGAGGTGCGAAAAGCATTGCTTTAAAGTTACAGCACTATCGTCAGCAAATTAGTATGGCGCAAGCCTTGGTTCGTTTGGAGACGGCGATACCTCACTTGCTCGATTTTGATACCACTATGCTGGAGTGGTCGCCGCCGCCAGTTAGTCATGTCAATAATTTTTTTGCTGATTATAGTTTGGAAAAAAGATTTAAATCACAGTTATCACGTTGTTATTGGTGGCAATAAGCATGAATGAAATACGCATTGTTGCTGATGAAAATATTCCTAATGTTATTGAACGTTTCTCTGGCTTAGGGTCAGTGAAAACGGTTAATGGGAGGGCTTTAACGAGTGATCAGCTGCAAGATGTTGATGTATTATTGGTGCGTTCAGTTACACCAGTTGCCGCCTCATTACTGGCCGGCACAGGCGTACGTTTCGTCGGCACCGCAACTATAGGGGTAGATCATCTGGATACCACTTACCTTGATGATCATGGCATTCATTGGGTCAGCGCGCCGGGTAGTAATGCGGACTCAGTTGCAGATTATGTGATCAGCTCCCTGTGCCGGTTAGATGGCGTTATTGGGAGTCTGCTGCGAGGCGCTACAGTAGGTATCGTGGGAATGGGAAATGTTGGTAGCCGTGTTTATCAACGATTATCACGGCTGGGTATAAAGTGTTATGGCTACGACCCTTTGATTGAACAGGATCGTTATCCCGTGATGACTGATCTTGAAACTGTGTTGGCTGCGGATGTGATTTGTTTGCATACGCCACTGACTACAACGGGTGACTTTCCAAGTTATCATTTACTTGATAAAGAAAAATTGGCGTCTTTACAGTCCGGTACTGTTTTAATTAATGCGGGCCGCGGTGCAGTTATCGATAATCAGGCTTTAAAACAATTGTTGGAACAGCGTGATGATTTGTGTGTGGTGCTCGATGTGTGGGAGCCGGAGCCTGATATTGATATTGAGTTGATGAAGCGAGTGGATATTGCAACGCCGCATATTGCTGGTTATAGCCTGGATGGTAAGTTAGCAGGTTGCGAGATGTTATATCAGGCGTGTTGTGAATTTTTAGGGGTGTTAGCGTGTGATTCATCCCATGATCAAGGCCAGTTGTTGTCATTACATTTGCAGAAAACTCACCTACTAGATGAAGGTTTAATAGAGGCCGTACTGGCTTGTTATGATGTGGGGTTAGACGATCAGCGGCTGCGTGGCAGCATATTACATGGTGCTGATAGCGATCGAGGGTCGATTTTTGATCAGTTGCGAAAGCACTATCCTGTAAGGCGAGAAATCAGTCAGTATCAGATTAACCATACTGGCAAATTAGTACCGGCATTGCGGGATGCGCTAACGGCTCTGGGTTTTGTGTTGATAGAATGAAAGCGCTTCAGCTTCGAGTGCCTGACACGCATTTTGAATCATTTGTTCAGTGATAAAAATTTCACGCCCGTCATCATCAATTAGTGCGCATTGAAAAATAGATTCTGTTATTGAATCATCAGCATTATTGTTGCTTGCAGTATTGGTCAGATATGAAATAGTCATTCGGCCTCCTTTATTATGCTTATGTTACGAAGTATATGTGACACTTTTGTGGCAGCCTATGTGCTATTACACAGATAAAAGCGAGTTTATTTACTATTTTTTTAGTTAATTTTTTACTTATTTGAACGCAGCTAAGTACAGAGGTTAGATGTTTAATTTAGGTTTGGTGGTTAATCCTTTAGCTGGCATTGGTGGTCCGCTTGCTCTCAAAGGTAGTGATGGTGACGACATAGTGGCTGAGGCTGAACGCCGAGGTGCCGAGTGTCGGGCAATGCAACGGACTGCGGAG
The DNA here is from genome assembly GCF_900120175.1 of Oceanicoccus sp. KOV_DT_Chl. Taxonomy (NCBI): domain Bacteria; kingdom Pseudomonadati; phylum Pseudomonadota; class Gammaproteobacteria; order Cellvibrionales; family Spongiibacteraceae; genus Oceanicoccus; species Oceanicoccus sp. KOV_DT_Chl. The sequence goes on from NZ_FQLF01000004.1 coordinate 114,909, forward strand.
GCGTTGCGCATGCTGGTTGGGCAGCCCTTGATGGTGTTTTGTTTTGCCGATGATATGGGTGAAACCTCCGCCAAAATGGCTGGGTTGAATTATCAATTGGTTGGCCAGTCCGAGCATTTACTTAAGGGGCGGCATAGTACCGCAGCTGATACTCAACATGCGGTTAGCAGGCTGCTTGAGGAGGGGGTTGATATTATTGTTTTTGCCGGTGGAGACGGTACTGCCCGTGATGTATTTCAGGTGCTGGGTAGCGACTTCCCCGTCTTAGGCATCCCCTGTGGAGTAAAAATGCATTCAGCTGTCTATGCTATTTCCCCACAAGGTGCGGGTGAAATTATGTTGCGAATGCTGGAGGGGGGATTAGTCGATATTGGTTTGGCAGAGGTGCGCGATATCGATGAGCAGGCTTTTCGGCAGGGTGTGGTTCGTTCTAGATTTTATGGTGAATTATTAGTGCCGCGGGAAGGGCAGTTTTTACAGCAGGTGAAATCCTCAGGCCGCGAAGTTGAAGCATTGGTGGTACAGGATATCGGCGCGGATATTGTTGAATCCATGGGCGCTGATTATTTGTATCTTATAGGCCCGGGCACAACCCCTCAGGGAATAATGGAAGAGTTAGGGGTGCCCAATACATTACTGGGTTTTGATGCCATTAAAGGGGGGCAGGTATTGGGTCATGATCTGGATGAAAAAGGGCTGATCGCATTGGTTGAGCGGCATCCTGGCAAAACAAAAATAATAATTACTGCCATTGGGGGGCAGGGACATATTTTAGGTCGTGGCAACCAACAATTAAGTCCGGCAGTGATCAGGATGGTGGGCTTGGATAATTTGATTATCGTTGCGACTAAAACCAAAATCACTGGTCTGTCAGGCCGGCCCTTGCTGGTGGACAGTAATGACCCCGAACTGGATGAGGCCTTGTCTGGCTATCGTACAGTCATCACGGGGTATCATGATTCCATAATTTATCCTGTCGGTTATGGGGCAAAAGCGGTACCGGAGCTTGTTTCATGAAACAGGTTCTTGAAGCTATTCAAACGGGCTTATCACTAACAATAACAGATGCCCGTCGCTTGTTTCATGGTCGCGGTCAGTATTATGAAGGTCTTGAATTTATTAATGTTGATTGGTTTTCTCCGGTATTGCTCCTGACCTTATACCAACAACCGGACGCAACTCTATGGGCTGATTTTATAAAGCAGCTCGAGCTTGTTAAAGGACAGGTCGATTGTGCGCTGGTGCAGCGGCGTTACATTCGTGGCGCGCCTTTTGAGTGTCTGTGGGCGAACCAGATACAGACGAGCAAGGTGGCCACTCAATCAAAGCGTTAGCAGTAGAGCAAGGCATGACGTTCGAGTTAACCTTGGGTGGTAAACAAAATATAGGCTTCTTTTTGGATATGGCACCAGGCCGCGAATGGCTAAAGCAGCGTAGTCAGGGGATGAAGGTACTTAATCTGTTTTCCTATACCTGTTCATTTTCTGTTGCCGCAATCGCGGGCGGTGCTAAAACAGTCGTTAATGCTGATATGAGTCGGGCGGCATTAAATGTTGGCCGCCATAATCACCGCCTAAATGGACATGAACAACAATTACGTCGTGATATTGAGTTTTTGCCCTACGATATTTTTCGTTCGTGGAAAAAAATTACCAGTAAAGGGCCATACGATATAGTTATCATTGACCCACCGTCGCGACAAAAGGGCAGTTTTATTGCTGACACGGATTATGCCAAGGTGTTACGGCGATTACCGGCGTTATTGCCTCATGGTGGTCAAGTATTAGCGTGTTTAAATGCGCCGGAATTGAGTGAACATTTTTTACTGGAATTGATGGCTGAGGAATGTCCGCTAGCGAAGTTTGTTGAGCGGCTATCTAATCGTGCAGATTTTCCTGAGAAAAACCCGCAGCGTAACTTAAAGATGCTTCACTATTATTTACCTGCTGGCTAAGCTCTTTCGTAAGCGGTGCTGAGCATATGACGCACACATTGTCCGATCATGATCGAAGAGCCGCTTTTGACCGCCTTGCGTAATTGGCTAATATTGGTTTTTGATTGCTCCAGTATCGAGCTAGGTAGTGATGTGCTGTCGTCAACGTGACCATCACGGTGTTGAATTAAAGGGTCGCCAAAATCCAGGTCGGAGCGTGATGAAAGGAGCAATAGGCCTTTCTCTGTGAGCGTTACCTGGTCCAAACCTTCCTGTTTAATCGTTGCATCATATTGTAAGTAACCTTGCTCTCCTAGCCAAACTATCGCGCTGAAGGCGGATAAAAACCGCACACTGTGTAAGCCAAACTCATCAGGTTCGTCGGACCCGCAAATATCCTCGGTATAGAGAATTATTTTACGAGGGAAACTGTTATAAAGATGTAGAAAGCTCACAGCTACATCCTTATAGAAATCATCGATATGGATATCTGACATGCTAATTACTACTCAATAACGGGATAAAAACTCTTCAAGTCGGGTGATGGCATGAGTTAAATCATCGACTCTTGGTAAAAACACGATACGAAAATGATCCGGTGTTGGCCAATTAAAAGCGGTACCTTGTACCAATAGGATTTTCTCTTGTTGCAAAAAATCCAGAATTAATTTTTCATCACTTTCGATGTCAAATATTTTGGGATCCAGTTTGGGAAACATATAAATGGCCCCCTTTGGTTTCACGCAGCTAACGCCCGGTATTTTAGTGATTAAATCATAGGCAACATCGCGCTGTTCACGCAACCTGCCACCGGGAAGGACCAGATCATTGATACTTTGGTAGCCTCCCAGGCAAGTTTGAATGGCATGTTGAGCAGGAACATTGGCGCACAGCCGCATATTCGCAAGTATATCCAAACCCTCGATATAATCTTTGGCGCGATGCTTGGCACCGGTTAATAGCATCCAGCCACTGCGGAAACCTGCCAGCCGATAGGCTTTTGATAAGCCATTTAGGGTAACGCACAGCACATTGTGTGTTAGCGTACACATTGGAATATGTTTGGCTTCGTCGTAAAGAATTTTGTCGTAAATCTCATCAGCGAAAATAATTAAATTGTGTTCTTCAGCAAGGGCCACAATCTGCAGTAATAAATCTTCGGAGTAAACAGCCCCGGTAGGGTTGTTGGGATTGATAATCACCAGAGCTTTAGTGTTAGCAGTAATTTTACTGCGCATGTCCTCTACATCAGGAAACCAGCCTGATTGCTCGTCACATATATAATGTACGGGTTTGCCCCCTGATAAAGACACAGCAGCAGTCCATAGCGGGTAATCAGGAGCTGGAATCAATACTTCGTCGCCATTATTAAGTAAGGCCTGCATCGACATGGTAATCAGTTCACTGGCACCATTGCCTAGGTATATGTCATCAATGTCTACATTTAGCAAGCCGCGTTGCTGGTAGTGTTGCATGACCGCTTTACGTGCAGAATATAAGCCTTTGGATTCACAATACCCTTGGCTGCTAGGCAAAAGTCGAATAACATCCTGTAATATTTCATCCGGGGCATCAAAGCCAAATGGAGCGGGGTTGCCGATATTTAATTTTAAAATACGATGGCCTTCTTCCTCCATGCGGTTGGCCTCTATCAGCACGGGGCCGCGGATGTCATAGCAAACATTAGCGAGTTTATTGGATTTTGTGATGGCTGGCTTGTTCAAGGGGTGACCTGTAAAAGTTATAAACCGGTTATTGCCGGTGAAGTAAAAGGCTAGTTTAAGAAAAAAAAATGATTCACGCCATCTATCCATTCGGTTTATGAGGGTTTAGTGAAAAGAAATAGATTATTGGGGTGTTTATTATGAGTAATGTTGAGAAGACTGAGCAGGAATGGAAGCAGCAGCTAAGCGCAGAAGAATTTTCTATTTGCCGTCAAAAGGGAACTGAACGGGCATTCAGTGGTGAGTATTGGGATACCAAGACTCCGGGGGTTTATCTGTGTAAATGCTGCGGCGATAGTTTGTTTGAATCCGGAACAAAGTATGACTCGGGGTCAGGGTGGCCCAGTTTCTATCAACCCGTCTCCGCTGAAGTTATTGCTGAAGACCGAGATAGCTCTCACGGCATGGTCAGGGTCGAGGTAATGTGTAAGCGTTGTGGCTCGCACCTGGGGCATGTCTTTAATGATGGTCCCGCGCCAACCGGCTTACGCTATTGTATTAATTCTGCTTCATTGACTTTGCAGGCTGATGGGGAGTAATGAAGGACTTTGATTTTATTTATCATCACGTATTGGAGCGGTACGGTGACGAACGAAAATTCGAGGCGCTGTTACAAACGCCTAAAACAGCCAGCCAGCTGATTAAACAATCAGATAGTTTTTATTTGTCAGCCATGTCGCGGCGGATTTTTCGAGCGGGTTTAAAGCATGCCTTAGTGGATGCTAAATGGCCCGCATTTGAGCAAGCCTTTTTCCAGTTTAACCCTCGTCGGGTAGCGATGATGAGCGATGATGAACTGGATGCTTTGATGGCGAATACCGCAATCATTCGTCATTGGGGCAAGATTAAATCGGTTCCTGTCAATGCGGGTTTCTTACTGGCTATCATTGAGGAATATCAGAGTGTTGGCCATTGGTTAGCGCAGTGGCACAGTGATGATGTGGTTGGTTTATGGACGGCATTGAAGAAGCAGGGCAGTCAAATGGGCGGCAACTCTGCGGCTTCCTTTTTAAGAATGGTCGGCAAAGATACGTTTATTTTAACTGAGGATGTCGTTGTGGCTTTAATAGCCCAGGGTATTGTCGATAAAAAACCGACGAGCCAGAAAGATTTAGCCAAGGTTCAGGCCGCATTTAATCAGTGGATGGAACAGAGTGGGCGGCCTTTGTGTCAAATCAGCCGGATGCTGGCAATGACAGTGAATTACTGAGCTTAATTAATCGTATACCGCTTTCTTTTTCCAGGTGTCATCCGGTTTATTCAGCTCATCCCATTCTGCGTCAGCTGCTGCTCTATTAGGGTCTTCTTTAGCATCAACTTTGGTTGCCTGTACTTCTAGTTCGGCAATTTTTGCAGTGTACTGGTTAATTCGATCGGTATAGAAGCCGTCGTTGTTTTCCTTTTTCATTTTTTCGATAATCATATGCAAATAGTGAATGGCAAGCCGCGGCTTGCTTTGCTTTATGGCATTCTGTATCGGTTCAGCCAGTGCATCAACTGAAGTTTGTACAATTAAACGACGCACTTGTTGGCCATAGATTTTAGCCTCTTTGCTGTTAACCCTGCCGCTGGCAGCTAGTTTGGCAATAAAATTAAACAAACTAGTCAGCATTTTCTGGACTTCTTTGATTTGCTCCGGGTCGCTTAATGTAACACTAGGAGCATTCGCCGGTTTTTGCTTGCATTCGGCCATCCGCATATTGGCTTTATCGAGTTTGTCTTTATAGTCCTTGTTCTTGGAGTTAATTTGGTAGAGTTGAGAATAGACTTCTACCAAGCAGTTACAGACTAACACTTGCAGATCGCGGCTGAGAAAACCTTCAGGGAAGCCATCCAGCATATAGTCGAAGTTGCGTGAACGGGAATTTAGCGCGGCTTCAAGGCGGCGTTTTTCTTTGTTGTTTTTATCTATAGTCTGCATGGTGATGGCAAGGGTCACCAGGATGAACAAACCAATCGTGATGATGCCGACGATAACGGTGGTGGACATAATTACTCTCGTATAGCTAAGTGAAATACATAGGCTTTATAACAGTCGCTGTTACTACAGTATATAGTCTAGCTTTTTTTCGATTATTTTTTAGCTAATAAGCCATAAAAACAGCAACTTATAGAAAAAAATTACAATGGGGCTTGACCTTTGCAAGGAAGCTTCTTATTATGCGCGCCTCTTCAACGGACACCGCTGAAGACCTGATGCGTCCCCTTCGTCTAGAGGCCTAGGACACCGCCCTTTCACGGCGGTAACAGGGGTTCGAACCCCCTAGGGGACGCCAATTTTTTACTATGTAATCAACAGCTTATGGTTTTAGTTGTTGCTTGGGCACAATCGGGACAATGTGTTAGTTGTTGATGATTGAATACAGTGTCTTACGATATTGTTTAGCCGTCAGTAGAATGCGGAATTAGCTCAGTTGGTAGAGCGGTACCTTGCCAAGGTACAGGTCGTCGGTTCGAACCCGATATTCCGCTCCATTTTCTCTTGTCATTTTCTAAGTACAGCCCGTCGATAGTAGTACGCTACTACTCATTTAGCCTGCTTGTGAAATATCATCCATCGCAAACTGATTCAGATTTCGAGTCTGGCTTTAACTGCGGGCATTTCAAAACTATATAGGGCTTTATAGGGTATACGGTAAACTAGTGCCACCTTTGCAGCAGGATTCATCATAACTGGAGGAAATGGCGGTGAGTGAGAGATTCGAACTCTCGATACTTGCGTATACACACTTTCCAGGCGTGCTCCTTCAGCCACTCGGACAACTCACCAGAGTTTGGTCTAACGGGATAAGCGATAGGCCATAAAGAGGGGCGCTAATGTACTGGAGAACGGTACCTTTAGCAACTCCATATCAATGATTCCCAAGGTCTTTTTAGTCATTTATGCTATTCTTCGCGGCCAGTTTCTATTGTTGTGAGAGTTTCCATGAAGTGCGCTATTGTCCCTGTCACTGCCTATCAGCAGAACTGCTCAATTTTGGTCTGCGAGCAGACTAAAAAAGCAGCGGTAGTCGATCCCGGGGGCGATTTAGATAAAATCGAGCAAGCGCTTCAGCAGCTAGGTGTGAAGTTAGAGAAAATACTGCTGACCCATGGCCATATGGATCATTGCGCAATTGCTGACGACATACGGACAAAATATAACGTACCTATCGAAGGTCCGCATGAAGCCGACCGTTTCTGGATTGATAAACTACCAGAGTGGTGTGAGATGTCTGGATTTCCTCATGCTGAGGCTTTTGAGTCCGATCGCTGGCTGCACGATGGTGACACAGTACAATTTGGTGAACAAACGTTGGATGTTAAACACTGTCCGGGACATACACCTGGGCATGTGGTGTTTTTTCATGCCGGGGTTAAAGTGGCTATTGTTGGTGATGTCCTCTTTCAGGGGTCCATAGGACGCACCGATTTCCCGATGGGTGATCATGAAGCGTTAATCCGGTCTATTAGAGAGAAGCTTTGGCCGCTTGGCGATGATGTATCCTTTATTCCCGGTCATGGGCCGACCTCTACCTTTGGTCAGGAACGGCAGACCAACCCCTTTGTTGCGGATATGCGTTTTGGTTAAGTGGCAGGCAATTAACCGTTATTACCTTATCGGGAGTTTACTGTGCCAGTCATGACCGCGCGCTGGTTTTTAGCGGTGTCACTAATAGTGCTGCTGCCAATGCCTTTTTATTTCGAAGGTTGGTATAGCTCTACCGTCTTATTCGTCATGGCGTTTAGCACTTTTTCCTGGTTGTTAGTTGCGCAAGGTATCATCGCTGTGTTGGTCATAGCTGGAATAGCCTATGCCTACGGGCTGCTCAGTGCGATGTGGCCGGCTAAGATTCGTGGCTCGATTATGGGCTTGGCGGTATTAACCGCGCTCATCGTATTTTCTTCGCTGCCTATCTATCATGACCTTGCAAGTAGGGACGGGACCACTATTAGCTTTCTCGAGCTCTATCAGTAATTACGCTGTTAATAAATCTTAAATCAGAGTTGCTTGCTGAACTTTGGTCTCAGTGTATAGACTTGAGTGCTTGGCTTGTTTGAGTCGCACGACAATAATTAATTTAGTGGCGGTATCTTTGATGAAAAAAATATTACTTTCTCTAGTGATTTTAGTCGCAGGTTTTTCTATCTGGTCGTATTGGTCGATGGATGGCTTTAAATCCATAGAGCCGCATTTTGCTGGTAGTTGCCGAACTGTCACTGGTGAGGGGAGCGCTGAAGATATAGATATTGATCGGCAGGCAGGTGTCATGTTTATCTCGGCCAAAGATCGATTGGGAGCCGCTAGTGGCGCTGAAAATAATGGCACAATTTCTGTTTATGATTTAGGCAAAGCAGCAAAGCAATTCGATATGCTGCCTATATCCTCATTGGATGATTTTAGTCCCCACGGTATTAGTTTGTATCAATCTCCGGAAGGTCTGCGCCGATTATTTGTGATTAACCATCGCCATTCGGGGGAGGAGTCAATTGAATTGTTCGATGTCGCGGCAGATCACTCTCTAGCGCATGTTAAAACCATCAAACATGAATTATTGTTTTCTCCCAATGATTTGGTCGCTGTCGGTATGGAACAGTTTTACGTCGCCAATGATTCCGGCGCAACGACAGGCTTTGAAAAAGGCATGGAGATGATGGGTCTTATGTCACTGGCTAAAATTGTGTATTTTGACGGTGAGTCTGCCAAGCCAGTATTGGAAAACTTCCCTACTTCCGGTGGAATTAATCGCAGTGCCGATGGACATACGCTTTATATTGGTGGTACTTCCAGTAAGACGCTAGAGGTTTATCGTCGCGATATGGCTACAGGTGCTTTAACGTTTATGCAGTCTATTCCTTTGGCAATGGGTGTTGATAATATTGATGTGGCTGCGGATGGTTCGGTGTGGGTTGCGGGTCATCCTAAAGTGATTGATCTCATTAGCCATTTTACCAGTAATGGGGATAAGCCGGCTCCGTCCCAAATTTATTTATTGCCTGTGGATACCGTTGCTGCTGATGGTCGTTTAGCTGAGCCAGTGGATTTATTTACCAGTCTGGGAGATGATTTGTCAGCTTCCAGTGTGGCGGCAGAATTTGCGGGGCAATTTTATGTCGGTGGAATTACCCCGAAAAAGTTTTTAATTTGCCAGCCTGGTGTCTAGTGGCTGTAGTTCTTCCGAGCTATTAATATCTACCAGTAGATATTAATAGCTCACAGTTTCGTGGGATTAATAGATAGTCATACGATAGTTAAAATACCCTTGCATACATCATGTCTGTATTGGTTTTAATTATTATGTTAGTAAAGATTTATGCTCGCTTAGTTTGTTTTGAATATTTCTATCAGTAGAATGATGTTAGTCGACAGGCAGCTTGTCTCAATGTTATTTGCATCGCGCTCACTTGATTTTAGCAATATTATTGTTGTCGGATCAGCAGATAGTTAAAAAATAAAAGTGTTGCCTGCCAGCTAGCCTGGTTTTATTCGCCTTTTGTCGGTAAGTCCTGGCTCCAATCCAGTATTAATTCCCTTTCATATAAGCGCCAGCCTGCATCGGTTCGTCGATATTTATCCTGATAGCGGATGCCCCAATCCAGTTTTCTCTCGATACCGTCTTTATCGTAGATGTGTGTGGCTACACAATAAATCTCGCCCTCTGCAATATCATCCTCAATGGTAACAATGTGATTGTGTACGGCATGAAAGGTACGCTTGAATTGTTCTACCGCGCTCATTCCTGCAATAATTTCATCGGTACCGTTAAAACAAAATTCCGGGCCATATATTTTGGCATCTTCAGTAACGATGCTTTCAAATAATGGATAGTCTCGTTGGTCGACTGCATTAGCATAAAGGTAGGCAATATCACGGATACAGATACGATCATTGGCATAGTGGGGCATATTTTAGTTCTCGGGGATTAATGGACTCGCTGCGATTTTATTATAGATGAATAAAAAATTCTGGCTGTTACGGATATATAATATATTTGTAGACTCTAAAGCGCGTGCTTACTACTTGTCTTTGCTTTTAAGATCCCCATATTCGACAAGCTATAAAACAGTTAATTAACAATTTGTAAGGAGTGTTTTATGCGATCAATGTTTGGTCCTGCGTTTGGGTTTTTATTTCTGATGATGTTAGTACCCAATTTATCCTGGTCGATGTTACCGGCATTGGATAGTCAAGGGCAGCCGCTCCCCAGTCTGGCGCCATTGGTCGAAGAGGTGGCACCTTCTGTGGTTAATATTTCAACCTATACAACACAAACATTGCAGCAAAACCCGCTATTACGAGACCCTTTTTTCAGGCGCTTTTTTAATGTACCTCCAGGCCAGCAAGTACCGCATACCCGTAAAACACAGAGTGCGGGCTCTGGCGTTATTACTGATGCAAAAAATGGCACCGTAGTTACCAATCATCATGTGATTAATGGTGCTGATGAGATACATGTGGGCCTTCAGGATGGGCGTTCCTATCAAGCTGAATTGATTGGTTCGGATCCCGATGTAGATATTGCTGTGCTTAAGCTAAAAGAGTTTGGTGAATTAAAAGCATTGCCAATGGCTAAACCTGATAAGTTACGTGTTGGTGATTTTGTGATTGCGATTGGCAACCCTTTTGGCTTGGGGCAGAGTGTTACCTCGGGTGTAGTGAGTGCCTTGGGGCGCAGCGGATTGGGAATAGAGGGTTATGAAAATTTTATTCAAACAGATGCCTCAATTAATCCCGGTAACTCTGGCGGTGCGCTGGTAAATTTAAGAGGTGAGTTAGTGGGTATCAATACCGCTATTATAGCGCCTGCGGGAGGTAACATTGGTATTGGCTTTGCTATTCCTGCGGATATGGCTAAATCAAGTATTGATCAAATTGTCGAGCACGGAGAAGTTCGCCGAGGCCAGCTAGGTATTATTATCCAGGATTTGACTCGCGATTTAGCCGAGGCTTTTGCTATTGATAAACAGCAGCAGGGGGTTTTGATTGCCGAAGTTCAGTTGAACTCGGCTGCTGACAAGGCTGGCTTGAGAGCGGGTGATGTGGTGATTAGCGTGGATGGTGATGTAGTAGAGAATTCTGCCCAGTTGCGTAATGAAATTGGACAGCGTCGAATTGGTGAGAAGGTGTCCCTTACTATTTTACGTGAAGGCCGCAGCAAAACCGTTAAGGCTACAGTGGCGGAGGCGGTAAGTAAGCAGATATCTAGTGCCACAATACACCCGGCCCTTGAAGGTGCTAGCTTACAAGTTTCCAAGCAGGGAGGCATAGAGGTCACTGCATTGGCGGAGGGCTCCAGGGCTGCCAGCTCGGGCCTTCGTGCCGGTGATGTGATTCTTTCAGTAAATCGCTATGCAGTGAATTCGGTCGATGATTTACGTGAGTTGGCGGCACGATACAAACAGCGTCTCGTTTTAAGGATCAAGCGTGGCAATGCTGCTTTTTACTTGGTTTTGCAATAAGTATGCATAGGAAAACGAATGCAATGTAATCAGTGTGCTGAAGGTGAAATGCGACTGGTCCGTTTTGACCGCCGGCAGGAAGTTTTCGCATGTCGACAGTGCCAGGCTGAGACGCTGTTATTAGATTGCCACTATTGTGAGCGACGAACAGTCCGGCGCTTGGTTGACAGCTCAGGCGGGGTGGCACGATGGTCTTGCCATCGCTGTGAAGTAGTCATGCATAAATGCCCTAACTGTTTGCAGCGGCAGCAGCAGGGATGGATAGTTAGCAACGCTATACTCAGCAAGGGTCAGTCCGGGTTTACCTGTCAGCGCTGTGGCGTGCATTGGCCGTCGGCAGATAAGATCGAGGCTTGAACTGAATCAGGCTTATGCGGTCTCATGTGTGATGGATTAGGATACGCTATGTGGTTTTATACTGTGTTATCGCGTATCATCTACAGCCATTGGCAGAGGATAACAATGATGAACATTTTCGCAAAATACCTATTGCTAGTGCTGGTTACTAGCTTGACCGCTTGTACGGGCGTTGTGGTTAATACTGATTATGATACTTCGCGCAATTTCGGCAAGTTGAAGCACTATGCATGGCTTGAACCAAAGCAGAAATTGGTTGTAGATCCTTTGGTGGATAACAGCTTGATGAATATGCGCGTGCAACGCGCGGTTGAGCGGCAATTAGCGGCGCAAGGCTTCGTTAAGGCTGAAGGCGATACCGCGGTCGATTTTTTAATTACTTATCATGTCAGCAGTAAAACCAAGCTCAGTGTTGATACCTTTCATGCAGGCTACGGTTATTATCCTTGCTGGGGATGTTTTGGCTACAACAGTTTTGGTGGCCAGCACACAACCGTACGTGAGTATCAGCAGGGGACTTTTATGCTGGATGTCGTCGACCCGGCAAATAGTGGGTTAATTTGGCGTGGAATAGCGGGGCGGCGGTTAAGTGAGACTAGAACACCGCAGGAGCGTGATGTGTTTGTAGATGAAATTGTCACCGCAATATTGGCTAAATTTCCACCGACTGGGAAAACGAATTAATAAAGTTAAAATTTTTGCCTGTATTGTGCCGTCAAGCCCCTTGCATGGCGTTACAATTTTAAGCACAATACGCGGCCTTTGAAGCAAGCCAGTTTTTTGTTTAGTGCATAGCGAGTTTCAATGTCTTTATGGTGGTCCTTCTGGTCCTCTCGCAACATTAGGTAGCAAACCCCGCCAGGCCCGGAAGGGAGCAACGGTAGTTACTGACATGTGTGCCGAGATGTGGCTGGTTGGATCGCCACCCTTATCAAGCGGTTACTTATATCCATTTCATTTTGTCAGGTTAAGACTGCAATTCTCGATGTTGTTACAAGCAGCTGGGTATTAACAATAGCACGTTACTTGTCTGGTATTACCAAGGCTGTGTCGGTGCATCATCCTCTGTCGTTACCTCTAGCCCCGGTTCAATTTTGCCCAGAGCCAGTGCTTTGATATATTCAGTGGTCGGAATATGGCAATAAACCTGACCACGCAGTTTGTTGGGGAATAAATAAAAGCGCCAATCTTCCCAGCGGGTTAATAGGCCGGGCGCATTTAAATAGACTCGTCCCGCGTCATCCAGATATGACAATTGAAAAGAAGCAAGATAGCTGCGGCCAGTGACTCCCGGTGCAATGTTATTGACTTGTATTTTTTCTGCCTGATGTGCGGCTTGGGTATTGGTCATTTGTAATTCTGATATCGCTTTGGCGATAGTCAATTTAGCTATATCAGTGCAATGCTGCTGCTCTCCAGCAGCATTGGCCCCATAGTGTTCTCTAATATGATCGGCGCTTTTTACTTTGCATGACACCATGACGGGTAAGCTTTGCTGGTAGGTCACAACTTGATAAATAGTCAGTGGATCTATAGCGGGTTTTGCATGACGAAAAGAGGCCATATCGGTGAGCAGGGTGTTGTGACTCGGTACTTTGGTGTTGGAGATTTTTTGTTGTACAGTCTGACAGAACTCAGTGTTGTTGGCATCGATCTGTGGCCACTCACTATTGGCGAAAGTGCTGCAAGGGAGGATAAAGGTGAATAAAAATAATAATGGCTGTTGTCTAATCCAATCTGGCAATACTGTTATCATCTTGATACTGTCCTTGCTAATGCAGAGTACAGAGCCTAACTAATTAGCCATTTATTTAATAGCCTATAATTGTTTAATAACTATAAAATTACTTTATGAAAATAATAAAAATTGGTCTCGTTGCTTTAATTATTCTTGTCGTTGGCAGTTACGCCTGGCTGGAATACAACTCCACTAGTAATTACGCCGCTCCAGACCAGCAAGCACTGGCGGCAATAGTGGGCGATCAGCAAGTCACAGTTAAGGTGAATGACTGGATGGTGATGACGCCCGCGAACAATACGACTCATACCGGTTTAATTGTTTACCCGGGTGCTTATTGCGATATTTCCGGCTACGCGCCAGTGCTAAGAAGAATTGCCTCTGCAGGTTACTTTAGTGTCACTGTGGCGATGCCGTTTGGTATGGCTATTCTGTCGCCCGATGTGGCTGCAGAGGTGATCAATTCCTATCCGGACATTAAACATTGGATTATTGTTGGCCATTCTTTGGGCGGAGCTATGGCAGGGCGTTTTGCTGCAAATAATCCACAGCTGTTATCGGGGATTATTCTCTGGGATTCTCATCCTCCGGAATCCAGCTCATTGGTTGATTCGCCACTGCCAGTCACGCTGATTCATCGAGCCACTCCTGATGCCTTGCCGCCGCGAAAGTTTGCAGTGGTCAGAGATCTATTCCCTGTTAATAGCCAGTGGATTCCGATACCAGGGGGGCAGCATATGTATTTTGGCTCTTTTGCTGGTGGGGGTTACGAGGAAGAGTGGGCGCCGGCTATCACTCGAGCAGAGCAACAGGAGATAGTAGTGGCTGCGATGTTACAGCAAATTGGCAAGATGATTCGCTAACCTACTTTCAATGGGTGGATTTAATGCCTGATTGGTAATATTTTTGTGCGCCATCGTGGTGGTGTTAGGCGGCAAGTACAATAAGCTAGTGTGCTTAGGGTTTTGATTTCTTCTGCTATTTTCTGCCGGTTGTTTGAAGGTTTCTCAGGATAAAATACTATGGCGGACTCACTGCTTGCGCGATAGTGTTAACATCGAGATATTCTTACTTAATTATTTTGTACGGGGACGCTGCCATGTTTACTGATAAAACAGTAATTATTACCGGCGCATCGGCCGGGGTAGGCGCTAGCTGTGCTAGGACTTTTGCGGGGCTCGGCGCAAATTTAGTGTTAGTTGCCAGAGGTGCCGAAGCGCTTGAAAAAATGACCAAGGAATTAAGTCCACAGGTCAAAGTATTGGCTCTAACAATCGATGTCGCCGATCAGCAGGCGTGTACGGACTTGGTTAAGCAGTGTCTCGAGTATTTTGGAAAGATAGATATTCTAGTCAATAACGCCGGTTTGCATCATCGCGGAGATTTTAGCACGCGCTCCCCTCGTGAGTTGAGCGCTATGGTTGATGTGAATTTGCGCGCGCCCGTTCAACTCACGTCAGAATGTCTTCCTTATTTACTGCAATCCGGTGGCGCTGTGATCATGGTGGGTTCATTAGCTGGTAGGGCGCCCCTGCAAGGCGCTTCAATATATGCAGCAACCAAGGCAGCCGTTAGATCGTTCGCTTATTCACTGGACGATGAGTTGCGTGGTAGCGGAGTGCATGTGGGAGTCGTGTCTGTTGGTCCAATTGATACAGGCTTTATTATGAATGATATTGATCAGGTAGAGGATATTGTGTTTTCGCAAGGGATGAGTAGTCCGCAGCAAGTCGCTGATGCGGTAGTTAGCATCGCTCGCGGTGACGCTGTGGAGATCTGTCTTCCACGCACTAGTGCCTTGCTTACCTCTGTAGGCTATTTTTTTCCTGGGCTAAGGCGTTTTAGTCGTGGGTTTTTATATTGGTTAGGCAGAAAGAAAAAACAGAAGTATCGCCAAGGTTGAGGTGTAAGTTGTGGCTAGCTGAGCAGATGCAGTTTACAAACGCATAAAAAAAGCCCGGCAAATTAGCCGGGCTTTTTTTATATGGCGGTGAGGGAGAGAGTCGAACTCTCGGAGGTATTACCCTCGCCGGTTTTCAAGACCGGTGCTTTAGGCCACTCAGCCACCTCACCATAACTGTAATGCTGTATTTTTTAAGCCGCATTAGACTTGTTCGATCTTGAGTTGCATGCCTATAAGTATTATCAATACTGATAACTTCAGCTGTTTAACTAATCCATTTAATCGGTAAATTGGATTGTGGTGCAATATGACGTTCAAGATCGGTAGGTTACTAAATCGGTGCTGTTGTCGGCACGGATAAATAACGTTGCTTGGCGTTATATCAACGAATTGAATACGCTAGGCGTCCTTTCAACACGGACGGAATTATACATAGCTTTGTTCTATAGACAAGGGCTTTTACTGTAATAAGTGAATATGTCTTTGCAGCTAAGCTATTGTTTTGATAACTGTTATTTAGGCTGTTTTATAATCAATGAGCAAAAAAAGGCCCGGTTAATACCGGGCTTTTAAGCTTGATCAATTACGCTTGACGTTTGATCCTTGGATCGTTTTGAGCGCGCTCGGCTTTTGGTTTATTGGCATCCGGAAGTGTTGGTGCTGCTGGTTCTTTCGGTGCGGTATCCAATAGCTGCGTGACAATCGCCACTTCCGTAATGACTTTAGGTGTTAAGCGAGGGTCATTTGCCGCGCGGCCTTGGGGCTTGGTTACGGTGGCAGTATTTGTTTTTGCCGGAGCCTCAGGGATGGCGATTGCAGGTTGAATAACCTCTACAGCTGGCGGCTCGGAGGTTTCAGTAACTGAGGCAGTTTCACTGATCGGTTGTTCGATTACAGCTTGCTCAATGACCTCTTTCGTTATAGCACTTACCTCATCATCACTGCTGGCAGGCGACGCGACTTTTTCATCGGTAGCTTCCTCAGCTGTGGTAACAACAGCTTCAGTAGGTTGCTCCTGTTGAAGCGCTGTTTCCGGCGCTGCTTGTTGCTCTTGGTTGGCGATCGCAGTGCCTTCAGTTGCCTCCTCAGTGGCAACAGCCTGTTGGTCCTGAATCTTTTCAATTGGCTTTGCTTTAGTGGCTGCGTTGCTATCCTCAGCTTCTTGCTGATTATTCGTATTCACTTCATTGTCGGTAGCTTCAGTGCGTGGGCCTCTGTTCCGGCGACGCTGCGAGTTACGTGGCTTGCGATTTGAGGGGCGGCGTTGTGGCTTATCCTCATTGCTATCCGTTGCTGAAGTCGTTTCTTCCTGGGCCGGCTTAGGGTCAGCTTTGGGTTCCGATTTACGCTGTTCACGGTTTTTGTTTCTGTTTGAGCCGCCGTCTTCATCACGATCTTTGCGACGTTCATTGTTGCGATTGCGATTACGATTGCGTCCTTGTTGGTTGCCACGGCTTTGATTGCGGTTGCGATTACGATTGTTGGGCCGTGACTCTTGTTCGGTTTTTACTTCAGGTTCTTTAGGTTCTTTAGGTTCTTCTGTTTTTTCAGTTGCAAAGAGGCTAATAATTTTAGATAAAAAGCCGGGGGCCTTTGCTACCGGTGTTGCCGTAGCTACAGCTTCTGTTGGTGCAGGCGCCGCGGGAGCGGGTGCTGGTGCCTGTTGATTGACTGCCTGCACTGCAGCTTGCTGCATCGGGGCTGTTGCCCTTTGTTGCGGGCTATTTTCATCAGGCTGGTCGACCTGGATCTTATAGCTCAGCGCAACTTGGCTGCTGATTTCATCATCTCGTAAACGTTGCACTTCAAAGTGCGGAGTTTCCAATTCCGGAATTGGTACGATCACGACTCGAACGCTGGTGCGCTGTTCAATATCCAGAATCGGTTCGCGTTTTTCGTTTAGTAGATATGAAGCTACATTTACAGGTACTAAGGCACGAACTTCTGCGCTGCGCTCTTTATTAGCTGCTTCTTCGACCAAACGAAGAATTGATAGAGACAGCGATTTGGTATCGCGGATAGTACCCTGCCCAGTACAGCGGGGGCACACTTTGGCGCTGGTCTCATCCAATGATGGGCGTAAACGTTGGCGGGACATTTCCAGTAGTCCAAAGCGTGAGATTCGGCCGACTTGAACCCGTGCTCTATCAATGTTGAGAGCATCGCGCATCCGGTTTTCGACTGCGCGCTGGTTTTTCGCGGGGTTCATATCAATGAAATCGATGACGATTAAACCGCCCATATCACGCAGGCGTAATTGACGAGCAATCTCATCAGCAGCTTCGAGGTTAGTTTGCAGTGCGGTTTCTTCGATATCGCCGCCCTTGGTGGCACGAGCAGAGTTAATGTCAATTGAAACCAGTGCTTCAGTAGGATCGATAACAATAGAGCCGCCCGAGGGGAGCTGCACTTCTCGCTGATAGGCGGTTTCGATTTGGCTTTCAATTTGGTAGCGATTAAACAGCGGCACTGGGTCTTCATAAAGGCGCACGCGGCTCTGGTAATGTGGCATAATTTGAGTAACAAAACTCATGGCGTCTTTGTAGGCATCAGGGTTATCGATTAATACCTGATCAATATCATCCCGTAAGTAGTCGCGAATAGCACGGATAACGACATTGCTGTCCTGAAGTAGCAAAAATGGCGCTTTTTTCTCATTAGAGGCGTTCACTATGGCTTCCCATAGCTGGCTGAGGTAGTTCAAATCCCACTGTAACTCTTCACCACTGCGGCCTAAGGCTGCTGTTCTTACGATGGTTCCCATGCCATTGGGTATTGTCATGCTACTTAAGGCTTCTTTTAGTTCTATGCGGTCTTCACCTTCGATACTGCGTGAGATACCGCCGGCCCGGGAGTTGTTGGGCATAAGCACCAAGTAACGACCTGCCAGGCTGATAAAGGTGGTGAGCGCAGCGCCTTTATTACCGCGCTCTTCCTTATCCACTTGTACAATTATTTCTGTACCTTCTTTAACGACATCTTTTATTTTAAACCGACCTTGGACATCGGAAGGTTTACGGTAAAAGTATTCGCGGGAAATTTCTTTCAGTGGTAAAAAACCATGGCGTTCAGCGCCAAAATCAACAAAGGCTGCTTCGAGACTGGGCTCGACGCGGGTGATTACGCCCTTATAAATATTGTCTTTCTTTTGTATACGAGTTCGGTTTTCTATATCTAGATCGTAAAGACGCTGGCCATCAACGAGGGCTACGCGCATCTCTTCGGGTTGAGTTGCATTAATGAGCATTCTTTTCATGTGGAAAACAAATCCTAAAGTTTGCGGAGGATTTGTGCAGCGCCGTGAGTACGGTTTTAGCTTGGGAGGAGGTAGTGCTTGCTTGTTAGGTTGGCCAATATAGTGAGTGGCATAAAACCATAATTTTAGTGTTATAGCCCGCAAAAAATAACGGTTTATTACTAAAAGGTGCGCTCTTTAAAAAACAGAAAAAACACACTCAATATTCCACCTTCTATTCTTCTGGTGGTAACAATCTCGCAATACTGCGGTGAAGCTGGTAATCGTTTGTCGATTACGTTGAGATCTTTAACTGGAAAGGCGCTTGTTTAAATTGCGCTGCCTTAGGCAGTTACTTTCGGTTTAGGCAAGTTTACTTCAATAAAAACTTGCGGAAACTTATCGGTGCTTCACACGCTCTCAAATTTAAACTGTGTCAACGATGCTTGCGACATTTCGTCTGCATTGTTAAATAATTCACTTACTTTGCTAATCAATTCAGCAAGTGGTCTGACAATTTTTCTCTTGCACCCATTAGCGACAATGAAATTTTTAGTCGCGGTGCACCAACAACATTTTGTCGGAGGTATTTCCAAACATCTCGATTTCGATTACTGCTTTGTCGCCTATTTAATTCCTTAAAAGGGATATACAATTGCGCCTTTTACAGCACTCGACGGTTAGCATAATCAGCGAGGCGGAAACCATAGCCTGCAAAATGTGGCAGGAGTGTAACAGTATTTACTATGCGTATCAATTACTTAGCGAAGGTATTTAATGACTGACTTGGAAGTAGGGAGTGGCAGTCCACAAAGTCAGGCTGAAAAATCAGCAGTCAGTTTCGTTGAGATTACCGATGCTCATGCGGGCCAGCGAATTGATAACTTCCTTATTACCTATTTGAAAGGGGTTCCTAAATCAAGGGTTTACCGGATTCTACGCAAAGGTGAGGTGCGGGTTAATAAGGGGCGAATCAAAGCTGAATACCGGCTATGTGAAGGCGATTTGATTAGAATTCCACCGATTCGAGTCTCTGAAGAGAAGCGCCCATTGGGAGTATCGGCTAGCTTGGGCAAGTTAATTCAAGCCTCTATTCTGTTTGAAGATGACCGGTTGCTGGTAGTTAACAAGCCCTCTGGTCTCGCAGTGCATGGTGGCAGTGGGATCTCACAGGGTTTAATTGAAGTCCTGCGGGTGATGCGGCCGGATGCTCGCTTTCTGGAGCTGGTTCACCGCCTGGATCGTGACACCTCTGGCTGCATCATGGTGGCAAAAAAGCGCAGCATGCTGCGCTTCCTGCACGAGCAATTACGCAATGGCACAATTGATAAGCGCTATCTCGCCTTGGTTGCGGGTCGCTGGCCTAATCGGCGTAAGGTGGTCAATGCCCCGCTATTAAAGAATACCCTGCAATCCGGTGAAAGGATGGTGCATGTCTCGCCTGAAGGAAAACGCTCAGTAACGGAGTTTGCGGTTATTTCGCGCTACCAGCAGGCAACCTTGGTGGAAGCAAAGCCGATTTCCGGTCGCACCCACCAAATAAGAGTGCATGCGTTGCATGTTGGCTACCCCTTGCTAGGTGATGATAAATACGGCGATCAGCAAGCGTGCAAGTTATTTAAAGAAAAAGGCTTGAAACGGCTATTTCTGCATGCGGCGAGCCTAAAAGTGCCCATGCCTGAGGAAGAGAAGCCGCTTGAGGTGTCTGCTGCGTTGAGTGCTGATCTTCAGTCACTGTTAGATTCCTTGGTAGACGAATCACGATGCTGATTATTTTTGATTGGGATGGCACATTAATCGATTCCACCGCTAAGATTATTGGCAGCATGCAGCTGGCTATTGCCGAGTTAGGTTTGCCGCCCATAGCTGATGATGCAGTGAAAGGCATTATTGGTTTGGGCTTGCCCGAGGCTGTGGCTACCTTATACCCCGGCACTGATGTCGCCCGACTGGATCAGTTGCGCAGTAGTTATTCGCAGTATTTTATAGCGGCAGACCGGGTTCCGTGTCATTTTTATCCCGATGTTGAGAGGGTTCTTGATCACTTGCGGGATAAGGGGCATCAGTTAGCTGTCGCTACTGGCAAAAGCCGCAACGGCTTAAATCGAGTATTGAGTAATTTACAATTGACGGATTATTTCGACGCTAGCCGCTGTGCTGATGAGACGGCGTCTAAGCCTGACCCATTAATGTTGCACCAACTACTAGCAGAGCTGAATTATGACGCCGGTGCGGCAGTGATGGTAGGTGATACCGCTTTCGACCTTGAAATGGCGGCCAATGCCGGAGTGGCGAGTGTCGGGGTGAGTTACGGTGCACATCCGGTCGATCGACTGCTGCTACATAAGCCGCGACGAATTATTGATCGATTTGAGCAGTTACTCGAATGTATCGATTAGATAACCTCTAGCCCCTGGTTTTTGAGCAGATTAATTAATTGAATTAGCGGCAGGCCAATCAAACTATTTGGGTCGTCACCTTCCAATCGCTCAAATAACGCGATTCCCAACCCCTCCATTTTAAAGCTACCTGCACAATCATAAGGCTGTTCAAGGCTAAGGTATTTTCCGATGTTGGCAGCGGTGAGTGTCCGAAAGTGGACGGTGAATGTTTCAACAACGGACTGGATTTCATTGGTTTGGCTATTGAGTAGTGCAAGACCGGTATAAAAATGTACAGCGTTGCCGCTGCAGGCTGATAGTTGTTGATGGGCCCGTTGATAGTTACCAGGCTTATTGAGGATGGAGCCATTTGCTGACGCAACTTGATCGGAGCCAATAATCAATGCATTGGGGTAGTGGGTGGCGACGGCTTGGGTTTTTTCGACGGCCAACCTGCAGGCAAGTTGCTGGGCGCTTTCATCTATATGTGCAGATTCGTCAATGTCCGGGCTGAAATACTCAAAATCTAAACCCAGCCGAGTCAGTAGTTGGCGCCGATAGTCTGAGCTTGAGGCAAGGATAATGGGAAGCATGGAGTGAAATTAGCAGTTTTCGAGTCGTTCGGTAAGATAATTTATTAGTTTGGCCGGGAAATCACTGATTTTGCTACATAAAACCCCATTTTACAGCTATTTCCCTTTGACAGTTCTGGTCTTCATCCCTATGATGGCGCGCTTATGTTGACCACCCCTCTGCCAAGCGAAATTGATATCCGCAAACTGGTGGTAAAAGGTGCTGAAATTAGTGCGCAAGCCCCGGTTTCTTCACTGCCACGAGTTGCTGATCTATTGGCCGATGTTGAGGGTTCGCTGCAAGTTGATCTGCAGTTTTACAAGGATGAAGGGCATTTTCGTCGTGTCGATGGGCAAGTCGCAGGGACTGTAAATGTTATTTGCCAGCGTTGTATGGAGCCGATGTCGGTTGCTGTAGATACCCGTTTTGAATTGGGTATTGTTTGGTCTGAAGAAGACGCGGAGCGGCTACCTAAATCACTTGAGCCATTGATTGTTGGTGAAGAGTTGGTTGATTTGGCTGATATAGTTTCCGAAGAGCTGATATTAAGTTTGCCTTTCGTAAATTATCATCCGGCAGCGGAATGTAAACAGACGGTTGGCTACAGCAGTGTCGACCCTAAAGTTGAAGCTGCAATTGCTAAAGCAGAGCAAAGTGAAAGGCCTAAACCTTTCGAAGTATTAAAGAATTTGAAGTTCGATAAATAAATCTTATCGAACAGTTAAGATCTAGAGGAGTATCAGGCAATGGCCGTACAGAAGAGTAAAGTAACCCGTTCACGTCGCGGTCAGCGTCGTTCGCACGATTCATTAACTGGACCAACTTTATCTGTTGATCCTACCAGTGGTGAAACTCACCGTCGTCATCACGTGTCAGCTGATGGATTTTACCGTGGTAAAAAAGTTGTTGATACGTCAAACGACGATTAAGTTCGAGTCTATTCATATTGTATAAATGGCTTCGCGCATCCGCATAGCTATTGACTGTATGGGCGGAGACTTAGGTCTCCGCGTTTCTATCCCCGCCGCAATTCAAGCGCAGTCCCTTTTTCCAGATCTTGATATCACTCTAGTCGGTGATGAGTCAGCTATCGCCTCAGTGTTAGGTCAGGCCAATTCTTCGTTTACTATTTTGCACGCGCCAGACGTTGTCGAAATGTCTGATAAGCCATCTCATGCGCTCAGGCGAAAGCCGCAATCTTCAATGCGCATGGCTATTGATTTGCTCGCCCAATCACAAGTTGATGCTGTAGTCAGTGCTGGCAATACCGGCGCGTTAATGGCGATTGGTTGTTTGGTATTGAAAACGTTGCCAGGGATTGAGCGGCCGGCTATTTGTTCGGCCTTGCCATCTCCTCTTGGGCATTGCCATTTATTGGACCTGGGGGCCAATGTTGATAGTAGTGCGGAACAGTTGGAACAATTTGCCATTATGGGTGCTGCCTTATCCTCTGTTGTTGATGGTATTGATGCGCCGCGTATCGCGTTGCTTAATATTGGCGAAGAGGCAATAAAAGGTAACGAGCAAGTTCAGCAAGCCGGCAAGCTTATTGATGTCAACGCCGGTTTGAATTATGTCGGCTTTGTTGAAGGTGATGCATTATTTAAAGGTGTCGCTGATGTGGTAGTCGCTGATGGTTTTGTGGGTAATGTCGCCCTTAAGGTTTGTGAGGGGACGGCTTTTCATATAGCCGATGTGGTGAAGCAATATTTTAATCAATCTTATGTGTCACGTTTAGCAGGATTAATTGCTAGCCCGGTACTTAAAAGAATTTTCCATCACCTTGATCCCGAGCAGTATAATGGCGCCAGTTTTTTGGGCTTGCAGGGCGTGGTCGTAAAAAGCCATGGTGCCAGTACTGAATTAGGTTTTGTGAATGCCATTGCCCGCGCCAGATTGGAAGTGAAAAGTAATTTAATAGCGGTGCTGAGCGAGCGTTTGGCGCAACTACATAATATCGATAAATAAATAATACATTTTAATTAAGAATTCAGAGGAGTCATTATGACCGACCAATCACTAGCCTTTGTTTTTCCCGGTCAGGGGTCGCAGAAGGTCGGCATGCTTGCCGATATCGCCGAGCAATTTTCAATTGTTAAAGATACTTTTGCTGAGGCATCAGAGGCGCTGGGCTATGATGTTTGGGATTTAATCCAAAATGGTGAGCAGGAGCAATTAAATCTTACAGAAAGAACCCAGCCTTTATTATTAACTTCCAGCGTTGCTTTGTGGCGGGTCTGGCAGCAGCAATCAGCAACTCAGCCAGCAATGCTGGCAGGACATAGTCTCGGTGAATTTTCTGCACTGGTGTGCGCAGGTAGTTTAGGTTTTGCCGATGCGGTTACTCTGGTGCGGGATCGTGGTCAGTTTATGCAAACGGCCGTGCCGGTAGGTGAGGGCGCCATGGCGGCGGTGTTAGGGTTGGACGATCATGTGATTATAGATATTTGTGCTGCTACTGGTGCTGAGGCAGTGAATTTTAATTCTCCTGGCCAAGTGGTTATTGCCGGTAAGGTTGCGGCTGTAGAGCAGGCTATCGAACAACTGAAGGAGGCGGGTGCAAAGCGTGCATTGCCATTACCTGTTAGCGCGCCTTTCCATACATCATTGATGCGACCTGCAGGTGAGAAACTTGCGGAAAAAGTTGCCGCTTTAGATGTTAAGGCGCCATTAATTCCAGTAGTTCATAATGTTCATGCCCAAACCGAAGCTGACCCAGACAGAATTAAAGAACTATTAGTACAACAGATTTACAGCCCTGTAAAATGGACGGGCTGCGTACAAGCTATGGTTGCGGCGGGTGTAACAAAAACACTGGAGTGTGGTCCGGGTAAAGTCCTTAGTGGTTTGAGTAAGCGCATAGATCGATCAATATCCGCTTATAACATTGAAGAGCCGGCTGGATTGCAGCAGGCAGTAGCTGAATTATAAATTGTTAGGGAGAGTAAAAGCATGACAGAAAAAGTTGCATTAGTTACTGGTGCCAGCCGGGGTATTGGTCAGGCCATTGCCAAGCAATTGGGTGCTAACGGTTTTATTGTGGTGGGTACGGCGACTACTGACAGAGGCGCGGCGAGTATTAGTGAGTATCTGGCCGCCGCAGGAATTACTGGTGAAGGTATGGCGTTAAATGTAACAGATGCTGATTCTGTTGCCTCAGTAGTGAAAGCTGTTGGTGAAAAATATGCGGCGCCATTGGTATTGGTTAACAATGCCGGGATCACCAAGGATAATATTTTAATGCGGATGAAAGATGAGGAGTGGGACGATGTGATTGGCACTAATCTCAGTTCAATCTATCGATTATCCAAAGCGTGCGTTCGTGGCATGACTAAAGCGCGGTGGGGACGCATCATTAATATCAGTTCTGTGGTGGGATCGATGGGTAATGCTGGTCAGTCCAACTATGCGGCGACCAAGGCCGGTATGGAAGGTTATTCAAGAGCGTTGGCAAAAGAGTTAGGCTCACGAAGTATTACTGTTAACTCTGTTGCACCGGGTTTTATTGATACTGATATGACAAAAGATTTGGCTGAGGACAATAAAAATTTGATGTTGGCGCAAATTCCATTGTCGCGATTAGGCCAGCCTGAAGAAATTGCAGCGGTTGTTGCATTTCTGGCAAGTGATGCAGCAGCTTATATTACAGGTGAAACCATTCATGTAAATGGCGGTATGTACATGGGTTAACTAACTGAAATATAAAGATTTTTTATATTTTGAAGACTAATTTTATAAAACACTGTTACAAGCTGGATAAAATCGAGTAAAATGCCCGCCGAAATCCAACGGTAACTAATTCCGGTTTATTTCATCCGTGTTTTTTGGAGTAAACTTTCAGCCAGTAAGCCGTATGGTTGAGGATGTACCATTTTTGTTTTCCATAACAGGAGTCGATAAAGACTATGAGCAGCATTGAAGATCGCGTCAAAAAGATTGTCGCCGAGCAACTAGGTGTTAAAGAAGAAGAAGTACAGGCATCCGCCTCATTTGTTGAGGATTTAGGTGCTGACTCTTTAGATACCGTTGAATTGGTTATGGCTCTTGAAGAAGAATTTGAAACTGAAATTCCAGATGAAGAAGCCGAACTGATTACTACTGTTCAGTTAGCTATCGATTACATCAACAAGAACCTGGGTTAATATCCAATCTGCTTTGCAGATGTCTTGTGTAAAAGCCGTTCTATCTAGAGCGGCTTTTTTCGTTTCAGTAGTTTCATTTTTTGCTTCGTAATTTTTGTTTTTAGTCAGTGCCTTGTGCATAATGCTCGTTAAATCCTAATAATGATTGAGCGTTTTTGAAGGGAGGTTGCGGTGTCAAAACGTAGAGTTGTAGTAACTGGTTTAGGTTTAGTCACGCCGTTGGGCAATGACGTTAAAAGTACCTGGGCTAATATACTTGACGGCAAAAGTGGCATTGGGCCACTCGACCATTTCGATGTTTCTGCTTACACCACTCGATTTGGAGGCTCGGTTAAAGACTTCGATATTAGTCCTTATATGTCACCAAAAGATGCCCGCAGGATGGATGTTTTTATCCAGTATGGTTTGGCTGCAGGGATTCAGGCTTTTGATGATTCCGGGGTCACCGTAACAGAAAGTAATGCGGGTCGTATTGGGGTGGCTATTGGCTCAGGAATTGGCGGGGTCAGTTATATTGAAAAAAATTACGACATCCTACTTAAGGATGGCCCGCGAAAAATATCTCCTTTCTTTGTTCCTGGCACAGTCATCAATATGGTGGCAGGAAACCTGTCTATCAAATATGGTTTACAAGGCCCCAATTTTGCTATTACCACAGCTTGTACCACGGGGACCCATAATATTGGTCATGCGGCTAGAGTTATTGCTTACGGGGATGCGGATGTGATGGTTGCTGGCGGTGCAGAAATGTCATCAACCCCGTTAGGCTTGGGTGGTTTTGCAGCCGCAAGGGCATTGTCTACTCGTAACGATGATCCGCAGGCGGCCAGTCGTCCTTGGGATAAAGATCGAGATGGATTTGTACTGTCTGACGGTGCCGGCATGTTGGTGCTTGAGGAATATGAAATGGCAAAAGCACGCGGCGCTACTATTTATGCTGAACTTGTTGGCTTTGGTATGAGTGGCGATGCTTACCATATGACATCACCCCCTGAAGATGGGCGTGGTGCAGCGGCTGCAATGAGAAACGCGATTGCTGATGCGGGATTGGCCGCTGAAAATATTAATTATATAAACGCTCATGGCACTTCTACTCAGGCGGGTGACGTGGCAGAAAGTCAGGCTATTGAATCAGTGTTGGGCGCTGCGGCAGAAAGCGTAGCGGTGAGTTCAACCAAGTCGATGATTGGCCATTTATTGGGTGCTGCTGGTGCTGTCGAGGCGGTGTTTTCAGTGCTAGCTATTCGTGATCAGGTAGCTCCCCCAACTATTAATCTCGATAATCCGGATGAAGGCTGCAATTTAAATTACGTTCCGCATAATGCTCAACCAATGACAATAAATTATGCGCTATCAAACTCATTTGGTTTTGGTGGCACGAATGGTAGTTTGTTATTTGGGAAGATGGTTTAACCGGTGATGAAAACGCATTCGCGTTTGGGTTGGCATTAGCTTTATGAATGAGTGTGCGTTAGTCGACGGCAGGGCCTGTCATACTGTCGATATTAACGATCGTGGTCTTGCCTATGGTGATGGTGTTTTTGAAACACTTCGTGTCGTTAATCGGCGTGCAGTGTTTGTTGATCGTCATCTGCGACGCTTAGTCGATGGCTGTCAGCGCTTATCGATTGCATTGGATGTTGCGTTGGTGCTTGCTGATATAAATACTTTGTTGTCAGGTTGTGATCATAGTTCCTATATCCTTAAAATAATTATCACCCGTGCGGGACAAGCTCGTGGTTATAGACCAGGCATTGCAGTCGGCTGTCATCGTATTGTTTCAATCACAAAAGACAGTAGCGACTATCAGCAGCAGCGTGCAGCGGGCGTAAATGTCCGTGTGTGTGATACGCGTTTAACCGTTAATCCCGCTTTGGCCGGAGTTAAGCATCTGTGTCGATTGGAAAATGTATTGGCTAGAGCCGAGTGGTCGCAAGCGTCGATTACTGAAGGTTTAATGTTGGATACTGATGGTCGACTCATTGAAGGGACTATGTCGAATGTATTTCTGGTTTTATCGGGCCGGTTGTGGACGCCCAAGCTACATCGATGCGGGGTCGCCGGTATTATTCGCGGAGTAATTTGTGAGGTGTTAAGTCCTGAGTGCCTGCAACGCGACTGTATCCTTGAGGATGTTTATCGCGCCGATGAAGTTTTTATTTGTAATAGCTTGATTGGAATTTTGCCGGTGACCGCTATCGGTTGCCATCAAAAAAATGTCGGAGCATTTACGTTGGCATTGCAGCGTTTGTTGGCCTCGGCGGAGAAAGGTAATGATTAAACGGTTGTTCGTTATTGCTGTGTTGTTATTGGCCGTCGGTAGTGTTATTTCATTCTCATATGTACAGCGCTATATGGACAGTCCTTTGGATTTATCAGCCGATGGGCTGGAATATAATTTATTAAAAGGCAGTTCTTTTCATTCAGTGATTGCTGATTTAACCGCTGAGGGCGCCCTAAGCAACCCGCTGCTATTAAAAATATATTCTCGTTTGAGTGGTAAGGGGCGGCATATTAAAGCAGGGGATTATTTTTTTGCAGCAGGTTTGACGCCCCGTCAGTTGCTAAACAAATTAGAGCGTGGTGACGTTCGATATTATACGGTCACTTTAGTAGAAGGTTGGAATCTAACACAAGTTATCGCTGCACTGCGTGCTCAGTCTCAGCTTAAGCAAACACTTGATACTTCGGCTGAGTTACTTACACCGGCATTGCTGGGTCTAGACAAAGAATATTCTTCTTTGGAGGGGTTGTTATTTCCCGATACTTATCGCTATCAACGAGGCATTTCAGATTTAGAACTATTGCAGCAAGCCGCAGCACGTTTACAGCAGGTTTTGCTCGAGGAGTGGCAGCTTCGCGAGGAGGGTTTGCCTTACGCATCACCTTATGAGGCGTTGATAATGGCTTCACTGATTGAAAAAGAAACCGGTGTGGCGAATGAGCGGCCGATTATTGCGGGAGTGTTTGTGCGTCGTTTGCAAAAAGGTATGCGATTACAAACAGATCCGACGATAATTTATGGTTTGGGTGCCGGGTTTGATGGCAATTTACGTTCGCGTCATTTAAAAGATAAAACTAATATTTATAATACCTATCGTTACCATGGCTTAACGCCTACACCGATTGCGCTTGCTGGTAGAGAGGCGATACACGCGGCGTTGCATCCCGCTAAAGGAGATGCCCTATATTTTGTTGCTAAAGGTGACGGCAGCCATTATTTTTCGAGCACGCTTGAGGAGCATCAACAAGCGGTGCGCAAATATCAAATTTTTCAACGCAGTAAAAATTACTCATCTATGCCGGATAGTAAGCGGCAAGGTTGAGTGTGAGGAGAGTGTTTTTTTGTCAGTGACGCGTGGTGTCTTTATTACCATAGAGGGTGGGGAGGGCGTAGGTAAGTCCACTAACATCCAGTATTTGGCTGAGCAATTATCGTCTGCGGGCATCGCTTTGTGTTTGACGCGTGAGCCTGGCGGCACGCCGTTGGCAGAAGATGTCCGGAAATTGTTATTAAGCCCGAGAGAGGAAGCTGTGGCGGAAAATACCGAGCTGTTATTGATGTTTGCTGCCAGGGCGCAGCATATCGCTCAGGTCATTGAGCCTGCTTTGGCCAGGGGCGAGTGGGTTATTTGTGATCGATTTACCGATGCAACCTATGCTTATCAGGGCGGTGGAAGAGGTATCTCGCTGTCAAAAATCTCCGATCTGGAGCAGTGGGTGCAAGGTGAATTGCGGCCAGATTATACCTTGCTTCTGGATGCGCCGGTTGACGTAGGTTTGGGGCGGGCACATAAACGCGGCGAACTCGATCGGTTTGAACGGGAGCAGCAGGATTTTTTTGATAAAGTCCGTGCGACCTACTTGTCTCTGGCGAAGGCTAACCCTGATCGCTTTAGGATTATCAATGCGGCTCAATCGCTGGCTGAAGTGCAGCAAGATTTGGCTATAGTTATTACTGAAATGTTAGCCGCAGTTGCTGGCTTAAAGGCTAGCTCATGACGGAAGCTGCTGCGGCCATCAGATTACCTTGGCAAGAGCAACAATGGCTGCACTTAGTTGAACTGCATCAGCAAAATACCTTGCCTCATGCCATTTTGTTGGCAGGGCCTCAGGGGATAGGTAAGCAGCGGTTTGCTGAAGCGTTTACTCAATATCTATTGTGTGAGTCTCCGCGTCAAAATGTCGCTTGCGGAGAATGTCGCCAGTGTGGATTTATTCAAGCGGGTTCACACCCGGACTTGAAGTGGATTGCACCTGAGGAACGTGGTAAGCAAATTAAAATTGATCAGGTAAGGGCTTTGGTAGAGTCACTTGGACATACCGCTCAGCAAAGTGGTTATAAAGTTGTCGTATTGGCACCGGCTGAGGCAATGAATATTAATGCTGCGAATGCGTTGCTAAAAAGTCTTGAAGAGCCTGCTGCGAAAACGTTACTGGTATTGATTAGCGATGCGCAAAGCCAATTGTTGCCAACGATACGTTCACGCTGTCAGGTTGTTGGCTTTCCTTTGCCGTCTATGCCAATAGTTAAAGATTGGCTGGCCACATTGGCACCGGCCAGTACATCGTTAGAGCTGCTCTATGAGGAGGCTGCTGGTCAGCCAATGACTGCATTGGAGTTGTTAAGTGACGATGGTTTAGAGCGTCGCCAACAATTAATGACGGATTTCAGTATGCTGCTTTCAGGGCGCTTGTCAGCATTGGCGTTAGCTGAAAAATGGCAACAGTATGATTTGCGCGATATTCTGTATTGGCTGGCAAACAAGTTTTCTGGCTTACTAGCCCGGCCCTATGTCGCTGAGGAAGGTGAGGTTGCAGCAGGTGTCGCCGAGTTGTTCAAGCATATGCCCTTGATAAGTGCGCGCAACTTATTTGCTCTACTCGATCAAGTCACTAATCTACGAGTTAGCTTGGAGCGGGGTGCAAACCCCAATAAACTGTTGGCACTGGAAAGCTTGTTGCTCGAATGTTGTGAAAAAAATCACAGTTAGACAGCGGCTTGAGTATGGTGAATCTGTCTAACTAGGTCTATTCTTAGGTGTGGATAGATTAATGAATAGTAGCCTCGGGAGGCAATCTCTGGAATGAATACAGCTAGCGCACCGCAAGGTGCAAGAAATGGCATTCTTTCGCTAACGATAAAAGATAAGGCCGTATTGTACGCTGCCTATATGCCTTTTTTAATTAATGGTGGATTGTTTATCCCCACTAATAAACCGTATAAAGTAAATGATGAAGTCTTTATGCTGCTGAATTTAATGGATGAGCCTGAAAAAATTCCGGTGGCAGGGCGGGTGGTTTGGGTGACTCCTCGTGGTGCTCAAGGAAATCGCGCCGCCGGTATCGGTGTTCAGTTTAATGGTCAGGATGATACCGCAAATAATAAAATTGAAAATTATTTGGCTGGCTCCCTGGATTCTGATCGACCTACTCATACTATGTAATGATGTTTTTAACCAATTATACGGCCCGGTTTACCGGGCCGTAGTCGTTTTAATATGCCAGTATCAGAGTTTTTATGTTTGTAGATTCCCATTGTCATCTTGATCGCCTGGATTTATCGCCTTACGGTAATAGCCTTGAGGCAGCTGTCGATGCTGCCAGGCAGTGTGGTGTTGAGAGGATGCTTTGCATTGGTGTTGATATGCAAAATGCACAGACCGTAGTAGATATCGCCAATCAATTTGAAGGTGTTCATTGCTCTGTCGGAGTACATCCAATGGATGTCGCAGATGACTTGGTGGATAGGAACCAGTTACGAGCGTTGGCGACTCAGCCCAAAGTCGTCGCTATTGGTGAGACTGGACTGGACTATTTTTATTCAAAAGAATCAGCGCTGCTACAGCAAGAAAGTTTCAAGTTGCATTTAGCGTTGTCTGCAGAGCTTGCCAAGCCAGTGATAGTGCATACTCGGGACGCTCGTGAGGACACTATTCAACTAATCCGTGAATATGGTGATAGTAGTGTTGGAGGCGTTTTGCATTGCTTTACTGAAAGTTGGGAGATGGCTAAGCAGGCGCTTGATCTAAATTACTATATTTCCTTTTCGGGTATCGTCACCTTTAAGAATGCAGATACGCTGCGGGAGGTGGCGCGTAAAGTGCCGCTGGACCGGTTGTTGATTGAGACCGACTCGCCATATCTGGCCCCCATACCCTATCGTGGGAAAAAGAATGAGCCTAAGTATGTGGTAGAGGTTGCCAGCTGCCTTGCTGAATTAAGGGGTTTGCCGATTGATCGAATCGCAGAAATCACTTCAGATAACTTCGATAACTTACTGTTTAATAAATAATTAATGTTTATCTTTGCGTAGTTATAAAGTAAGCATAAATAAAAAAACCGGCGCCCTTGGAAGAGTGCCGGTTAAGACCATTTAGGAGTGAAACATGGAGGGATTTACGGCCCGCCAGTTCCAGTAGATGTCTGCTTGAACATAGGGGATAAGACATCTGCATGTTTAAGTATCGTTAAAGTTGTCATCTTTGCCAGTCTGTGTTGGTCTCTTTTTAAACACTTTTTTCATAACCAGTCTGCGTGTTATCTGCTTAGGTTCATAAATCCGGAGGCTCATTTTTTTGACTAAGCGATTCCAGTTGCTGTTCAATCCGGTTGAGTTGTTTTTCTATCTTTTTAAGTCGTTTATTTTCATTTTGATCTCGCTGGCTTGCGATGAAGTAAGCTGAGGTATTTGCGGTAATCAGAGATAGGAGCACTATACCGAGTAATATCAGGATGCCTGCGATAATTCTGCCTTGCTGGCTAACTGGGACGATATCGCCGTAACCGACGGTTGTGGCAGTTATCCAGGCCCACCATATGCCATCGGCAGGCGTGTTGATGGCTGGATCAATGGCCGCAATTAGATAGCCTGCGAAAATGATAAAAATGGCACTTACCGCCAGTGTGGCGCCAAGATGGTTGCGGGCAAGGACGCGTTGAATTGACCCTGATAGTTGTAGCATCAGACTGACGAAAATTAAGATGCGTAAAACGCGCAGCCCTCCTACTGTCGGGCTATCCAGCCAAAGCATAGGAAAGCCACTGATTATGATGACTAGATTAAGCCAGTTATGCGTCAGGTAGCTTTTAGTGTTATCGACAAGAAGGGACAGCACACAGGTTTCAATAACAAAGAACAGCCAGACCCCCCAGTCAATATAGTTATTATGCAGTGTCGCTTGAGTAGTCGTTTCCCAATACCAGCTGATCACTATCCATAACGCGAGTAGAAGTAGCGGTAAGTCCAGTCGCTTGGCCCACATTTTCGCTCGAGGATTTTCATGGGCGCCTACGCCGCTGAGCCCGATCCAGTCATGCAGTCTCTTGTTGGTCATGACATTACTCTTTGCTTGCCTGATTCCTTTGGTTTTTGCAGCATACTTCAGTTGATGTACTTTATCGAATTGGCAAAATAGGTCGCTGATTATACTAATGTTTTAAAGTTAACTTGGCTTGTGTAACATGCCAGCTTTCTTATTGCCGGCAAGCGCTACCATGTTTGGTTTTTTTTATGGAGTAATCGAGGGATTCTATGGTCGGCAATGGTCATGGCAGGCTAGAGCTGATTACGCTGCTTTTTTGAAACAGTTCGGTTTTGATTGTTACATTTATGCCCCCAAAGGTGATTCGTATTTGCGATCTGACTGGCGTCAGCGGCACCCTGAGGAGGAATGGGAGAAGCTGCAGAGGCTATCTGCACATTATCATCTCGCGGGTCTGCGCTGGGGGCTGGGTATTTCTCCTCTGGGATTGTCTGAATCTTATTCTCATAATGATAAGAGTGAGTTACAGTCGAAAGTTAAACAAATATCTACCTTATCGCCAGACATTCTTTGTATCTTATTTGATGATGTAAGAGGCGATATTGAAGGGATCGCCGAGCGTCAATTGGAGATCGTTGGAGATATTTTAGCCGTCAGTACCGCGGCGAGGCATATCGTTTGTCCGACCTATTATTCATTTGATCCTGTACTTGAGCAGGTATTCGGGCCAATGCCTGAGGGGTATTTAGCCATGTTAGGTGCCGGCTTGCCTGCAGAAGTCGGTGTTTTCTGGACTGGAAATCAGGTGATATCTCAGCAGTACAACCAGCCGGATTTAGCTAAAATAACTGCGATGCTACAGCGCGCCCCAGTACTTTGGGATAATTATCCGGTTAATGATGGTCGGCTGACGAGTCAGTATTTACATTTGGCACCCTACAGTGGACGCTCGGGGGCTCTCGCTCAGTGGACGGCAGGCCATGTGGTGAACCCTATGAATCAGCCTTCATTGTCTCAATTTGTGTTGCAGACGCTTGCAGCTGTTTATGCGGTGCGTGCTTACTCGGTTGATGATGTGTTAGAGCAGAGTTTTGCTTGGTTGGGGGACGATCAATTGGCTGAGCAACTAGCTACAGATATGCACAGTTTCCAATTTGAAGGCCTGCAGTCATTGGATGTCCAGGTCAAAACACAGTTATTCGAGACTTATAGTCGGTTTAATCACCCGGTTGCCGATGAGATAGCAGCATGGTTGGCCGGTGAGTATACGTTTGATCCGGCCTGTTTGACCGGTTGATAGCAGCTAAATTAGGAAGGTTGGAAGTTGATAATTGATGTCATTGTAAGCGCCGATGATAAGCCGGAACCTTTGGTTGATGCGGCTGTTGCCCGTTTATTGGAGGGGGATGAGCCTGTATCACGGTTGCAGGTATCTTACCTGTTTGCCCAGTATTGGCTTCCTGGCAAGCCAGTTGTTCAGCTGACGGCTTACTACGCTTTTGCCCGACGGCATGGCGATGTAGATATCGAGTTTACTGTTAGCAGCGAAAAGTTCGAGTTGGATGAGTCTTCTTCCGACTTCCGTATGTGGTGTCAGCAACATGGCCTTGCGGTGTTTACCACGTCCAGACCATTGTCTCTTGAGCCGATAAAAATCCCTAAGCCATGGGGGCAGGAGATTTGGTTTACGGGTGTAGAGGAGCGCGGTGTAGTTTTCGCCGTCGGTGAAGGTGGTAAGCAGTTATTGCCTTATATTCTATCCGCACTGCCGAATCGATTGAGTGCCGGCTGTCAGCAAGAGTTGATTCTGTTAAAGATCCTTGATCCGTTACCAGAGCCGGTCTTTGGTGATTTGTATTTCGAGCTACATCAGCAAAAGCGTGAAGTCTACGTGGTTACTCATGTCGATGAGCGCGCATGGCCAGATAAAGTAGGCGCTATACGGTTTGGTTTTAATGCTGCTAAGCGCGCACTATATAGCGATGATGCCGCTTTTAAGCAGGCATTTGCTCAGTCGGTGCGCCAGTATGAAGCCATTCGCAGGCAGTTGGATGATCGTCTCGATGAGTTGCGTATTGCCGCAGGTTATCAATTAAATGAGCCTGTAAGTGCTCAGCAGGTATCTGATTGGTTGCTGCAGACACCAGTTGAATTGAGGCAGCAAGAGATTGACCTGCGACAGCACATGGACGCTTTTACTGATACGCTGCCGCTTACTGTGGGAGATGTGGTGAAAGTACCGTGTTTAACGCCGCATGCTTTGCAGCACGGGGTTAGGACGGTTGAGTTTCAAACTCCGGTATACGAGCGTTTAATTCTGTCTTTTGCGCAAAAAGTGCTTACCCAGGCGCACTGGGATACGGCGCAGGCAGTCGAGCTCATGAATATAGAGTCGCCACAGCAGCAAGCGCATCAGACTATCTTTGCCAACAAAGGTGTTGCGGTTGATCGTATTGTGGATTTTGAGGATTTTGAAGTTCAACGTGTTGTGTTGGGGGTTGGGGAGGCGTTGAAAATTAATTCGCCACTGAAATATGGTTTGTTGATGAGTATTGACGCAGGCTTGAAAGCAGGTGAGGTTGAGTTAACGGCAGAGCAGGCGTTGTTACTGCCGGGCAGCTGCTCGGGTCTGGATTTGTACAATCCTTCATCAAAATCCCTCAGTTTTTTGCTGGCTTACCCTAAATAGCCGATATAAGCGAAAAAGGTCTGTTGAACCGGCTAGCATCATGTGGCAGAATCACCGCCCCTGAGATTGAGGTGCCCCACGGGATCATTACTTATAGGTGTGGGATTTCAATTAGTTAGCAGAAATAGCTCATGTTGATTAAAAACTGGGCGGCGCTTTTAAAGGCCTTATTGATCAAGCGGACGTGGTGAAATTGGTAGACACGCCAGATTTAGGTTCTGGTGCCGCAAGGTGTGAGAGTTCGAGTCTCTCCGTCCGCACCATTTATTCAGATAAAAATATCCCTTCTTGCGCAAAAATTACCTGAACGCATTTGGGGTTTAGAGGATTTTTCCATGCAAGTTTCAATTCAGACGACTTCAGGTCTTGAGCGTAAGTTAACAGTAGGTATTCCTGCTGACCGTGTTGATAATGAGGTCAATAATCGCTTGCAAAAAGCATCATCGACGGTTCGCCTGGATGGCTTTCGTCCAGGTAAAGTACCAATGAAAGTGATGAAGCAGCGCTTTGGTGCAGGAGTTCGTCAGGAGGTATTGCAGGAAGTGATGAACCAAAGCTTTAGTGAGGCCGTAGTACAGGAAAACCTTAAGCCAGCAGGTATGCCTAACATTGAACCCAAGAATCTGGAAGAGGGGCGCGACCTTGAATACGTCGCCACTTTTGAAGTATTCCCTGAGCTGGATTTGAAAGACTACAGTGCTATTACTATCGAAAAACCAGTTGCAGCTATTACTGACGCTGATATTGATAAGATGATTGCCACCTTGCGTGAGCAGCAATCAACATTGGACGCTGTTGAGCGTGCGGCTAAAAGCGGCGATACGGTAGACATTAATTTTGCCGGCACCAAAGATGGTGAGGCTTTTGACGGT
This sequence comes from Oceanicoccus sp. KOV_DT_Chl, assembly GCF_900120175.1. Lineage (NCBI taxonomy): Bacteria > Pseudomonadati > Pseudomonadota > Gammaproteobacteria > Cellvibrionales > Spongiibacteraceae > Oceanicoccus > Oceanicoccus sp. KOV_DT_Chl. The sequence goes on from NZ_FQLF01000004.1 coordinate 151,161, forward strand.
GGTACTGCTGAAGGTTCCAGCCTGGTACTGGGTTCGGGTTCAATGATTCCCGGTTTTGAAGATGGCATTGTTGGGATGAGTGCAGGCGAAGAAAAAACCTTGTCTTTATCGTTTCCGGAAGATTATCACGCTGAAGAGTTGAAAGGTGCTGCTGTTGAATTTGTAGTGACTGTGAATTCAGTTTCCGAGAAAAAACTACCTGAATTGGATGACGCGTTTTTTGAGAAGTTCGGTGTTAAAGAAGGCGGTGAAGAGCAGTTCCGTAAAGATGTTACCCAGAATATGCAGCGTGAATTGGACAACGGCATTAAATCCAAAACCAAAAATCAAGTGATGGAAGGGTTGGTTGATATTCATAGCGATTTACAGTTACCTCAGGCGCTGGTTAAGCAAGAGATATCAGGCTTGAAGGGTCAAATGGTACAGCAGTTTGGCGGTGCCGCTGCTTCTCTGGATGTTGATTCACTGTTGCCCGATGATATGTTTATCGAGCAGGCTGAGCGTCGCGTTCGTCTGGGTTTGATTTTGAACGAATATATCAGCAAAGAGAGTATTTCTGCTGACCCGGAAAAGGTTAAAGAAACTATTGAAGGTTTTGCTTCAACCTATGAGGATCCTGAAGAAGTGGTAAATTATTACTACAGTAACCAGCAGCAGTTGCAGGAAATTCAGGCAATGGTGTTAGAGGATTCTGTAGTCGAAAAGCTTTTATCGATAGCAAAAGTTACTGAAAAGAAATGCAGCTACGACGAAGTTATGGCTCCTGAGGCATCAGCAGAAGAGGCCTAATTGTTCTGAATACTCTACAATTTAACACAAGCGGCTATACTATGTTGCCTAACACGGCAGCGTAGATAGCCGCTTGTTTGTTTAAGCGCTTAATAAATACACGATAACACCCGAGAGCGAATACACTATGTCCAGATTTGATCCTAATAGCATCAATCAGCAAGAAGTTACTAATTTAGGTTTGGTGCCTATGGTGGTTGAGCAAACTGCCAAGGGTGAGCGTTCCTATGATATTTACTCACGTCTATTAAAAGAGCGGGTAATCTTCATGGTTGGGCAAGTGGAAGATCATATGGCGAACCTTATCGTCGCGCAGATGTTATTCCTTGAATCCGAGAATCCTGATAAAGATATTCACCTGTATATCAACTCCCGGGTGGGTCCGTCACAGCTGGCCTATCGATTTATGACACTATGCAGTTCATCAAGCCGGATGTCAGTACTATGTGTATTGGTCAAGCTGCTAGCATGGGTGCCTTCCTTTTGTCTGGTGGCGCCAAGGGCAAGCGCTTTATGCTGCCTAATGCGCGAACCATGATCCATCAGCCTAGCGGCGGTGCTCAGGGTCAGGCAACTGATATCGATATTCAAGCGCGTGAAATCTTGATTATCCGGGAGCGTTTAAATCACTTGATGGCTGAGCATACCGGTAAAGACTATGAGACCATCGCCCGTGATACTGAGCGGGATAACTTCATGAACGCAGAAACATCCAAGGAATATGGCCTGGTTGATGAAGTATTGTCCAACCGTAAGTTAAGTAAAGATTAATCCTCCTTAATTATTCACCATGGTGGCCGAATATAGCTATAGGGGCTTGCAATATCAGCTAAAAGGCAGCATCTTTAGCAGTAAGAATGTGAAGATTGAGAGTGAGACGGGGTAGAGCGTTCAATGAGTAATAATACTAAAGACAGCGGTGATGATGGCGGCAAGCTGTTGTACTGTTCCTTTTGCGGAAAGAGTCAGCATGAAGTTCGGAAGTTAATTGCCGGTCCATCAGTCTTTATTTGTGATGAATGTGTCGATCTTTGTAACGATATTATTCGTGAAGAAGTTCAGGAATCCTCAGGTGAGGGCGGCCAGGATAAGCTACCAACACCAGTAGAGATCAAAGAGATCCTTGACGAGTATGTTATTGGTCAGCAGCGCGCTAAGAAAGTGTTGGCCGTTGCGGTATATAACCATTATAAGCGTTTACGTTACGGTGATCCGAAGAAGGATCAAGTTGAGTTGGGTAAGAGTAATATATTGCTGGTAGGCCCAACGGGTAGCGGTAAAACGTTACTTGCAGAAACCCTTGCTCGTTTATTGGACGTCCCTTTTACCATTGCTGATGCCACCACTTTAACTGAAGCAGGCTATGTGGGTGAGGATGTTGAAAATATTATCCAAAAGCTGTTGCAAAAATGTGATTACGATGTGGAGAAAGCCCAGAACGGCATTGTTTATATCGATGAAATTGACAAAATATCCCGTAAATCTGATAACCCCTCTATCACTCGTGATGTTTCCGGTGAAGGTGTTCAGCAAGCACTGTTGAAATTAATCGAGGGGACTGTTGCCTCAGTGCCGCCTCAGGGTGGGCGTAAGCATCCACAGCAGGAGTTCCTTCAAGTAGATACTGCCAATATTCTGTTTATTTGTGGTGGTGCGTTCGCTGGCCTTGATAAGGTTATCCGTGACCGTTCAGAAAAAGGCGGGATAGGGTTTAGTGCTGAAGTAAAAAGTAAAGATGATTCTAAAAATGTAGGTGAAGTGCTGGCCGTTGTAGAGCCAGAGGATTTGGTTCGTTACGGTTTAATTCCTGAGTTTGTAGGTCGTTTGCCCATTATTGCAACGCTTGAGGAATTGGATATCGATGCGCTTGTGAGTATTTTGACTGAGCCCAAGAATTCTTTGACCAAACAGTATGCTAAATTGTTTGAGATGGAGTCAGTGGAGGTTGATTTCCGTGAGGATGGTGTTAGGGCTATTGCTGAAAAGGCAATGGTGCGTAAGACCGGCGCACGTGGTTTGCGTTCGATATTAGAATCGGTGCTGCTTGAGACAATGTATAAAATCCCATCAGAAGATACCGTTTCCAAAGTGGTTATCGATGCATCTGTTATTAATGGTGATTCAGAGCCTTTGCTGGTCTATAAGACACCTGAACACGTTGATGAGCCGTTGAAGTCAGCCAGGCCGGAAGAGTAACTGGATTCAAAACGCCTGCCTGTGTTCGCTAGCTATAAACCCCGGTATTTTGCTGGGGTTTTTTGTTTTTTTGCCTGGTTATATTGACCAAGAAGTCATTTTATTTCGGCTAATTTTCTCTATTGGTCGCATGGAGCATTTCGAACATGACTCCTGTTAAGCGCGAACATTAGGCGGTACTTATAACTTCTAAGTAATAGGGTATTGATAGCAAGTCTAAAGCCGGGAATTCATTCCCGGCTTTTTTTATTTATGGCCTTCGTGCAAAATATTGGAATGGTTGATGGTTTAATGAGGCTTTGAGCTCATTTAAGCAGGTGTGTATAAATAATGATCATTATTTATAACGTTATAAAATATTAACGAGCAACCTTGTAATCTTTAGTTATTGCCCCAATTTCTTTATTCAGAGATTATAGGTTTTGGCTTAATCGCTATATGCGCCTATTATTAATCAATGTATTGAATTTCCGGTGCTACATTTGGCCGACAGACCCTCAAGGTGAGCTATATGGGTGACAACCTGAAAACCATCGAATTACCACTATTGCCATTGCGTGATGTAGTGGTTTATCCACATATGGTCATTCCATTATTCGTCGGCCGCGAGCGCTCTATTGATGCGCTGGAAGAGGCGATGGCTAACGATAAGCAAATTTTGCTGGTGGCGCAGAAGAACGCCTCTATAGATGATCCGGGTAAAGATGATATTTACCGGGTTGGTACGGTGTCTACCGTGCTGCAATTATTGAAACTGCCTGATGGCACGGTGAAAGTACTGGTTGAAGGCGGTTATCGCGCTAAGGTCGAAGATGTCGTCGAAACGGATACCTTCTACTCTGCAATTACCGTTAAGGACGAGCCGGAGCCGTTAGCTGCAACAGAGGGTGAGGCACTGGTTCAATCGACCATGACGCAGTTTGATAAATACGTCAATTTGAGTAAGAAAGTCCCTTCTGAAGTATTGAATTCGCTATCAGGTATCGATGAGCCGGGTCGGTTGGCAGATACCATAGCCGCTCATATGTCATTGGAGCTTGAGCAAAAGCAGGCCATTCTGGAAGTAGCTGATGTCCATGAACGCATTGAGCATTTGATGGGCTTGATGGAGGCAGAAATTGACTTGTTTCAGGTTGAAAAGCGCATCCGTGGTCGCGTTAAAAAACAGATGGAAAAAAGTCAGCGCGAGTATTATCTGAACGAACAAATGAAGGCCATCCAAAAAGAATTGGGTGATATGGACGAGGCGCCGAATGAGCTTGAAGCCCTTGCTAGTAAAATTCAGGAAAGTGGCATGAGTAAGGAAGCGACTGAAAAAGCCAATGCTGAATTGCATAAATTAAAAATGATGTCGCCTATGTCAGCAGAAGCTTCGGTGGTACGCAGCTACATAGACTGGATGGTGACTGTACCCTGGAAAAAACGTTCCAAGGTCAAGCATGACTTAAAGCGTGCTGAGCAAATTTTAGAAGCTGATCACTTCGGCTTGAAAGAAGTCAAAGAGCGTATCCTTGAATACTTGGCGGTACAAAAACGGGTCCGCAAAATTAAAGGTCCGGTTCTATGTCTAGTCGGCCCTCCTGGGGTGGGTAAAACCTCATTAGGGGAGTCGATCGCACGCTCTACTAATCGTGAATTTATCCGTATGGCTTTGGGTGGGGTGAGAGATGAGGCCGAAATTCGTGGTCATCGTCGTACCTATATTGGCTCTATGCCAGGCAAAATTGTTCAGAAATTGGCCAAGGTCGGTGTAAAAAACCCACTGTTTTTATTAGATGAGATTGACAAGATGGGCATGGATCACCGTGGCGATCCTGCATCGGCATTATTGGAAGTTCTGGATCCAGAGCAAAATAACAATTTCAATGATCACTATCTTGAGGTTGATTACGATTTATCCGATGTAATGTTTATTTGTACCTCCAACTCGATGAATATTCCGGCACCGCTACTGGATCGAATGGAAGTTATTCGTATTCCCGGTTACACCGAGGATGAAAAAGTTAATATCGCTACCCGCTACTTAAGACCTAAAGCGATGAAGAATAGTGGCTTGAAAGAGTCTGAGTTAGATATTACCGAAGACGCGATTCGTGACTTGGTACGCTACTACACCCGAGAGGCCGGCGTGCGTAACCTGGAGCGTGAAGTCGCCAAGTTGTGCCGTAAGGTGGTTAAAGAGTTTTCTCTCAAGGAAAAAGAGTCTCCGATCACTATTACGCCGGAATTACTGGAGCATTATAGTGGTGTGCGTAAATTTAACTACGGTAAGGCTGAGGAAAAGAACCAAATTGGTCAGGTGACCGGTTTGGCATGGACTCAGGTCGGTGGAGAGCTGTTAACTATTGAGGCCGTCTCCGTTGCAGGTAAAGGCCTACAAGTTAAAACAGGGTCATTGGGCGATGTGATGCTGGAGTCAATTCAGGCCGCTACCACTGTTGTTCGCAGTCGTTCACAGTTATTGGGTATAAAGGCTAAATACTTTGATGAGCATGATTTGCATATACATGTGCCTGAAGGTGCTACCCCCAAAGATGGTCCAAGTGCGGGTATTGGCATGTGTACTGCCTTGGTCTCCGTGTTAACGGGCATACCGGTTAAGTCAGATGTGGCGATGACAGGTGAGATTACACTTCGTGGACAAGTGTTGCCGATAGGGGGGCTCAAGGAAAAGTTATTAGCGGCCCATCGCGGTGGTATCAAAACCGTTATTATCCCTGATGAGAACAGTCGTGATCTAAAAGAAATTCCTGATAATATTAAGGCAGATCTGGATATTAAGCCGGTTAAGTGGATCGATGAAGTTCTGGAGATTGCTTTGGAGGCGATGCCAAAACCGATTAGTGATGATGAGTTTCTGAGCAAGTCGGATGACAATTCGCCAGCAATAAAAGAAAAACCTAAAAAGAGTGGTAAATCTCGCATAAGTGCCCATTAAATAAGGCTTTCAGCTTGACCGCTATGGACGCAATTGGTATAAATTGCGTCCTGCTTTAAGCGGTGCCAAATTGTTAGTGATAATAAATAGGGCGAATAAATTCAACGGTGCCTAATCAGACCTCGGTTAGCACCATCAGTAATTTTCTAAGGGGATAAGTGTGAATAAATCTGAATTGATCGAAGCTATTGCAGCTTCTGCTGACTTACCAAAAGCTGCTGCCGGACGTGCTTTAGATGCCATGGTTGACTCTATTACCGGTGCTTTAAAGGAAAATGATCAAGTGGTTTTAGTGGGTTTTGGTACTTTTTCAGTTAAAGATCGCGCTGCACGTACTGGCCGTAATCCACAAACTGGCGCTGAAATTCAAATTAAAGCGGCTAAAGTACCTGGTTTTAAAGCCGGTAAGGCGTTAAAAGACGCTGTTAACTAATTGTATTTTGTTAGCTCTGCATTGCCTGCAGGGCTGGTAAAACAACAATAATATGTAAAGATTTCAAGTTATCTAAAAGGCGCATCAATTTGATGCGTTTTTTTTGTTAAGGATTATATCCGCCGGGAGCCCCGATGCTGCAAAACATACGTGATAATACCCAAGGCCTCATTGCCAAGTTTATTATTGGTCTGATTATTATTCCTTTTGCCTTGTTTGGTATTGATAGCCTTGTTGGCGGTGGAGGGCCCGCTAAAGTTGCTACCGTCAATGGTGAGGATATTACCGCAGCAGAGCTTCAGCAGGCAGTTAATGTAGAGCGTCGTAGATTACTCAATTTAATGGGTGAGCAGGTTGAACCAGAGCTGCTGGATGAAGCGCGTTTACGCGCCCCGGCTCTGGAGCGCTTGATTCAACAACGGTTGTTATTACAGATTGCTAAAGCTGAAGATATTGGCGTATCAGCGGTGGCGGTTGATCAAAATATTATCAATATGCAGCAGTTTCAACTGGACGGACAATTTTCTCCGCAGATGTACGAGAACGTGCTGCGTAGCAATGGCTATACCACGGCCTACTTCAAGCGGTTGATGGCTGACGAGATGTTGACCAGCCAAATGAATGCGGGGGTTGCCGGTTCTGATTTTGTTACTGCGAAAGAAATGGAAGCGGTCGCTCATATTGTCGCTGAGACACGCAGTTTCCGTTATTTGACACTGCCAAAAGATAAAGTCGCAGCTCAGGTCAATGTAACGGATGAGGACGTACAGCAATATTACGATGATAACCTCGATAGTTTTATGTCTGAAGCCATGGTTAAACTCGATTATATTGAGGTTAAACAACAGGATTTTTTCAAGCCCGTTTCGCCTGAAGATCTGGATGAGGCTTACGCGCTAGAGTTGGCTGCATTTCAGGCGAGTGAAGAGCGACGTGCTTCGCATATTTTGGTGGAAATTACCGATGATCGTGATGACGCCTCCGCTTTAAAGCGGATCGAAGACGTAGCAGCAAAGTTATCTGCTGGTGAAGAGTTCGCCGAGCTGGCGAAAGCTTTTTCAGATGACATAGGCTCTGCCGAAAGTGGCGGTGACTTGGGCTACACCGCCGGTGAAACTTTCCCTTCGGAGTTTGAAGATGCTTTATTCGATCTCGGTTTGAATCAAGTTTCAGATATTATTAAAACCGACTCTGGTTATCACTTAATAAAAGCGACTGAAATTAATCAAGGTGAGCAACCGTCAATCGATGAGCTTAAACCGGTATTAACCCAACGCTTACAGTTAGCGGCAGCTGAAAAAGAATTTGTCACCGCTGTAGAAGACTTAAGAGATATAGTTTTTAATTCCGAGGGTTTGGCTTCGCCAGCAAAAGAATTAGGCTTAACACTTTCCAAGTCTGATTTGTTTAGTCGTCGTACTGCGACAGGTAGTTTGGCTGGTCGACAAGTGTTAGCTGCAGCATTCAGTGATGATGTGCTAAAGGAAGGTAATAATAGCCCGGTGATTGAACTGGCAGCTGATCATTTTATCGTGGTAAATGTTACTGAGAGTCAGCCTCCTAAAGTTAAAGCCTTGGCTGAAGTTAAAGATGAAATCGTTTCACAATTAGCAATGCAACAAGCGATTGAATTATCAGAGGCTCAGGCTGCTCAACTGATCGCGAAGCTCGAAACAGGTCAGGCGATGGATGTATTAGCCCAAGAGATGGGTTATGAATGGCAAGTGCAGCAAGGTCTTCGTCGTAGCTCGTCTAAAGTGAACCGTGAAATATTAGCAGCAGTTTTTACGATGCCCTTAGCTAACGATGATGAATTTAGCCATAAAACCGTTAGCTTGGCTAATGGTGATGTAGTAGTGGTGCAGCTGGAAAAAGTTAAAGATGGAGATTTGCAAATGCTTTCTGCAGCAGAACAGGCTGGATTAAAAAACGAACTGCAGCGTAATTTGGTCGGCTCAAGTATTAGTAATATGGTCAGCTCACTGCGTAAAAGTGCCGAAATAGATATTTTGTGATTGGTTTGAGTCTAGTTGTTTGGGTGAGTTTTAAGTAGTCATTAACAATAATCCAGTTACTTTGTTTTAGGAGTTCTTTGTGTATAAAGTTTTAACGTTAAATCAGATTTCAGTAAAGGGCCTGGATAAGCTGCCCCGTGATAATTATGAAATTGCTAGTGAGTTTACTAAGCCCGATGCGATTTTAGTTCGTAGCCATAAGCTGAAACCTGAAGATATTTCCGCATCAATTTTAGCGATCGCTAGAGCGGGTGCTGGCGTTAATAACATACCGGTTACACATTGTACGGAGCGCGGTATTCCTGTTTTTAATACTCCTGGCGCTAACGCTAATGCGGTAAAGGAGTTGATTGTCTCAGCGTTGACCTTGGGTTCACGTGGTATCCTTGAAGGCATTAGTTATGTCAATACGCTTAACGAAATGACTGATGCTGCCGAAATGAGTCAGTTGCTGGAAAAAGAAAAGAAACGTTTTAAAGGCAATGAGTTGGCTGGTAAAACTCTGGGTGTTATCGGCTTGGGAGCAATTGGTTCCATGGTTGCTGATACTGCACTTGGATTGGGCATGAATGTGGCGGGCTATGACCCGGCACTTTCTGTAGATGCTGCTTGGCGTTTATCGAGCGAGGTACAAAAGGTCGATAATATTACTTCGCTGGTTTCTCGTTCAGACTTTATTACTTTGCATTTGCCAGTGCTGGATTCAACCCGCAATTTGGTTAACAGTGAGCTGTTATCTCACTTAAAACCTGGGGCCGTCCTGTTGAACTTCGCCCGTGAAGAAATTGTAGATACTACAGCAGTGGTTAACGCCTTGGAGTCAAATCAGTTAGCTAAGTATATTGCTGATTTTCCAACTCCCAACCTGATCGGAGTAGCCGGTGCGGTATTAATGCCTCATATCGGAGCTAGTACTGATGAGGCCGAAGAAAATTGTGCTGTTATGGCGGCGACCCAGCTAAAAGATTTTTTAGAACACGGTAATATTAAAAACTCAGTCAATTTCCCCCATTACAGCTTGATCGTACTCCCGGTTGTAAAAGTGTGCGCTTATCTATCAGTAATCGGAATGTGCCGAAGATTTTGGGTCATATTCTATCAATTTTGGCTGACGAAAATATCAATGTTATCGACATGTTAAACAAAAGCCGTGATGAAGTTGCTTATAACCTTATCGATCTTGAGTCAGCACCACCTGAAAGCGTTATTCAAAAAATGCGTGAGATTACAGGTGTGGTGAATGTTCGTTTGATTGGCTAGGCTGATAGAGTATTGCGTAAGTGTTTAAAGGATTCCAGAGGAATCCTTTTTTGTTTCTGCTATATTGTTTGTTAACAGTGTTTACTAAAGGGTCACTTGAGATGAAATTTAAACATTTGAGTGTGCTGCTGACCGTTTTGTCAACGATGTTCCTATCTGCTTGTCAGCCTGATTTTGTAAAAAGTGAAACCAGTCAAATGGCTGGCAGTCTTGGTGTTATTAACAGCTTTAGTATTAGTCGCTGGAATACTCGTCGGCTAGAGCCAAGTGCAAGCTTCCTGATAGTCAGTGATAAAATTGATACGGTTGATGCCGTGGCGCTAAGTAATGTTGTTGCACAGAATATGTCCCCATACTTTGCCAGTGTTAGCGGTGGCTATGTTAAAGAGTCTCTGGCCGCCGCTAGAACTTTAGCTGTAAATAAGGGCAGCCATTTTCTTGTATATTTGGAAATAGTGGATAGCCAGTCTATAGTCGAAGATGATCAAGCCCAGTCCGATAGCGCTTACAATAAACTGCATTTAACGATGACCCTACTGGATGTTGTGAATGGCAACACGCTTGATAAAATTACACTTACGGCAAAGAGTTCATGGGTGTTGTTACTGGGTGATGATATGCAGGACTTGCTGGCAAAGCCTGTTACAAAAATTGCACAGGATCTAGCAGGGGTTGCACGCTAATGGCTGGTTCCTCGACAAGCTTGAGCGCTATTGAAATTGCCTTGCATGACCAGCCGGACAAACCACCGCTGCATCTATGGCACCCGGAGCTCAGTGGCGATATTGATATCCGGATAGCGGCCAACGGCGATTGGTTTCATTTAGGTGGAAAAATAGAGCGTTTGCCGCTGGTTAAGTTGTTTTCTACCATTTTGCGTCGTGAAGGGGATGGAGAATACTATTTAGTAACGCCACTAGAAAAGTGGCGGATTCAGGTCGAGCAAACAGCTTTATTGATAATTGACATGGATGTATTAGATAAGGGTTTGTCTAACCAACGTGTTGTTGTTACGTCTAATGTCGGCGAAAAATATATGTTGGGTGAACACTATTTATTGCAGGTCACCACAGCTGAAACGTCGAACGAGCCATTCCCGGTGGTTACGCTAGACAATGGACTAACAGCCAGAGTAAGTCGGGCTGTATTTTACCGTATGGTTGATTGTGCCACTGAGCGAGAGGGAGGGCATGGGTTGTTAAGCGGTTGTCATTGGTTTCAGTTAGAGGGTAACTAGCACCAGTGCCTATAGACATTAAACGTTACAGATAAAATAATGGGCGGTTAAACCGCCCATTATTTTTTTAGCTATTACATGTTTGGGTAATTGGGGCCGCCCAAGCCCTCAGGGGTTACCCAAACGATATTCTGACTAGGGTCTTTGATGTCACAGGTTTTACAGTGGACACAGTTTTGACCATTAATCTGAAAGCGCTTATCGCCATTGCTCTCTTCGACAATTTCATAAACGCCAGCAGGACAATAGCGCTGCGCGGGTTCGTCGTACATAGGCAAATTGTGCTGCAATGGAATATCCGCATCTTTTAGCGTTAAGTGACATGGCTGATCTTCTTCATGATTGGTATTGGATAAAAATACTGAAGAAAGTTTATCAAAGCTTATCACGCCATCAGGCTTAGGATATGAGATCTTCGGCATCTGGGCTGCGGGTTTTAAGCACTCATGATCTGGTTTTGTGTCACGCAACGTAATCGGTAATTTACCTTGCAGAATACCTTGATCAATAAATGCCAATGCCGCGCCGATCATACCGCCAAACTTGTGCAGCAACGGGCCGAAGTTGCGCCATTTTTGTAGTTCTTCATGCAACCATGAAGCTTTAAAGCGTTGCGCGTAATCAACCAGATCGCGGGTAGTAGCTGTGGCATCAGCAGTTAGCGCAGCATGTAAAGTATCACCAGCTATAATCCCGGATTTCATTGCCGTGTGGCTGCCTTTGATTCTGGCGAAATTAAGTGTCCCGGCATCATCCCCGATCAACAGGCCGCCTGGGAAGCTCATTTTGGGCCGTGATTGAGGACCACCTTTTATCAATGCTCTGGCGCCGTAGGCAATACGGGTACCGCCTTCGAGGTAATGTTTGATTTTTTCATGATGTTTCCATTGCTGGAATTCATCAAAAGGAGAGACGTGCGGATTGTCATAGCTTAAGGGTACTACATAGCCAATAGCAATTTGATTGTTGTCGGAATGATATAGATAACTGCCAGAGGCAGTGCCTTTAGAGGCGGGCCAGCCGGTGGTATGGATCACTAAGCCTTCGCTGTGTTTGGCCGGGTCAATCTCCCATATCTCCTTAAAGCCAATGCCATAGTGTTGTGGGTCACAGCCTTCGTCCAGTTTAAACTTTTCAATCAGCTGCTTACCAAGATGGCCTCTGCAGCCTTCGGCAAATACCGTATACTTGGCGTGCAATTCCATACCCTGCATATAGGCATCTTTATGGCTGCCATCTGCGGATACGCCCATATCACCGGTGGCGATACCTTTAACGCTGCCGTCTTCATGATAGAGCACTTCGGCGGCGGCAAACCCCGGATAGATTTCAACACCCATCGATTCTGCTTGTTCGGCGAGCCAGCGGCAGATATTCGCCAGGCTAACGACATAGTTGCCATCGTTGTGGAAGCCAGGGGCAAACATCAATGGCACACTAATAGCGCTGGATTGATTTTGCATCAACATGACTTGGTCTTTGGATACAGGGACGTTTAAAGGCGCACCTCGCTCTTTCCAGTCGGGAAATAACTCGGCCATGGCCTTGGGATCCATAACCGCCCCTGAAAGAATATGAGCACCCACTTCGGCGCCTTTTTCTACCACACAGACGGTGATGTCTTCACTGAGCTGTCGAATTCGGCATGCCGTTGATAGTCCAGCAGGGCCAGCACCGACGATAACGACGTCGAACTCCATAGATTCACGTTCCACAATTCATTCCTCATTTTAGTGAATACAATGACGCCAGCGATAGTTTGTATTTATGCTGGGCGCGAAAGGCCGCAAGTATATAAGTTCATTAACAAAATGGCCAACCTCATAGGAAGTTGGCGAGTAAAAATTGAGGATTTTACTGATGCATTTCAAATTCGCTAAAAATGCTGCTCAAAGCCGCTAAAAATGGCTTTTTATGTTAGCTGCGATGACATAAAAAGGTATTGACCTTACTTCGGATTAGCGTCAACATACGCGCGTTTTTTCGCAGGCTAAGAGCGGAGGTTTGTTCTAATGATAGGTCTTTTATCTATGAACCTTGCTTCTGTTAGCCAAATCCACTGAACTTGAAACGGAGAATCTTATGAAGGTTCTTGTTGCTGTTAAGCGTGTAGCTGATGCCAACGTAAAGGTTCGCCCTAAGTCTGATGGCTCGGGTGCTGACCTCAATAACGTCAAAATGGCGATTAACCCATTCTGTGAAATTGCAGTTGAAGAGGCGGTTCGCTTGAAAGAAGCGGGCATAGCGACTGAAATTATTGCAGTTTCTATGGGCACTAAATCCTGTCAGGAACAAATTCGTACGGCTTTGGCACTGGGTGCCGATCGCGGTATTCAGGTAGAAACTGATGCTGAGTTACAGCCATTGGCTGTGGCCAAATTGTTGAAGGCAATTGTCGATAAAGAGCAGCCAGAATTAATCATTCTGGGTAAGCAATCTATCGATGGTGATAACAATCAGACTGGTCAAATGTTGGCTGCTTTGGCTGGCTTCCCTCAGGGTACATTTGCTTCGGAAGTAGTCGTTGCTGACGGTAAGGTTAACGTTACTCGTGAGATTGATGGCGGCTTACAAACGGTGGCATTAACGTTACCAGCTGTAGTCACTACTGATTTACGTTTGAACGAGCCGCGTTATGCGTCTTTGCCGAATATTATGAAGGCTAAGAAAAAGCCATTGGATGTGATGACCCCTGAAGAGTTAGGTGTTGATGCCGCTCCCCGGATTAAGTCAGTAAAAGTTGAGCCACCTGCTGAGCGCGCTGCTGGTATTAAAGTCGCGTCAGTAGCTGAATTGGTCGAAAAACTGAAAAATGAGGCGAAGGTGATCTAATGAGTATTTTAATTCTTGCTGAACACGATAATGTCTCGATTAAAGGGGCTACTTTAAGCACGGTTGCTTGCGCCAATGCTATTGGTGGTGATGTGGTTGTGCTGGTTGCTGGTAGTGATTGTGCCGCTGCTGGAACTGCTGCTGCAGCGATTGCCGGGGTCAGTAAAGTGCTGGTAGCTGATAACGCTGCTTATGCTAATCAACTGGCTGAAAATGTCAGTTTGTTAGTTGCTGAGCTGGGTAAAGATTACAGTCATATTTTGGCTGCGGCGACCACGACGGGTAAAAATATTTTGCCTCGTGCGGCTGCTTTGCTGGACGTTGCTCAAATTTCTGAAATTATTGCAGTTGAAAGTGCTGATACGTTTAAGCGTCCTATTTACGCAGGTAACGTTATTGAAACTGTACAGACTGCTGATGCCATCAAAGTTATCACTGTACGTACTACTGCCTTTGATGCGGTCGCTGCTGAAGGTGGTTCTGCTGCAGTAGAAACGGTTGCTAGTGCGCACGATGCAGCGCTTTCATCTTTCGTTGGAGAAGAAGTTGCTGTTAGTGATCGCCCTGAGCTGACCTCTGCTGGAGTCATCATCTCTGGTGGTCGCGGTATGCAGAATGGTGAAAACTTTGCCATGCTGGAGCGCGTTGCCGATAAATTGGGTGCCGCTGTTGGTGCATCACGTGCTGCAGTTGACGCTGGATTTGTACCTAACGATATGCAAGTAGGTCAGACCGGTAAGATCGTTGCTCCAGACTTGTATATCGCTGTAGGTATTTCAGGAGCTATCCAGCACTTGGCGGGTATGAAAGACTCTAAAGTTATAGTTGCAATCAATAAGGACGAAGATGCTCCAATCTTCCAGGTTGCCGATTATGGCTTGGTGGCTGACTTGTTTGATGCCGTACCTGAGTTAGAAAACGCGTTATAATTACGCGCTTCCTCAATAAAAAAACCCAGCTAATAGCTGGGTTTTTTTATTGCTTATATTTATCGTTTTAGGTATCAATCCCTGCGCAATTTATCCGAGACTGCAATGGGGGTCATGCAATTAAAAATAACAATATAAGATGAAATGATAAAAGTAATGATCGCAGTGGCTTGAATCAAGTGCGAGGCTTCTGTGCCAATCAGTGAAGTGCCAGCCGCTACATAGGCGATCAACAGTGAAAACTCGCTAATTTGGCCTAGCCGGAAGCCTATATCCCAGGCCAATAGTTTTCTTTCACTTACATTGCGCAGCAAGCCGTAATACGTGATGGGTTTAATGAGTAGAATTAATACTGCCAGCACCGCTGCAGGCACTAATATATCTGCTAATAAAGTCAAATCAAAACGCGCGCCCAGTGAAAAGAAAAATAATACTAAAAAGAAGTCCCGTAAAGGTTTTAAATTGACCGCAATATATTGTGATATGGGGCTGGTAGCTAAAGATATGCCAGCGATAAATGCGCCAATCTCGGCCGATAAGCCAACTGCATGTGCCGCCTCAGCCAAGCCGAGGCACCAGCCAATTGCCAGCAGAAATATATATTCATGAAAACGATCAAATTTTTGAATGAGATTAAGTAATATATATTTTACAAATAGCACAGCAAAAGCGATAAACAAAGGCAGCGCAATAATGGTTTTGCCCAGGATCATTAAATCGAACTCACCTACATCGCCGCTTAATAAAATAAGCAGTACAAAAATAGCGATTACATCCTGAATTAATAACAGGCCAATCATCATTTCACCCATATGCCGATGATGCAGTACGGTAGTGGGTAATAATTTGATCCCTATAATGGTGCTGGAAAACATCATTGCCGCACCAATTACCATCGCTTCAGCATGAATAAAGCCAAACAGCCAGGCGACGGCATAACCAATTGCTGCAAACACAACAGAACTAATAATGGCAACCCAGGAAGCTTTTTTAAGGGTGCTGAGTAATGCTTGCGGCTGCATGTCTAGCCCTAGCAAGAACAGTAAGAAGATAATACCGAATTGAGCAATGTCGGATAACAGTTGCAAATCGGTAACGTAGGCTAGCCCATAAGGGCCAATTAGGGCGCCTAAAATAATATAAGCAATGAGCATAGGTTGGCGGGTATAGAGTGCTACCGAGGCTAATACGGCAGCACCGGAAAAGATCAGGAAAAAAGCAAATGTAATGCTGCTGGTATCCATAGGGTTTTAAGTACAAAAGTGTGTTGGCAATCAGTTTACGTTAAAGCAAAAAAAAGGCCACTATCAAGTGGCCTTTAATGTATTAGCGTCTTCGAAATAGTGGTTCGGGTTGGTCGATTGCAGCTTGATAGCTGTTGGAAAAGTCTGTAAAGCTACTTAGCGCTGCATCCAAATCCGTATTGCTTACAGCGAAACTGTTAAAGCCACAGCGTTTTAAAAAGTACAGCTGATCGCGAATAATACCACCAATTGCTCTTAGTTCACCGCAGTAGTGGTGTGTTTCGCGAAGTTCTCGACCATAGGAAAAACCACGACCATCAGCGAAAGCAGGGAAGTTAATCGCGATCAACTGAAACTGCTCGAGACTGCTGGCGATAAGTTTGGGGGATTCATCACTGTCTAACCAGATCCCCAGTTGTTCGCGGCCAGCAAGTTGGTCTTTATGGGTGTTCCACAGCGCTAGCGGAATAATAACAGCACCAGCTGGAATCTCTGTGGCATCTGCAGCAAGTAATTGCCACTGGTCATCAATAACAGCGCCGTCTTTAATGATTTTATTTGGCATAAACTTTCTCCTTAAATGGGTCAAGGCCGATACGGCGGTAGGTATCGAGAAAGGTTTCTTCTTCGGTCCGTTGCTCTACATAGAGGTTAAGAATCGTTTCTATGACGTTCGGAACATCTTCTTGTGAAAAAGACGGGCCAAGAATCTTGGCAATTGAGGCGTCACGATCCTGGCTGCCACCTAAACAAATCTGATAGAACTCCTGGCCTTTTTTATCCACACCTAAAATACCTATGTGACCAATATGGTGGTGACCACAGGCATTCATGCAGCCAGAAATATTCAGATCGATTTCGCCGAGATCGTAAAGGTAATCCTGGTCATCAAACTTGCGTTGTATGGCTTCTGCTATTGGAATGGATTTGGCGTTAGCCAATGCACAGAAATCACCGCCAGGGCAGCAAATCATATCGGTAAGATAGTTAATATTGGCTGTGGCCAAGCCATTAGCTTGAGCCTGTTGCCATAAGGCAAATAATTGATCTTTGCGTACATGTGCCAGAATTAAATTCTGCTGGTGGCTGGCTCGGATTTCACCAAATGAAAATTGATCGGCCATATCGGCAATGGCTTCCATTTGGGCATCGGAAACGTCGCCTGGGGCATAGCCGGTAGACTTAAGTGATAAGGTCGCAATGCTATAACCGGGTGCTTGGTGTTCGGTGGTATTGCGCTTTAACCAGTTACCGAAGATAGGGTTTTGTTCAGCTTGCTTTTGCAGTGCCTGGTTGGCTGCTGCTTCATCTATCTCGGCGTAATCCGGTGAATGGAAGAACGATTGGGCATAGCTGAACTCTTCGTCAGTCAATGTAGATGGCCCATCTTTGAGTACAGCCCATTCCTGCTCTACGGCTTCACGAAAGGCCTCTATGCCCATTGCCCGAACCAGGATTTTGATTCTTGCTTTATATTTGTTATCGCGGCGCCCTTGCTGGTTGTATACGCGTAATATTGCGTCGAGGTAAGTGATCAGGTGCTGCTTGGGTAAAAAGTCGATAATCTCGGTACCAATCACTGGGGTACGGCCCAAACCGCCACCGACTAGAATTTTGAATCCAGTTTCGCCAGCGGCATTGTGCACCACTTCTACACCAATATCGTGCATGTGAATGGCTGCCCGATCGGCGGCTGATGCACAGACTGCAATTTTAAATTTACGTGGTAAGAAAGCGAATTCAGGGTGGAAAGTTGACCACTGGCGAATGATTTCGCAATAGGGGCGGGGATCTTCTATTTCATCCGCGGCAGCGCCGGCAAATTGGTCAGTGGTAGTGTTACGTATACAGTTACCGCTGGTTTGAATGGCGTGCATCTGTACCGTGGCAAGTTCCGCCAGTATCTCAGGTACTTCTTCTAATTGAGGCCAGTTTAGCTGCAGATTTTGGCGAGTAGAGAAATGACCATAGCCTTTATCGAAATTTCGGCTAATCTCGGCGAATTTACGCATTTGGGTGCTATTGAAAGTACCGTAAGGAATAGCGATACGTAACATCGGCGCGAGCCGCTGCACATAGAGTCCGTTTTGGAGTCGCAGAGGCAGGAATTGCTCATCGGTGATGTCACCGGCTAAATATCGCTCGGTTTGATCGCGGTACTGCTGAACCCGTTCATCGACCATACGCTGGTCGTATTCATTGTATATATACATGGTAATCGCTGATGCTGTTGAAAATGACGCGCAATGATACTAAAAAAGTCTCCGCTGGGCGAGCTAACTATCTATAATCTAACGGTTTATCCTAATAATGCTTATTCTCTTTACCGATATAGAGAGTCGCTGTTTTGTTGTTTGCTGCTTTTGATTTGTTGCTATGCTGCTATAATGCCGCCAGCAAAAATGGCGCTGGAACTGACTCCGTTAGTTCCCATAGAAAATATCTTATCCAGATGAAATGAGGAATCTAGTATGTCTGAGCAACAATCGAATCTAAATGATGGCATCAACGATGCTATTGCCGCTACAGCCATTATTGCCCTGGTGGTTGTTACTGTCACATATTGGCTGAGCGGTATGCCAAGCTAGCTAAAAGTCAGGCATAAAAAAACGGCGAAGTAGTTAAGCTACTTCGCCGTTTTTTTATGCCTTGTTACGCTTCATAATCCAGCACTGGTGAGAGCCAGCGTTCGAGTTCGGCCTGCGGCATGCCTTTACGCTCTGCTAAACTTGCAACCTGATCCTTACCAATTTTACCGGTGGCAAAGTAGCGTGAATCCGCATGCGAATAGTAAAATCCGCTTACCGCTGCTGTTGGCGTCATTGCAAAGTGTTCAGTGAGGCTTACGCCAATTTGCTGTTCAGCATCTAATAACTTGAATAATGTCGCTTTTTCAGTGTGGTCCGGACAAGCGGGATAACCAGGAGCAGGGCGGATACCATGGTAACGTTCCTTGATTAGCTCCTCGTTGCTTAGCGCTTCGTTTTCAGCATAAGCCCAAAACTCTTTGCGCACGCGCAAGTGCATGTGTTCAGCAAACGATTCCGCTAAGCGGTCAGCCAGGGCTTTAACCATGATGGCATTATAGTCATCGCCTTTATCCTGATATTCTTTTGCCAGTTCATCGACGCCAAACCCTGCAGATACTACAAAGCCCCCAATGTAATCTTTTGTTGCATTGGTTTTCGGTGCAATAAAATCAGCCAAGCTACTATTGGTTTTGCCGTTGGGCTTCTCAGTTTGTTGGCGAATGTGATGAAGTGTTGTCAGTACAGTGTCGCGACTCTCATCGCTATAGAGTTCAATGTCATCATGATTAACTTGTGCTGCTGGCCAGAAACCAATAACGGCTTTTGCCTGGATTAACTTATTATCGATTAAGTGCCTTAGCATTTTTTGTGCATCGTCAAAAAGATTACGCGCTGCTTCGCCCACCTTTTCATCGTCTAGTATCTTTGGATATTTTCCAGCCAAATTCCAGCTAATAAAGAACGGTGTCCAATCCATAGTCTCCAGTAATAAATTCAGGTCGTAGTCATCAAATACTTTGGTGCCCTGAAAACCAGGTGTTGGTGGTTGGTAGTCAGTCCAGTCAATTTTGGTCGCATTAGCGATTGCTCGCTGGTAACTGAGTTTATTGGCTTTGGGCTTCCGGTTGGCGTTACGCTCTCGGATAACTGCGTATTCATCACTGCGCTCCTGTAAGAAGGCAGTCCGTTGATCTTTGTTAATGAGCATGCTGGCAACTGAAACGCTGCGTGACGCATCCGCTACGTAAACTGCACCTGAGTTTTGATATTGCGGATCAATTTTTACCGCAGTGTGGGCTTTGGATGTGGTGGCACCACCAATCATTAATGGCAGGTCCATGCCTTGACGTTGCATTTCTTTTGCGACATAAACCATTTCATCAAGTGACGGGGTAATTAAACCGCTGAGACCGATGAGGTCGGCATTTTCTTCTCTGGCAGCTTTGAGAATATTGTCACAGGATACCATTACACCAAGATCAACAATTTCAAAATTGTTGCACTGCAAGACAACGCCCACTATATTTTTTCCGATATCGTGAACATCACCTTTTACGGTGGCCATGATGATTTTACCATTACTGCTGGCTTTGCCATCCTTTGCGGCTTCGATAAATGGCGTGATGTAAGCCACGGATTGTTTCATTACCCGTGCACTTTTAACAACTTGCGGTAAAAACATTTTACCTTCACCGAATAAATCGCCAACTACATTCATGCCATCCATTAATGGCCCTTCGATAACATCAATCGGGCGGGCGGCTATTTGTCTGGCGGCTTCGGTATCTTCATCTATAAACGCGGTAATTCCTTTTACCAGTGCGTATTCCAGGCGCTTATTAACCGGGAGATCACGCCATTCAAGATTTTCTTCCTCGCGAACGGTGCCTGCTTCTGCATATTTGGGCGCCAATTCTAATAATTGTTCTGTGCTGTCTTCGCGGCGGTTTAGAATGACGTCTTCCACCGCGTCACGCAATTCAGTGGGGATGTCAGCATAAATAGCGAGTTGTCCAGCATTCACTATGCCCATCGATAAGCCCGCTTTGATGGCGTGGTAGAGAAATACGGCATGAATTGCTTCCCTTACCGGGTTATTACCACGGAATGAAAACGAGACATTACTGATACCGCCAGAAATTTTGGCGTGGGGAAGTTCGCGGCGAATATATTCACAGCTTTTAATAAAATCCACGGCGTAGTTGTTGTGCTCATCAATACCGGTTGCCACAGCAAAAACGTTTGGGTCAAAAATAATATCTTGTGGCGGGAAGCCCACTTGCTCAACCAGAATGTCATAGGAGCGTTTGCAGATTTCATTCTTACGCGTTTCAGTATCAGCCTGGCCATCTTCATCAAACGCCATCACAATAACTGCGGCGCCATAGCGCAGGCACAGTTTAGCTCGTTCGATAAATTCTTTTTCGCCTTCTTTCAAGCTAATAGAATTGACGATGGCTTTGCCTTGTATGCATTTGAGGCCCGCTTCTATGATGTCCCATTTTGATGAATCGATCATAATGGGTACACGGCAGATATCTGGTTCTGAGGCAATTAAATGTAAAAACCGAACCATAGCGGCCTGCGAATCCAGCATGCCTTCATCCATGTTGATATCAATGATTTGTGCGCCGCTTTCTACCTGTTGCAAGGCGACTTCGAGCGCAGTGTCATAATCCTCATCCAGGATTAAACGTTTAAATTTTGCTGACCCGGTAATGTTGGTTCTTTCACCTACGTTGACGAAGAGTGAGTCTTCGTCGATGACAAAAGGTTCTAAACCGCTGATTCTGGTAGCGGGTTTAATGTCGGGAATAGCGCGTGGAGGGTGCTTGGCTACAGCATCAGCAATAGCTTGTATGTGTTCAGGTGTAGTGCCACAGCAACCGCCGACAATGTTGAGAAAGCCGCTGGCGGCAAACTCTTCGACGATCGCAGCCATTTCTTCTGCTGTTTCGTCATATTCGCCAAATTCATTCGGCAAGCCTGCATTAGGGTGCGCGCTGACGCGGACGTCAGCAATGGTCGCCAGCGTTTGCACATACTGACGTAGTTCTTTGGCTCCCAGTGCGCAGTTGAGTCCGATCGATAAAGGTTTGGCGTGCGCAACTGAATACCAGAAAGCCTCGGTAGTTTGGCCTGATAAGGTCCGGCCGCTGGCATCGGTAATGGTGCCCGAAATCATAACAGGCAGGGTGATGCCCAGTTTTTCGAAAACCCCTTGTACAGCGAAAATCGCAGCTTTAGCATTCAGGGTATCAAAAATAGTTTCAATCAGGATGATGTCCGCGCCACCTTCAATCAAGCCCTCAGTAGCTTCTGAATAATCGTGCACTAGTTGATCAAAAGTGATGTTGCGAAAGCCTGGGTCGTTCACGTCAGGCGATAATGTCGCGGTGCGGCTAGTCGGACCGACGACGCCTGCAACAAATCGAGGTCGATCGGGGGTTTTAGCCGTCATCGCATCGGCAGCTTTACGTGCAACTTGAGCGCCGGCAACGTTCAGTTCACGGGCCAGTGACTGCATATCGTAATCACTTTGCGATACCTGAGTGGCGTTAAAGGTGTTGGTTTCCAGAATATCAGCGCCAGCCGCTAAATATGCGGTATGAATCTCTTCAATTATCTGCGGTTGAGTCAGGCTGAGCAGGTCATTATTACCTTTGATGTCCATGTGATAGTCTGAAAATCGTTCGCCGCGGTAATCGGCTTCTTCCAATTGGTAACTTTGAATCAAACTACCCATGGCGCCGTCTAATACTAGAATGCGCTGGTCTAGAGCGTTGAATAGTGTTTCTAAGCGCTGTTTTCTATCGTTCATGGTCTCGTTACTTTGGTTAAAAGCCCTTAGAAAATAAGGGCTTAATTAATGTTGTTTAGAGTAAATATTACTAATTACAGCTTCTCTATAGAGTCCCGAAAGCAGTATAATGGCAGCGGAATTATTCCTTGGTATATCTGCTTGGGATTAAGATTGGCGCATAATAAACTATATTGAAATATTTTGATATAGATTGCTGGTTGAATTTTTTGGCCAGTAAAGATTTAGTCATAATAGACGGATCAGTCCACAACATTAAGGGTTTACCGCAGCAATGTCAGAAGCAGTTGAACAGCAAAACACAGAGTTAAAATTAACCATAACGGAATCCGCTCAGGATTACCTCGCGGAGCTATTGGCAGGTCAAGAGGGTGATGTGCTTGGTATTCGCATGTTTGTGAATGCCCCTGGCACGCCAAAGGCTGAAACCTGTATTGCTTACTGCCGTGAGGATGATTGCGAAGCTGAAGACGTACTGGTCAAGTATGAAAAGTTTAACGCCCGGTTTGAGCAGCGCAGTGTGCCTTTTTTGGAAGATGCTTTTGTTGATTACGCCAAGGATCGAATGGGTGGTCAGCTCACCATTAAGGCACCTAATGCAAAATTACCCAGAGTTAATGCGGATAGTCCGATTGAAGATCGCATTAATTATGTTTTATACAATGAAGTGAATCCCTCTTTAGCTTCTCATGGCGGAGAAGTGTCCCTGATTGAGGTTACTAAAGACAGTGTCGCTATTCTTAAGTTCGGTGGCGGTTGTCAGGGGTGCGGAATGGTTGAAGCCACTTTGCGTGACGGGGTGGAAAAATCCTTGCTTGAACAGGTCCCTGAGCTAACTGCGGTTCGCGATATGACTGATCATACCGATCGCTCACAGGCCTATATCTAGGCCTGTTTTTGGTGCAGGTTGCACGTAAAATTCTCCTGCAAAAATGCCATAAAATCATTGACGAGCTGTTATAAGCAGTTACAATCTTTATAGCTTGTAAATACGGCTTGTTTTTATGTTCAATCAAAACGATGTTCCGCGGTAGTACTTCGTCCTGTTTATCATAAGTAACACCAATATTTCCCAGCTAGTTTGCCAACATCGCATCGCAATATTTTGTTGCTATTGTGTGTGATATTATCGATTTCGATAGTGTCTTCGCTTAAGCGATGAAGGCGCAATTTCAATAAATAAATAGGATTGTAATATGTCTGATCAAACTACTGGCACCGTTAAGTGGTTCAATGAAAGCAAAGGTTTTGGTTTTATCGAGCAAGAGTCTGGCCCTGATGTGTTCGTACACTTTAGTGCTATCAGCTCTTCAGGTTTCAAAACTTTGGCTGAAGGCCAGAAAGTTCAGTTCACCGTAACTCAGGGTCAAAAAGGCCCTCAAGCAGAAAACGTAGTACCTTTATAAGTACTGTTTAGATACTTTTATAAATATTTTATAAAAGTATTATTTAAAGTGTTGGTTTTAACGCTTCGTGCTAGCACGAGTTTTAAATTGGTACTTTGATTGCTGCTTTGGGTTTGGTTATCTCAAGCCTGTTAAGAATTAGAGCCTGTCTTTAACTCTTACGATAATGCTTTATTCAAAACTGGATAAAAGTAAACAACCGTGCTCGCCACGGTTTTTTTATGCCCGCAGTTTCTGTCCTTTTCATACTGTCATTAAAACGGGTTAGCTTTAAGGTGAAAAAAGCCGCGACTGGCGCGGCATTTTTGCTTTTATGCGCTTAACGTTTTCTGGCTGGGAGTAGTTCTTTCAGTTTGTCGCGCATGGCTTTGATAGACTCCGATGTAGTTTCCCAGTCGATACAGCCATCGGTTACTGATACACCATACTGTAATTGCGATAAATCATCAGGTATAGATTGGTTGCCCGCGTGTATATTGGATTCAATCATCAAGCCAACTATTGAGTTATTGCCGCTGACAATTTGATTGCTGACATCCTCCATGACCTTGGGTTGCAGATTCGGTTGTTTACTGGAGTTAGCGTGTGAGCAGTCAACCATGATGTTGTTAGCAGCTCCGGCTTTTGCCAGTGCCTGTTCGGTGAGTTCAATATGCACGGAATCATAGTTAGGGCCATTGGAGCCACCGCGAAGCACGACATGCGCGTAAGGGTTACCTTTGGTATGAATAATAGCAACCTGACCCTGGCTGTTAATGCCTAAAAAGCGGTGGGGTTTGCTGGCAGATTGAATGGCATTCATCGCAACATCCAGGCCACCATCTGTACCATTCTTAAAGCCGACGGCAGAGGATAGACCGCTGGCCATTTCACGGTGGGTCTGTGATTCAGTGGTGCGGGCACCGATTGCCGACCAGGCGATACAGTCTTGCATGTACTGTGGTGAAATAGGATCCAGCGCCTCGGTGGAAGTGGGTAGGCCCATTTCAGCGACATCAAGCAATAATTTACGGCCGATATGTAAACCTTCGTGGATTTTAAAAGTGTCATTCAGGTGTGGGTCGTTAATCAGACCTTTCCAGCCCACGGTGGTGCGTGGCTTTTCAAAATAGACGCGCATGACAATGTACAGTGTATCTTTTACTTCCTCGGCAAGGGCCTGTAGGCGCTTGGCATAATCTAAAGCAGCATCAACGTCGTGAATAGAGCAGGGGCCAACAACGATAAATAAGCGGTGATCTGTGCCGTCCAGAATATTGCGAATGACTTCTCTACTGTTGGCAATGCTATCGGCTGCCGCGGCTGACATGGGGAGATCGGCCTTAAGTTGTTGCGGGGTAATCAATACTTCCTGCGATTCCACATTTAAATTGTCTACGACGGTAGTGCTCATGCTCTGTTGATCCCGTTTTATACAGTAATTGGCGCGGGCATATCTTACCCAAATAATAAAGCCGGTAATTGTAGCCGAAAATGTAAGCAATAGGGTTGTTCTAGAGAAAAACTTCTTATTTATTTAAGTCTTAAGGGCCAAGATAATATGTTGTTTACGCTATAACTTTGCAGTTATCACAGTTACAATTTGGCTTAGAATTATCCTACATTGCAGCGGTCATTTACTGGGGTGTTGATAAGAACCTAATACTTCCCTAAGAATAAAATCATGCCAAGACTCATTTCACTTTTTGATGTTGAGCCAATTTTCGAGCAGTTATTAAGTGGGCAGCTCATATTGACGCCTAACCAGCGGCTGGCCAGCCGTATCCGTACGGCGTTTAATATCGCCTGTCATCACCGTGGATTAAAAGTTGTGCGCGCCCCGCAGGTTTATTCGTTGCAGCAATGGGTCGACCAATGCTGGCAGCAATTGCTAATGGCTGCAAATCCGCTGGCTTTGTCAGTGCGTCCGCTATCGCAGGCGCAGGAGCAAATACTTTGGGAGCAAGTGGTTGTCACCTCGAATGTTGGGGCGGCCTTGCTGCGTCCAGCTGCAACAGCTCAACAAGCCGCTGCCGCCTATAAGGTTTTGTCTGATTGGCAGCAAGATTTATACGCTGAACAACTACATCAACGATTTGCCGGTGATGAAGATTCAGCGCTGTTGCTGGAATGGATTAAACAATTTGATCAGCTGTGCTTAACGGGAGGCTGGATCACAGCTTTGGAAGTAAAGCGTAGGGTCTCGCAAGCGTATAGCGATGGGTTATTATTGGGAGAGGACAGTATTATTGGTGTCGGTTTTGATGATATTGCCCCTGCCGATAAAGCACTACTGAAAGCTGCAGGACAATTTCACTTATTTCAAAGCTCCCGTCAGGCGGGCGAGGTCAGCATTGTTGAGTGCGAAGATATCCAACAAGAAATAGTCGCTGCGGCAGTTTGGGCTAAACAGATATTAAAACAAAATACTGCGGCTACGGTGGCAATTGTCATTCCTGATTTGGCACAACAGCGGCTCAAAGTAGAGCGAATTTTACAGCAGGTATTTGAACCCGGCTATAATATTCCGTTAGATGAAGATGGGCGGCTTAGGTCGCGACGAAATCTGCCATTTAATTTTTCAGCAGGATATCCGCTGGCAGAAGCGCCCATTATTAATTTTGCACTCAATGCGCTCGAATTGCTGACTGGCCGCATGTCATTAGACTCGATCGAGCTGTTGTGCCAATCGCCATTCCATCGATTAAGTGCAAGCGATGATGCCATTGTGTGTCGACTCATTCGTTTGCTCCGAGAGCAGCGTGAATACTCTTTGACTACCGCAAGGCTCAGACAGTTAGCTGAAAGTGCCGCAAAAAAACATTGCTGTGATGACTGGCACTTTGTTAATAGCTTGCAGGCTATATCAACTAATAACCGGTTAAGTGACCACTATAAATCGCGTACTTATCAGCAGTGGTATACGCTCTTTAGTGAGACTTTGCAGATACTGGGTTGGCCTGGTGATCGTCGCCTCGATAGCATTGAATTTCAGCAAGTGACGCAATGGCATGCGGTAGTGAAAACCTTTGTTGCTCTTGATTTAGTCGGTGCACCTGTCAATGCTACTCAAGCAATAAGCCAACTTAGAACGATTCTTGGCAAACAGATTTTCCAGCCACAAACAGCAGATTCTTCGTTGCAGGTATTGGGTACCCTGGAAGCTGCTGGTTTACAGTTTACGCATGTGTGGTTGCAATCCATGTCCGAGCAGCAATGGCCGCAGTCACCTGCGCCAAATCCTTTAATCCCTTTTGGTTTGCAGCGCGAGCAGCAGATGCCGCATGCAACGGCAGAGCGTGAGTTGCTATACGCGCAGGAATTAACGCATCGGTTTATTCATAGTGCTGATCATATAGTTGTGAGTTCGCCGTTAAGTATTGATAACAGTCCTGCTTCAGTTAGCCGTTTATTCGACGCATTTCCGCGCCGCACTATTACTGAGTTATTAGGTCGCCCGTTATTGCAACTATTACCGATTAATGAAATTCGGCGCCGTCATTATGAATCTCAGCAGTTGCAACAGTGGCAACCCGGTAATGCGCCTTCATTAGTGGAAGGTGAGTCGGTCAGTGGTGGTAGTCGCATATTTTCCAGTCAATCGGCTTGTCCTTTCAGAGCATTTGCCCAGCACCGGCTGGTATTGAAGCCTCTGGATAAGCCAGCTTTAGGTTTAAGCGCTGCAGATCGAGGTAGTTTGCTGCATCGTGCTTTGGAATTTCTCTGGCAAAAATTAAAAAACCAGCAGACATTGCTAGTGTTGGATGAGTCGGCTCTGCAGTCACTGTGTGAAGATTGTAGTCGTTATGCCATAAATGAACTCGCCCAAAGAATCCCTGCACGATTTGGCTTGCGTTACCAACAGTTAGAAAATATGCGCTTGCAAAAATTACTGCTTGCCTGGCTTAATGTTGAAAAAGACCGCGAAAATTTTACCGTCGAGAGTATCGAAGACAGAAAGGCTTTTCAGTACGAGGCCTTGTCGGTGCAAACGCGGATTGATCGAATCGATCGATTAGATGATGGTAGCTTACTAATCATCGATTACAAAACGGCTAACAGTAATATCGCCAGCTGGTGGGGTGAGCGGCCCGATGAGCCACAATTACCTTTGTATAGCACGCTAGCTGACCAAGCCGAAAAGCAAGTGGCCGGCATTGCTTATGCACAAATAAATCTTTCTGCTTGCAAGCTCAAAGGTGTGGGGAGTGAGGATTGTGCTGAGCCTGCTATTCAGTGGAGCGATAAGATAAAAACCGATGCAGGGGTGATGGCCTGGCCGCAATTACAGCAGCAATGGCGAAAAGTATTAACAGCCTTGGCGAATGATTTTATTAGTGGTAAGGCTGAGGTTGACCCGAAGCAGCCAGTTAAAACGTGCTTGTATTGCCACTTGTCACCCCTGTGCAGAGTAGAGCATCAGTCTAACCCTCTGCAAGAGGATGAAGACTTGTTGGCAGGTGGAACACTATGATGCTACCTGTTGATCATGACCAGCGCTTGGCAGCATTAAATCCTTTACGTTCGATCTGTGTTACTGCTCCTGCTGGTTCTGGAAAAACAGAATTACTGAGTCAGCGAGTGCTAAAATTACTTTCTCGTGCACAACAGCCTGAAGAAATATTGGCGATCACCTTTACTCGTAAAGCTGCTGCAGAAATGCATCACCGGATTATTGCTGCGCTACAGTTTGCTTTGGTTGCTGATGAGCCAGAAGCGGGGCATAAGCAATTAACCTGGCGGTTGGCGAAAGATGCTTTAATGCAAAATGATCGGCTAGGCTGGAATTTATTAAGTAACACCTCGCGCTTAAAAATTCAAACCATTGATAGTCTTTGTGCTAATTTGACCCGTCAAATGCCTATTTTATCTAATTTTGGTGCGCAACCGAAAATAGCAGATAACCCGCAACCGTATTACCAGACTGCAGTACATAACTTGCTCGATAAACTCGAAAGCAATCATTTTATTGCCGACGATTTAGCGGGTTTGCTTGTCCATGTCGATAACGATATGGCCAAGTTAGAGCGCTTGCTAATTACGTTGCTGCAAAAAAGAGATCAGTGGTTGTTACATCTTGGTATTGGTCAGGATGTTGCCAAGGCTAAACTACAACTCGAAGCTGTTCTGGAGCAGGTGCATCGTGATGTACTGTCTGCATTGCATGCGCAATTAATGCCTTGGGCTGTCGAGTTGCTACCGTTAATGGATTATGCCGGTTGTAATCTACAGTGGCAGAATGCAGATTCGGCTATCACTTCTCTTGCGGGTAATATCGATCTGCCAGCTCCCGAGCCTGAATGTATCTCACAGTGGCTAGCTATTGCTGAATTGTTGCTGACTAAAACCAATGAGTGGCGTAAGAGTGTTGATAGAAGATCCGGTTTCCCTACTGAAACCGAGGATGGGGATAAGGCCTTAGCGAAAACATTAAAAACTGAATTTATGGCTTTGCTAGCAAATCTATCTTTAATTGATAGTTTACGGGCCAATTTATTAGATTTACGTTTTCTACCAGCCACAAAATATGAACCCAGTCAGTGGCAAATGTTGGAGTCCTTAAGTCGCCTGCTGCCGCTGTTAGTAGCTGAATTAACGCTGGTATTTCAGCAGCATGGCGAAGTGGATTACAGTCAGATTTCCATGGCCGCTTTGCAGGCATTAGGTGACGGGTTAAGGCCTAGTGAATTGGCAATGAAGCTGGATTATCGCTTAAGCCATATATTGGTTGATGAATTTCAGGACACTGCCAGTACTCAGTTTCAATTGTTGCAACGTTTAGTAGAAGGTTGGGATGAATATAATGCCGCGCACCCTGAGCAACCAAATACCTTGTTTATTGTCGGTGATGGTATGCAATCGATTTATGGGTTTAGGCAAGCCAATGTCGGTCTATTTTTGGAAGCAAAAAAACACGGTGTCAATGGTGTTTTATTAGATGACCTACGGCTGACGGTGAATTTTCGTTCTGATCCTGCGGTAGTGAATTGGGTTAATAACACTTTTAGTGAAGCATTTCCCAAGCTGGAAAATTTATCCCGTGGTGCTGTGCCCTTTGAGTTTGCTGAGGCCTTTAATCCTGCAACTACGGATAGTAGCATTAAGGTACTCGGATTCGCTGGTGACAATGCGCGCGATGAAGAGGCTGCTCAAGTGGTAAAGTTGGTACAGCAGTTTCAAGCTGAAAATGCTAATGGCAGTGTTGCTATATTGGTTAGAAGTCGTGGGCATTTACAAGCAATTATTCCCGCTTTGCATAGGGCAGGTATTCAGTGGAGTGCTACCGACATTGACCCGCTGGCAAGTTATGGATTGATTAAAGACCTGCTCACTTTAACTAAAGCATTGCTTAATATCAGTGATGATATTAGTTGGGCGGCACTCTTGCGCACTCCTTGGTTAGGCTTGAACAATCATGACCTGCATAGTTTGTTAGTTGCTGAAACCAGGCTAAGTGTCTATTCAGCGTTGCAGTCATCTGTTGTTTTGTCAGCGTTGTCTGAGCACGGACGCAACCGGTTATCGGCAGTGTTGCCGATACTTAATGCTGCGGTTACCGGCCGCCAGCGTCATTCATTTCGAGTATGGGTAGAAGGTGTATGGATGGCGCTGGGTGGTGCTGCTTGTGTCGCCAGTAGCGATGAATTTGTTATGGTTGATGATTATCTTGATATGCTAGAAAGCCATCAGCAGGGCGAGTCGATTGCGTCAATAGATGCGTTTGAACAGTCCGTTAGTCAGCTCTACGCCAGGCCCCAATCAACTCACCATCAGCTTTCGATCATGACAATACATAAGTCTAAAGGTCTTGAGTTTGACTGCGTTATTTTACCGGGTTTGGCTAGAGCCCCCCGTAGTGATGATAAATCACTGTTATTATGGCGCGAATATCTAAGCCATTCGGTGACTGATACGCATGTTCAAAATGGTTTATTAATTAGTCCCCTCGGCGCCAGCGGTGATGTCGATGATAAAATATATCAACATTTACGCTACGAGCAGTCGCAGTCAACACAGCTTGAAAATACCCGGTTATTATATGTTGCAGCAACCAGAGCGATTAGACAATTATATTGTTTATTAACTGTTGAGTTAGATGCCAGAAGCGGTGAACCAAAATCGCCAGCTAAAAGTAGTTTAATCATCGATGCCTGGTCGGCTCTAGTTGACCAAGTACAGTGGTTTGTCCCGACTGCGGCAAGCAACAATGAAGTCACACAATTTGGCTTGGACTTTGAATCAGTCAGCCACCAGGGAATTTTGCAGCGGCTTATTGCTGATTGGCGTGCACCATTGATGTCGTCACCCAACCCGCTTCAAGAATTTTATCTGGACTTTGAATACGACTCAGCTGGCGATAATATTCCGGATATTATTACCGATTCATTGCCAGTATTAATTGGAACGGTCAGTCATTGGGTGTTAGAAGTGCTGGCGAATCAAGGGGTGGATTTTTGGCGGTCGATGGATGCCCAACAACAATCGAGTTGGCTTCAAGCATTGCTGCACTATCATCAGACTCCACCTGAAATGATCACTACTGCTAGCTGTCGTATTGTGCAGGCAGTCAACAACACGGTAAATGATCAAAAAGGGCTTTGGCTGTTAGCTAATGACCACTTGTTAGCCTTTACTGAGCTGCCGATGCTGTCCAGTTTTGCTGGCTTGCTAAAACAAAAGGTTATCGATCGCTGTTTTATAGATTCAAACCATGATGTATGGATTGTGGATTATAAAACGTCTATGCCTTTAGCGGAAGAATCAAAAGAGCAGTTTTTAAGTAGAGAGCTGAGTCACCATCGGTCACAGCTACAAGATTATAAGTTGCATCTTTCGGTGTATTTGCAGCAACTACTGAAAGATCCCACAAGTGCTATAGCTGGACTAAATTTCGATCAGCTCACTATTAGAACGGCCTTGTATTTTACTCATTACCCGCAATGGTTGGAGTTGGATCTATGAGAGTTGTATGTCCGCGAAGTCGCTCGATGAAAATATTGCAGGGTGTTTCCCTTGGCTAAATTTAAATCCAAAGCAGGTCATTCTAAGCTCAGGACGTTCAGACCGTCAAAGCGTGAAGTGCCTGCAGGTAGTCATTTGCTTCGTGTTCAATCTCTTGCCGACGATGGTCGTGGTATAGCTGTAGCTATAGGGGAAAGTGGGCGAGTTTGTAATAAAAACAAGCGTGTTTTTGTTGCTGGCGCGCTCCCTGGTGAGCTAATCACCGCTCGATATACCTCAGTGCACAAAGATTATGATCAAGCTGATTTGCTTGCGATAAAAGAGGCTTCAGCTGATCGGGTTATACCTGAATGCCATTACTACCAGCAGTGTGGTGGCTGTAGTCTGCAGCATTTAGATTACTCGCAGCAGTTAAGGCATAAGCAACAACGCTTGGCCTCACAATTTAGGCCATTATTAGCAAACGAGAATATAATATCCGAACTAATTCTATCGGCGCCACCAGCACATTATCGTCATCGCGCGCGCTTTGCAGTAAGTGCCAATCGTGATGGCTTGTCCATTGGATTCAGGCAGCGCGAAAGTCATAATCTAGTTGATATTGATCGCTGCCACATTGTCTACGAGAGTATCAACCAGCAGCTGCCAATGCTTAAAACTTTGATCTCAGTCCTAAGAAAGCGTAAAGCTGTTACCGAGTTAACCTTGGTTGAGGATAGTGCAGGCAAGCATGGCGTACTGCTAAATTGTAAAACGAGCTTACCGGATGACGATATAGAGAGTTTAAGGGTTTTCGCACACCAACAGAGTATGAGTATAAATATAATATCGGCAAATCAGCCTGAAATTATGTCGGTATGGCCGCTACAGCCGCAGCAATTTGAATACCGCCTTGATAGCTATGATGTAAGCTTACCCTTTGCTGTTAATGATTTTACTCAGGTTAACCCTGTCATTAATCAACAGCTTATTGCTACCGCATTGGAATGGCTGGAACTAACTGATGAGGACATCGTTGCTGATTTCTTTTGTGGTATTGGTAATTTTAGTTTACCGCTGGCGCAGCTCGCAGCTAGTGTTACGGGCTATGAGTTAGTGCCTGCAATGGTTGCAAAAGCGGTTATTAGTGCTGAAGTTAATGGTATTGATAATGCTACATTTCATTGTCGAAACCTGATGTCAGACAAGGTAAATGTAGTTGGAGATTACAACAAGGCGGTCCTGGACCCGCCCAGGTCTGGTGCTTTATCACTATGTCAACAAATAGGGGGATGGGTATTAGGCATATTGTATATATCTCGTGTAATCCATCCACCCTTTATCGTGACGCTAAAGAATTACTTGCTGCTGGCTACCAGTTGGAAAAATTAATGCTGGCTGATATGTTTCCGCACACGGCGCACAGCGAAGCTATTGCACTTTTTGTGATGCCGAATACACTATAATAATAAATTAATAGGTGATGAATGTTTAAAAAATTATTCCTGGGCGTATGGTTAGCTACTATGTTGTTGGCTTGTGAGCAGCATAAATCAACTACTATAACTGTTAATGGTACCGAGTATGTTGCGGGTATTGATTATAAAGTACTGAATACCCCTATTCGTTTTGGCGAATCACCATTGCCGAATATGATAGAGATATTTTGGTACGGTTGTCCTCATTGTGAGCGCTTCGAGCCTTTCCTGCAAGACTGGATTAAAACATTGCCGGTTAATTTGGAGTTTGGGCGTCTGCCTGCGATTTGGAATGACCTTATGATCATTCATGCTCATGCTTTTTTTATTGCACAACAACTTGAGTTAGGGCACGACTTCCATATGCAGCTGTTTACTCGGGTATTGGCTTCGCGTTCAAGTCAGGACTTGGACTTTCATCGCAGTCGTATTGCCAGTTTATTTAAATCCAATGGTATTTCTGAAAACGAATTTAATGATTTATATGAGTCAGAAGAGATAAAGTCGAAAGTTGGCCTTAGTTTTGCGGTAATGAAAGAGGCTGGTATTAGTTCAACCCCGACCTTTTTGATTAATGGAAAATATGTGTTGACCGGGGGGCCATTTAAAACTAGAGAGGAGTTGCTCTCGGTTGCTCGCCATCTCATGCAAGATGAAATAGATCATCAGCCTGAAGATTGGTGGTGATAATATTAAGCACGTATGTAAACGATAATGTTAATTTACTCACGCTGGAGAAATAAATGGCAGATGATGACGAGCAACAGGAAGAGAACCCTGTCCAGCTATTAAAGAAAGTGGAAAAGCAAGCAGCAACTAATAAAATATTGATGATTGTGGTGTTATCAATTTCAGGCTTGTTGATTACTGTGATGGCTACCGGTTTGACAGTCATGTTTTTACGAATTGCTGAATTAACAGCCGCCACTGAAATAGAAGAGGAAGACCCAATGGAAGAGCAATTTATTGCTCTTGAACAGCAGTTAATGTTGTTAGCCGATTTTAGAAAAAGCGAGCTAAAGAAAATATCAGCATATACCAAGCAGCTTGATAAAATTGCTAATGATTGCAGTCCTGAAAAATCAGCTCCTTACCGTGATTTTCTGGCAGCTAGAGAGGAGGATTATCAGCTGTTGGTCGAAGCAATAAAGTCTGGTTCTAGTAATTTAGCAGGAATGAATCAAGGTTCAAAAAAATGGCTGGTTCCGCATGCCGCTGCGTTGGATGATTTAAAAGATGCCAGTGTGATTCGTAAAGCTAAACTTGATAAATTAGTTAATTAAATGGTGTGATATGGCAGGCGATAACAGAGATGAAGACACTCCGAAAGAGCAGACGCTTGAAGATAAAATTGAAGTCGTCGCTGTTAAAGCAAGTAAGCAATTTTGGATAGCAATAGCATGCATCCCTGTAATACTAATTATTTTTGTGGTAGGCATTATTACCTTAGCCAACGCGCACAAACAAACTAGCAGTATTGTCGCCGAAAAGCCGGTCAATAAGCTTGAAATGTTTTCCAGAAATATTGAAGGTGTTAAACAGAAGGCAGAAAAACAATATGCTAATTATTTGGATAAAATGGAAGATAAGTCTATTTTAACGATAAATGAAAATTTTCGCGTTATGTATCAGCTATCTGGAGAGAGTGAGCAGGATTACACCCAGCTGTTGGATGTCTATCAGAAAGTGAATTATGAGAATGCCAGTCGGATTCGTGGGTCAGGACAGTGGTTTTTTTATCATGAGAAAAAAATTAAAAATTTAATTTTAAGGTCACAGCAGCGTGAAGAAAAATTGATGGCGTATTTACAGGCTGATTAGCTATTTATTATACGTGCATTCACTTAGCCTGAATTATTTGTTCATCGGCAATATGATGTCATCTGCATAGCGTTTTATCCCGTCAATTTTTTTGTTAATGTCTTGTGTGTCGCCATGATAGAACGGCCAAGGCTGGGTTAAAATATGAGTGACACCGCCATCGGCTAATTTTTTATAGGCATCAATGGTGAATGCATCGCTAGGTGTGGCCATAACATCAAAAGGTAGGTGGTCGCGCCCATAGTCTTTACGTAATTGTTGGATATTGGCAATTGAGTCTATTATTTCGTCAGAAGTTTGTAAGTCTGTTACCCAGCCGTCGGCAATTCTGGCGGCACGTTTCATTGCTGGAGAACTGATTCCGCCAGACCAAATCGGAATATATTCTGTTGGCGCCGGATTCATTTCCAGTTTATCAAATTGATAGTATTGACCATGATATTCCACCATTTCACCAGACCATAATAGGCGCATGACTTCTATCATTTCATTGGCACGTTTTCCTCGAGTATGAAAATCCTGTTGCATTAATTCAAATTCATCTTTTGACCAGCCCACACCAATTGCAGGAGTAACCCGATTGTTAGAAACAACTGCAGCTGTACTGATGGCCTTTGCGACCAAATATGGGTTGCGCATAGGCAGAACAAAAACATTATTGGTGAAACGTAATCGCTTTGTTATGGTGGCCAGGGCGCCAACCATTACCCATGGATCTGGCCAATCGGTAAATGCTTGCCAGCGCCTGCTACCGTCTTTGGTATAAGGATAGGGTGTTGATATTTTTTCAGGGTGGACCACATGATCAGAAAAAGACATTGCTTCCCAGCCAGCCTCGTCAGCCACAGGGGCAATTTGTGTAAGATGACTGACTGTGCTGAATGAGGTGGATAAAACAAATTTCATAATGGACCTGTGTAAATTTTCGTTTTATTTATCGTGTAGAAGTTCATGTTTATTGATTATATAGCTAAGTAAATGCCTGCACGCTTTTTCGATCGCCACAATCACTTTGTCAAACTGCTCTTCATCATCGTAGTAAGGATCAGGGATTTGCCTGTTACCCCCACGTTGACTGTAGTGCATGAGTAAGTTGATTTCACCTTGATAGTCTGAAGGTGCCCATGCTTGTACATTCGTTAAGTTAGCTCTATCCATTGCTATGATGTAGTTATAAGTCGAGTAATCCTGATCATCGATTTGCCGAGCAATTTGTTGGCTAATGTCATATCCAGCTCTGGCTGAGGCAGCGACTGATCGCGGGTCTGGATGTTTGCCAACGTTAAACGGTGCTGTGCCGCATGAATCAACCGAAATACTCGTAGCCAGGTTTTTTTCACTCACCAGTCTTTCAAATATGCCTTGCGCAGCCGGGGAGCGACATATATTGCCTAAGCAAACAAATAGTACGTTGATGGTCATGGTAAAACGTCATCCAATTGGGTTATGCACAAAAAAAATACAATATTGCTGTAACTGTCATCGTTTATTGGCGGCTAGTACAACAAATTTTTGGTTGCCGGCAACGGTGCGACAATTGCCGAAAATACGCTTTAGCGTAATATGATAATTCAGGTGTCGATTACCTACGACCCACAGTGCCCCTCCTTGACTGAGGTGCTGGTGGCTTTGATGAAACAGGTTTTGGGCAATATGGTCACCAACGGTATTATTTTGGTGGAATGGTGGATTGCACAGTATCAGCTCGATGGGCATTGTTGCCAGTGGCTCTAATCCGTCGCCAGCCTTAAAGATTGGGGTTTTATCGCCATTAATGTCTGAAGGGTTGATATTGTTGTGATAATTAAGCTGGGCTGAGGCTACCGCCATATAGGATTCGTCGACAAAATAGAGTTGGCTATTGGGCTGTTGCCGCTGAGCCATAATACCTAATAGTCCGTTGCCACACCCTAAGTCTACGATATGTTCTGCCAGTGGCATATGCTGAAACTGTTGCAAGAAAAACCTGCTACCGATATCCAGCTTTTCACGGGAAAAAACATTGGCATAATTGCTTAATACCAAGTTGAGTTCATCAATTGTAATTATGCTGGGATAGGGTTCGCGATGAAGCTTGCCTATTTCATTTTTTTCTTTAGGTATAGAGAAAATTAATCGGGCTTTTTTACTGGCTAGTGAGGTGGTAGTCGTACCAATATACTTTTCAAATAATTGTAACTGTGCTTTAGTTAAGTATTTCACCATGCCGGCGGCGATAATAATAGTTGTAGTGTTGATAGCTGTTTGTAAGTCGATGAGCTGTTGTTCCAGCAGGGCATTACTTTTGGGGATTTTCAATAGCACTACGTCGTATTCGTGCTGTAAGGGTGTCATGCTGGATAGTGTGTGTTCTGCTGGTGTGAGTTGATTAAGCTGTTGATTATGTAAAATAGCCTGATGACTGATATATGAATCGCCCCAGTGATGACACTGGTATTGATGAAGACTACAAGCTAGAGCGCCAAAATTATCATTTGCTATCAATATTGAGCTGTTTGGTGTAAGTATCGAGTGCTGATCAAGGTGGGTAAGCATTAGCTCGTCAGCAGCATCCCAGGCGCGTAAGTTTTTAGTATTGGCCTCAAGTGGAAGACGTTCCAGTTGAAGCGAGGCGAATGCAGTTTCGAGTTGGTCCATTAGGGTAATGTTCTGAGCTAGCAGGGAGCTTATTTTACGTGGCTTGGCACTTTGGAGCTAGCGTTAGCGATGTTAACTATCAGTCATTTAGTGGTTAATTGGGTTCTTGTTGTTGGTTGCTGCGAAATTCACCTGGCGTCATCCCCGTCCATTTTTTAAATGATCGATGAAATGCACTGGGCTCATCAAAGCCTAATAACGCTGATACCGCATTAATTTTTAACTCCGGTCGACTTAGGTAGCTTTTTGCCGCATTGCAGCGCAAATCATCCTTGAATTGTTGGTAAGTAGTGCCGACATCTTTTAAGCGGCGGCGCAGTGTCCTGACTGACATGTGCAAATGATTAGCCATCTCTACTACGCTTAAAAAGTCACGACTAAAATCATTGCCAATGATGCGCTTCATTTGTGAGAGAATGCTTTTTTCATCTTCCTCATTGGAAGCAAGTAGATGATAGGGCGCGTTACGTAAAAATTCTTTGAGTGAATCTTCTGTATGCACTAGCGGGGCGAGTAAATAATTGGCCGGAAAACGAAAACTATTGGCCGGTTGCTCAAAGTGTAAATCGCATTTAAATAATTGCTGAAGATACGAAATATTTTTTGGTGCGCTGGTTTGAAAATTTACCTGAACCAGTTCAATATTTTTGCCAATTAGCCAGCCACAAAATCGTCGCCAAATGGCCACACAGTGCGCCATCGTTATAATGTTGTCGGCAGATTCTTGGTCTAATAATTCATTGTTACTGGGGAATAAGTATTCGGCTGTACCATCTTCTAAACGGTAGATAGGATTAATGTCAAAAGCGCTGTTTTCACCACTCAATGTTCGACAAAAAGCGTTGAACTCGGCGGCTCTACGCATGGCTTGCTCAAGGTTGTTGCAATGAATAATCGTAAGGCACATCATACGAAAAGTGCCAGTATGGGCTTTTTGTTTTAAACCAAGACCAAATGATTCGTCCTGAAGCAGCCACATTACATAATTGAAAATATTGGTATAAACCTGTGACGGTACTGGTGTATTGGGGTCTATGTCTGGATCAAGGATATCGATAGGAGAGTTCAACGAAACCACGAGTGTGTTTAGGTTGTAACCTTGCGCCTCCGCCACGTTAAGCATGGTCCGGGCGTATTTTAATGGGACAGAGTCTTTTTCCATGATAAAAAATATCTAATGAGTCATTATAATTAATGGTGGTTAGCTACTATTATAATAGCTGATATTGTCGGTAGATCATATTAACGGTTTTTAGATTAACCCCGTCACTGTAAATTGCTGGCGCCATTAGCTTGGCTGCTGCTTAACGTGTATTGCGGAGGGTAGGGCGGCAGCTAATAATTGTTGGGTATAGGGATGTTGAGGGTTTTCAAAAATCGATTGGCTCTCACCACTTTCGACGATGTCGCCACCTTTCATTACCAGCATACGATGGCTTATAGAACGCACTACAGGCAAATCATGGCTAATAAAAATATAGCTTAACTGCCTGCGCCGCTGTAAATCTTTTAATAATTCCAGTACTTGTATTTGTACTGAGCGGTCTAGTGCGGACGTTGGTTCGTCCAATATAATCAATTTGGGCTTTAATATAACGGCGCGTGCAATGGCGATACGCTGACGTTGTCCACCAGAAAACTCATGAGGGTAGCGGTGTCGAATAGCTGGGTCCAAATCGACTTCATTTAACACCTCAACGACACGCTGATCACACTCTTCATCAGTAAGTTGATAATGAACTCTCAGGCCTTCACTGATAATGTCGGCGACGGACATGCGTGGACTTAAACTACCAAAAGGGTCTTGGAAAACTACTTGTATTTGTTTACGTACCGCCTGCATTTGTTGCTGGGAATAGGTATGAATGGGTTGTTGTTGGAATTCGATCAGGCCCTCAGAAGCTGTAAGGCGCAATAAAGCCATCGCCAGAGTGCTTTTGCCGGATCCACTTTCCCCGACTACACCAAGGGTTTCCCCTGGGTAGAGCTCTAAGCTCGCTTCTCTGACGGCGGAAAAAGTTTTAGGTTTTTGATAAAACCAATGTTTACCTATGGGGAATTTAACGGATAAATTTTTGGTGATTAATAGTGGCTTGCTTTCTTTGGTGCGCATGCTAGTTACGGCATCACCGGCAGGCTCGGCTGCTAATAGCATTTTAGTATAGGGGTGTTGGGGTAAGCTAAATAACTGCTCAGTGTCTTGCTGCTCAACTAATTCCCCTTGTTGCATCACTAACACGCGATCGGCAATTTGTCTGACGACAGATAAATCATGGGTGATTAATAAAATGGCCATTCCCATGCGTTGTTGAATGGTGGACAGCAAGTCTAATATCTGGCTTTGTACAGTCACATCGAGGGCCGTCGTCGGCTCATCAGCGATTAACAACTCTGGCTCATTGGCAATAGCCATGGCAATCATCACCCGTTGCCGTTGGCCGCCTGAAAGTTCGTGAGGGTAGGCGTTGGCCTTGTCTGCGGGCAACGGTATTTCTACTTGGGTTAGCAAATCGATAACTCGTTGCTGCAACGCCTGACCGCGAAGCCCTTGATGAAGGCTGATGACTTCAGCAATCTGTTGTCCGACTTTATGCAGTGGGTTTAATGCAGTCAGAGGCTCCTGAAATATCATGCTGATTTTATTGCCGCGAATTTTTTTTAATTTTTTGGCATCTAAATGTAATAATTGCTGATCGTGGAAAAAAATTTCGCCGCTGGGGTGGTTGGCCATTGGGTAGGGTAATAGCCCTAAAATAGAGTGTGCTGTTACCGATTTGCCTGAGCCACTTTCTCCAACTAATGCTACGGTCTCGCCGGGGTTAACGACAAAAGAAACCTGCTTCACAGCGTCGGTGCTAGTATTACCCTGACGAAAGCGGGTGGAGAGTTGCTTGACTCTTAAAAGCGGGGAAGTAGGCTTCATTGGATCAACCTCGGATCAAAAGCATCTCTAACTGCTTCGCCAATAAATACCAGTAGTGTCAGCATAAGTGAAAGCACTGTAAAAGCGCTGATGCCTAACCAACTCGCATGTAGGTTGCCTTTACCCTGCGCTACCAATTCACCCAGTGATGCTGATCCGGGCGGTAAGCCAAAACCCAAAAAGTCTAGTGATGTTAAAGTGGTAATGGCCCCGGTCAGTATAAAAGGCATATAGGTCATGGTAGCGACGACCGCATTGGGCAATATATGTCGATACATGATGGTAGTATTGGTAACTCCCATGGCTCGCGCAGCTTTAACATAATCCAGATTTCTTCCGCGTAAAAATTCAGCGCGCACTACGTCAACGAGTTGGGTCCAACTAAACAGCAACATGATGGCCAATAACCACCAGATATTAGGTGTTATAATGCTGGATAAAATGATTAATAAAAACAACACTGGTAAGCCGCTCCATATTTCAATGAAGCGCTGTCCTAACAAGTCTATATTGCCACCGTAATAACCTTGTACAGCGCCAGCTGCGACACCTATAACAGTGCTGCCCAATGTTAGTGCCAGGGCAAATAACAGTGAAATTCGAAAGCCATAAATAATACGAGCCACCACATCCCTTGCCTGGTCATCTGTTCCCAGCCAGTTTTCTAACGAAGGAGGTGAGGGGGCTGGCGAAGGTAAGTCAGCTATATGGGTATCGTAGCTATAGTGAATGATTGGCCAAATCATCCACCCTGAATTCGTAATAAGTTCAACCACATAGGGATCGCTGTAATCCGCCTCGGTTTCAAAGTCACCACCAAAGGTGGTTTCTGGATATGAAAAGAGCGCAGGGACAAACAGCTCACTGTCATAGCTAACAAGTATCGGTTTATCATTGGCAATAAATTCTGCAAAAAGACTGAACCCAAATAATAAACAGAATATCCAACAGCTATAAAAGCCACGTCTATTGGCTTTGAACGTTTGCCAGCGACGTTGATTAATGGGGCTAAAATTTTCGCTCTTGAATAGCATGTCTAAGCGGCCCTGGATTCAAAATCAATACGAGGGTCGATCCATACATAGGTTAAATCACTGATGATTTTCATCACCAAGCCCATCAGGGTAAATATAAACAAGTTAGCAAAAATCACCGGGTAGTCGCGATTAATAACCGATTCGTAACTCAGTAGCCCCAACCCATCGAGCGAGAAGATAACTTCAATCAACATCGAGCCAGTAAAAAACATGTGGAGAAATGCACTGGGAAACCCGGCAATAATAATCAACATGCCATTTCTGAATACATGACCATAAAGGACTTGCTGTTCATCAAGACCTTTGGCTCTGGCGGTGACGACGTACTGCTTATTGATTTCATCAAGAAAGGAGTTTTTTGTGAGCATGGTTAAGGTGGCAAAGCCCCCAATGGTATAGGCAGTAAGTGGCAGTGCAAGGTGCCAAAAATAGTCTTTGATTTTATCGATCATGGATAACTCTTCAAAGTTGTCCGAGGTTAGGCCGCGTAAAGGAAACCAATCCAGATAACTACCACCGGCAAACACAACGATTAATAAAATTGCGAATAGAAAGCCGGGGATGGCGTAGCTAATAGTGATAAAAGTACTGGACCAAACATCAAAGCGGTTGCCGTGATGAATCGCTTTGTTGATGCCTAGTGGGATAGAAATAAAATAGACCAGTAAGGTGCTCCATACGCCTAAAGAGATGGAGACCGGTAGCTTGTCAATGATCAGATCAATAACGGGGGTATTGCGAAAGAAGCTCTCACCAAAATCGAATTGTGCATAGTTGACGACCATTTCCCAAAAGCGCTCGGTAGGCGGCTTGTCAAAACCATACATTTTTTTTATGCGTTCGATGGTCTCGGCATCGAGTCCATAGCTTTGCTCGCGGCGCAGTGCTGTTTGCCCGGTATCGCCGCTGGCAGAACCGCTGATACGGCTAGTGGCATTAAGATCATGGCCTTGAAGTTGCGCAATCATCTGGTCGACTGGGCCCCCGGGGCGGATTGCACGATGGCAAAGTTAATCACCATAATACCGAACAGGGTCGGGATGATTAACAGTAGTCGACGTAGTATGTAGTTGGCCATATAACTCTATATTATTCGTTTAAAGCAGCTTTGGCCTTGTTCAGAGCCTGTGCTTTATCGGGATCAACCCACCAGCTAAAAAGGCCAATACTGAAGCTCGGATCATATTTAGGGGCGATGTTTGGCTGGCCAAATTTGTCCCAGTAAGCCAGCCGGTGAGCGCCGCTATGATACTGGGGAACAACAAAATAATTATGTAACAGTACCCGATCAAGCGCTCTGGTGCGGTAGATTAATTGTTCGCGATCCGGGGCGGAAATGACCAGATCGACGA
The DNA here is from genome assembly GCF_900120175.1 of Oceanicoccus sp. KOV_DT_Chl. Lineage (NCBI taxonomy): Bacteria > Pseudomonadati > Pseudomonadota > Gammaproteobacteria > Cellvibrionales > Spongiibacteraceae > Oceanicoccus > Oceanicoccus sp. KOV_DT_Chl. The sequence goes on from NZ_FQLF01000004.1 coordinate 193,959, forward strand.
GCTGGTCAACTACAGGATCTTTGATGCCGGAATAGTTGCGACTACCTTCAATGTCGGCAGCAGTTGAATGCCAGTATTCTCTTTGCTCGTTGCCAGGTGAAAGTGATTGTCCGATTACGACGGTGAGCATTTCAAAATCATAGCTACGTAATCGATTGACAAATTGCGAGACTTCAATGCTTTTCACTGTCATTTGAATCCCTAGCTTTTGTAATGCTTTGGCATAGGGGTTAAGTATGCGCTCGGTAGTAGGCATATAAATCAGTATTTCGATAGTAAAGGGTTCGCCGCTGGTGGCATTCACCAGCACATTATCCCTGACTACCCAGCCGGCTTCTTTCAATAGTTTTGCCGCTATTCGTAAGTTACCACGGTTGTGACCGCTGCCGTCACTAACAGGGTTGGTGTAAGGCGTGGTGAATACGCTTTCAGGAATTTGCTCTTTAAAAGGGGTGAGAATGTCTAGCTCTTCCGGGCTAGGGAGGCCGGATGAGGCTAGTTCAGAATTGGAAAAGAAGCTGTCGGTGCGCTTATAGGCCCCATAAAATAAATTTTTATTTGTCCACTCGTAATCGAACGCATAATTGAGGGCTTTGCGTACCCGTAGATCCTGAAATTTACTGTCGCGTAAATTCATCAGCAGGCACTGCATGCCGGTTGTATTGTTATGTTCAATTTTAACTTTTTTCAGCAGCCCTTTGGCTGTTGCCGGGCTGTTGTAACCCGTTGCCCATTGTTTTGAGACGTTTTCAAGTCGAAAATCGTAGCGGTCAGCTTTCAATGCTTCTAACAACACGACGGCATCTTTGTAATAATCAAGTTGTACTTGATCATAATTATAGAGCCCTCGATTCACTGGCAGATCGCTGGCCCAATAATCCTTCACTCGCTCAAAACTGATTGAGCGTCCGGCGTCAGCGTTAATGATTTTATACGGTCCGCTGCCTAGCGGTATCTCCAGTGATGACTTGCTGAAATCACGGTCTTGCCAGTAGTGTTTAGGGAGTATGGCCAGGTCGCCAACGATGAGTGCCAGTTCGCGATTGACCCCAGGCTTAAAGGTGAATTTGACCCGCTGCGGGTCAAGCGCTTCAACCGTTTGAACATCGGCATAGTAGGAACGGAACAGGGGTGAGCCTTTTTCGATTAATAGATTAAAGGTAAATACAACGTCGTCGGCAGTAATCGCGACACCATCGTGAAAGCGGGCTTCTTTCCGCAGGTGAAATATGACCCACGATCGATCTGCGGGGGTTTCGATTCTTTCCGCAATCAAACCATATTGGGAGAAGGCTTCATCGGCTGAATGCACCATCAGCGTGTCATAAATCAAACCGATATTATCGCCAGGGGAGCCTTTGCTAATAAATGGGTTAAGGCTGTCAAAAGTACCCTGTACCCCTAGCCGTAATTTGCCTCCTTTTATTGCGTTGGCAGAGGTGTAGTCAAAGCCATGGAAATCCACCGGGTATTTAACATTGCCATGCATAGCAATGGCGTGAGAAATGGTGGTGTCGTTGCCATAGCTGGCGCCAGCGATTAAAACGCTGAAAATTAATGTGAATAGTCTAGTGCGCATGGCTGGTTCGCGATCTGGTTAATTAGTAGTCGAATTGCCCTAAGGGTCGAGCAAATTATTGTTTTAACAGTAAATTTCCTCCACGTTAGCAAGAAGTTCTGCTGGATGGAAGAGTTAACGTTATACTGGGACTTATTCATTTTTTAATAGCTTTAGTCTGATCAAAGAGTCTGCAATTTCACGACAACAGCCTACAATGCATTAAATTATAGCCATTATCAGTAACAGGACCTGTATGAGTGACCCCGAACTAAAGCCGACCACCAAAACAACACAGCAATGGGTTAAGCAATTAAGTCATGTACAGCTTCCGGTTTTGTCCGGCGTGATGCAGGAGCTCAATGCCGTTACTCAAAGCAGTGACTCTTCAGCGTCCCAACTCTCCGAGATTATTCTTAAAGACAGCGCACTTACCACTAAAGTTCTGCGTATTGCTAACAGTGTTTACCATAACCCTAATTCAGACAATGCTGTAACTACTATTAGTCGCGCGGTAGTGCAGCTTGGCTTTCAGGGTATCAAGGCTATTTCATTATCAGTGATGATGGTTGATTCACTACTCAAGCAGAACACTAAAGAGCGAATGTTGGAGTGGATGGCCAGGGGCTTCCATACCGCTGTGCAGGCTGAAAATTTACTCCAACAAGCAGGTGGCAATGAAAAAGAGGAAGAAGTGTTTATTACTTCACTGTTACTGCATGTGGGTGAAATGGCGTTTTGGAGCACCAAGGGCGATGCTGTAGAGCAGTTAGATAGTAAGCTTGATGCGGGTAGTTGTGGTGATCCACAGCTTGAGCAGCAGTTACTTGGCAGCAGTATGCGTGAGATTACCCGCGCGCTAGCAGAGGAGTGGCAGCTTGGTAGTCGCTTACAGGAAGCGTTAGATCCAGGCATGCATCCTAGTAAGGCAACCGAAGCGGTATTGCTCGGCGAAGAAATTAGCCTGGCCACAGAAAAAGGTTGGGACTCGCAAGAATTTAGAGATGTATTAGTCAAGGCTTCTTTGTTTTCAGGTTTAGGCCTGGAAGCGGTGCGAGAAATGATAGAGCAGGGAGCTGATAAGGCCGCAGGTGTTGCGCTGGCTTATGGCGCCAATAAAATTTGTCACTTGATCCCAAGCACAACGGAAAAAGTCGCACCCCCAGAAATCAAGAGCATGAAGTCCAACCCCCAATTACAACTTGATATTTTGCGTGAAATGGGCGCAATGGTCGAGCAGATGGTGGATGTTAATACTTTGTTCCAAATGGTGGTCGAAGGAATTCATCGTGGTATTGGTTTGGAGCGAGTGTGTATATGTTTGGTAGATCCAAAAGTTACCCAGATGCAGGCCAAATATGTGCTGGGTGATAATACCGACGAGTGGCGTAGTGATCTAAATTTCCCTATTAAAAGCGATCAGGATAATATATTTGCCCACTGCTTACACAGCCGTACCAATGCCTGGCTGCGCAAAAACACCACACACCAGTTTAATCATTTAATTAATAAAAAAACCGAGCGGTTGATCGACACGAATAACTGTTTAATCTCGGCAGTATATGCTGGCAGCCGGCCCATTGGTGTTATTGTTGCCGATCGAGGATTGAAAAAGCCGGTGCAGATAGATCAGGAACAACATGAGAGTTTCGATCATTTTAGTCAGCAAACGAGCATGTCTTTAGCCATGCTGGCTGAAAAAGCCCGCCAGCGACGGCGTGGTTAACCCGTGCATTTTAACTCAGCTATGTGTGTACGAATGATGTATTTGATTAAGCGATGAATCATCAGCCGGGTAGTGTTCACCATTCAGTATTCACGTAATAGCATTCTTTTAGCCAGGTTAGCCACCGGCTCTAATTGATGGTATTCATCACATTGACATAAAGTGTCAGGCGCTGCCCTGGCTGTAGATATTTTTTCGGGTTGACCTTATTCCATTTCACAATGTCAGTGATCCGTAGATTAAATTTATCGGCTATTCTGGCAAGTGAATCGCCATTACGAACTTTATATCCCACCTTTTTTACTACGTTTTTGCGCTGGTTTACCGGCGCTGTAGTTCCCTTTGCTTGTTTATTATTTTTTGCCAGCCAGATACTGAGTTTTTGACCAGGTTTTAATAGATCCTTTGGTGCAATGCCATTCCAGTGGGCAAGCTTGGAGGTGCTTACATGATGTTTCTGCGCTATGGTCCACAGGCTGTCGCCACTTTTTACGGTATAAAAAATTTGCCGAGTGTTAGCGCCACCGGTTCGCTGCTCATGAATAGTGGTGAGTCGCTGGTCGGCACTTAAGCTGTAATGTTCCCCGGCTTGTGAGGCCATTGGAATCATTAATGATTGTCCGGCACGAATCATGTTGCCGCGGATACTGTTGATTTGCTTGATAGTATCCACACCGGTATTAAAGCGTTTGGCGAGCAGCAATAAAGATTCACCTTCTTTGACGGTATGCCGCTGCCAATGCAGTCGCTTTGACGGTGGTAGCTTGGTTAATGCCTGTTCAAAAATCGATTCATTGGCTAGCGGGACCAGTAAGCGGTGAGGGCCAGATGGGTCAGTAGCCCACCGATTATAGCCAGGGTTTAGTAGATACAATTCGTCTATATCAATCTCAGCCATCGAAGCAGCCTGTGCCAGATCAATCTGTGACTGGGTGCTGACAGTGGCAAAGTAGGGCTGGTTCGGAACAGGGTAAAGATCAATACCGTAGCGTCTTGGGTTGTCGACGAGTTTTGCCAGTGCCAATAGCTTGGGGACATAACTGCGGGTTTCTCTAGGTAAGTCCAGCGACCAAAAATCAGTGGGTTTGCCCCGTTTTTTGTTTTTACGAATGGCTTTATTAACGTTGCCTTGGCCGGAGTTATAGGCGGCTAGAGCAAGCAGCCAGTCTCCGTCATAGTAGTCAGCCAAGCGTTCAAGCAGGCTTATGGCTGCCGCCGTGGAATCGATAATGTCGCGGCGACCGTCATACCACCAGCTTTGTTGTAAATGATACATGCGGGCGGTACCGGGAATAAATTGCCACATGCCGGACGCGCGGCCATGGGAATAGGCAAATGGATCATAGGCACTTTCGACAATGGGTAGCAGTGCTAATTCCAGCGGCAACCCGGCCTGTTCCAGTTGTTCTGTCACATGGTAGATATAGCGTCTGGCACGGTTGCTGACGCGCGACATATATTCGGGGTGACGTTGATACCAATTAAACTCGGCGTCCAGGCGCTTCTGCTCCAGCCCCCAGTCCAACTGAAACCCCAGGCGGATTCTGGGCCAAATAGTGTCTGGCTCAACCCAGTTAGGTTCTGTGGCTTGTGGCTCGTCAATGCTGTGAATGCAGGCATACGGGCTGCTGAAGTCGGTGAAATATTCCCAGGGATCAGCATCCGTTAGCGCAGCGGCCATGTCGTGAGTGATGGCAATCGGTGGATCATTTAATGGCTTATTATTGATCCCGATAGATTGGCAGCCAGCTTGCAATAGAAGAATAGAAATAACTTGAATAAAGAAATATAACTTGCTGATTAATAATAACTTCATGAGAATCTTATTGTTGTGAAATGGGCGTATTCTAGAGGCCTGTCCTATAAGGGTCAATGTTAGAAGCTATCTTTCCAGCCGCGAATGGCGGCAAACACGGCCACGGGGTCATCACAGGCTTGTTCGCTATGATGGCTGGCGCTGCGGATAACCGATGGTTGTTGGCAGCGTAAAAAAGGGTTGGTAGCCAGTTCAAGCGCCAGTGTCGAAGGTATTGTTGGCAATGCCTGCTGACGTTTGTCGCTATCGGATTGCAAACGCTGTAATAGCTGCTCGTTGTCAGGTTCAACCGCTTGAGCAAAGGCTAAATTACTCAATGTATATTCATGGGCACAATACACCAGAGTGCTGGCGGGCAGTGAGGCCAGTTTTTCGAGTGATTTCAACATCATCGCCGGGTTGCCTTCAAATACTCGTCCACAGCCGCCGGCGAATAAAGTATCGCCGCAAAAGAGAAGGGGTGTGCCAGCATTATCGGGACAGAATAAGGCGATGTGGTCGAGGGTGTGCCCTGGAATCGTCAGGCATTCAAAATGCAGGTTAAATAATTCAAAACTGCTGGTGGCGTCCAGAGGATGTGTGATCTGCGCTATATTGTCACTGTAGGGGCCATAGACAGGCAGATTACTACCATGGGCTGCAAGGAGGTCTGCGATACCGCCGGTATGATCAAAATGATGATGAGTAATCAGAATTGTTGTTAATGTTAATTGGTGTTTCTGCAGATATTCCAAAACCGGTGCAGCATCACCGGGGTCGACTACTGCAGCTTCCCGGCGCTCTTGATCGTAAAGGCACCAGATATAGTTGTCGGAAAAAGCGGCAATGGGTTCAATTTTAATCATAGTTGGTGGGCATCACTCATTAAGGATTAACGCTAGAATAATAACGGCTTTCAGTTAAGATAGTTACCTGATTTTACCTTATGCATATTCATATTGTGCAGTATTGCTACTGAAAACCTGACCATGGCATTTTTTTCCAGATTTAAACAAGCTGCAACCATTGAAGAGCTGCTGCCAGTCTATGAAAGCTGGTTTAGTGGTGAGCGTGGGCGTTTATTGCTTGCTAAGCAGCAGCTTTTATTAGATGAAATGCTCACTGATTGTTTTGGCTATCATTTGCTGCAACTGAGTGTTGACTCCCGGTTGGAGCTTTATCGTGATTGTCGTGTGCAAAATAAATACCGCAGCCACCCAACAGTAAACACGCTTAGTACCTGTGCAGAGTTTGAACACTTGCCGTTTGCTAATGAAAGTCTCGATGTGGTTGTGGTGCACCACGTTCAGGAGGTGAGTAATAACCCTCACCAATTATTGCGTGAGCTGCACCGGGTTGTCATTCCCCACGGACATTTAATTATGATTGGTTTTAACCCTTGGTCACCCTTGGGTAGCATCAAACAGTTCAGCCGTTTTTTGCCGCAACGTGTGTGGCATAATCAACTGATAAGCAGCCCGCGAATGCAGGACTGGCTCAGTTTGTTAGGGTTTGAAACACAACAGATTAATTACGGGCAGCATTTCCCCGCGATGCTTGAGAACACGGATAAGCGCTGGTTGAATGAATTGTTGACGCAGTGGCCCTTTGGAAACTTTTATATTATTTCTGCGCTTAAAGAAGTGTCAGCAATGACACCGTTAAAACCAAAATGGAAAAAAGCCAGAAACGAATTTGTTGGGCTAGCACCTGCCAAGCGGCAATGGCCAAGCCAGTCGGCAACGAGGAAGTAGATTGAAACACATTGAAATTTTTACCGACGGCGCTTGCCGTGGTAATCCTGGCCCGGGTGGCTGGGGTGCATTGTTACGCTATCAGGGCAACGAAAAACCATTGTATGGCGGCGAGCCCAATACCACAAATAATCGAATGGAACTCACGGCTGCCATAGAGGGCTTAAAAGCGCTCAACGAACCCTGTCAGGTAAGTCTTACCACTGATTCACAATATGTTCGCAAGGGCATTACTGAATGGATGGATAACTGGAAAAAGCGTGGTTGGAAAACTTCAGCCAAAAAGCCGGTGAAAAATGTTGATTTATGGCAGGCGCTGGATGAACAAGCGCAACGGCATACAATCGATTGGCACTGGGTTAAAGGTCACAGCGGTCACCGCGAAAATGAAATTGCCGATCAATTGGCCAATCGCGGCATTGATGAACTGTAAGGGGAAGATACATTGAGACAAGTTGTACTGGATACTGAGACGACTGGTTTGGAGCCAAGTCAGGGGCATCGCATTATTGAGATCGGTTGCGTTGAATTAATTGATCGAAAATTAACGGGACGCCATTACCATCAATATATCAACCCGAATCGTGACATCGATGCGGGGGCAATAGAAGTTCACGGCATTACTAATGAGTTTTTAGCTGACAAGCCACGCTTTCAGCAGATTGTTAAAGACTTCGTTGAGTTCATTGACGGTGCCGAATTAGTTATCCATAACGCGCCGTTTGATATTGGTTTTATTGACGCAGAATTTTCTTTATTGGGTGCCGCGAGCCCCGGTAAAACGATCGATTACTGTACTGTGGTCGACACCCTGGTCATGGCTAGACAGAAGCACCCCGGGCAGCGCAACAGTTTGGATGCGCTCTGTTCTCGCTACGAAGTTGATAATTCACAGCGTGACTTGCACGGCGCATTACTCGACTCAGAGATTTTAGCTGACGTTTATTTGTTAATGACCGGTGGGCAGTCCAATCTATTGCTTTCCGGTGACGATAATCAGGAAGGGGGCGGTGAGGCTGATACCGCTATTCGGCGTTTGGCTGCTGATCGACCGACATTGAAAGTCGTTCGTGCTAGTGCTGAGGAATTAGCTGCGCATGAGTTACGGCTCGAGGAAATAGATAAAGCGAGTGATGGAAATACTCAATGGCGATAGTGCCATTGAGTATTTGGACATGGCTAAATTAAAAAATAAACCGCCACAATACCCACGGTACTCATCACAATGGTATATGGCAGCGCCATAATTACCATGCGTCCATAAGACAAGCGGATTAGTGGCGCCAGTGCTGAGGTTAGCAGAAACAAAAATGCTGCTTGACCGTTAGGGGTTGCCACACTGGGGATATTGGTACCGGTATTGATCGCAATCGCTAACTGATCAAACTCGACGCGGGTAATAGTGCCAGCATCCAAAGCTGCTTTAACCTCGTTGATATAAACTGTCGCCACGAAAACATTGTCGCTGATCATGGATAACACGCCGTTGGCGATAAAGAACATTACCGGTCTTATGCCGACATCCATTACTAATACCGCATCGATGATGGGGCTAAATAGATGTTGCTCATGGATAACGGCAACGATTGCAAAAAACACCACTAGCAGTGCTGTGAAGGGGAGTGCCTCTTCAAAGGCGTGGCCTATCTGGTGTTCCTCAATGATGCCATTGAAGGCGGTTAGTAACACGATCACGGCAAGGCCGATAATACCAACAGCGGCAAGGTGTTTGGCTAGCGCCACGACTAAAAAGATTGCCACAAGCGCCTGAATGATCAGTGCTGCTTTGTCTCTGGTAGTACGCTTGGATTCTTCTTCCTTGGAATACTCTTCCAGTACTTCCCTCACCGCAGTGGGTAGCTCTGCGCCATAACTAAACGTACCTGTGACCTCCAGTAACAAGCAGGTGAGTAGCCCGGCAGCCAGCACAGGCATGGTAACAGGGGCCATCAGCAAAAAGAATTGAATAAAATCCCACCCGGCTTTTTCTGCGATTAGCAGGTTTTGTGGTTCACCTACCAGCGTACACACCCCCCCTAAAGCCGTACCTACCGCACCATGCATTAATAGGCTGCGTAAAAATGCACGAAATTGTTCAAGATCATTGCGGTGCAATTCAATAACGCCACCGTCATCACTGTGGTCGTGGGAGTGATTTTGTTTTTTGCCAGATGCCACTTTGTGATAAACCGCAAAAAAGCCGGTACCAACACTAATTAGCACCGCGGTAACGGTGAGCGCATCTAAAAAAGCACTTAGCACAGCGGCTACTAAAGAAAATAGCAGGGATAATACTTTTTTGGATTTCACACCCAATAAAATCTTGGTGAACACGAAGAGCAATAAATTTTGCATGAAGTAAATGCCTGCGACCATAAAGATCAGCAGCAATATAACTTCAAAGTTGCTGGCGGCTTCGTGATAAACCGATTCAGGGGAGGCCATTCCAATTACAATGGCCTCTATCGCCAATAAGCCACCGGGTTGTAGCGGGTAGCATTTTAAAGCAAGAGCCAGCGTGAATATAAACTCAAGTATGAGTATCCAGCCCGTAACGAACGGACCGACGGTAAATAATAGAATTGGGTTCAACACCAAAAAAGCGATGATGCACTGCTTGTACCATTGCGGCGCCTGGCCGAGAAAGTTGGCTGCTAACGCCTGTGGCATAGTTTGAGCCATTGGTAACTCCTTAAAATTAAATAACTGCTTATGTATCTTAACTATTGAATATAATCGGTTTTTGTAAAAATGCAGGCTATTTCGTTGTTTTTATAAAGATTTTTAGTGCTGGATAGCTCGGCAAGGGCGCTAACTTGCTGTTTCTGTCGCTGTAAATTGAGGCGGGAGCGTTTGCTGCAGGTTGTGGTTGATACGAAGGTGCATATTCGTCTTTAATATTGTGATGCAAGTAGCTGTTAATGTTATTAAAAATAACAAGCAACTGCCGATAAGCTACTATACTGAGCAATGATCAGTCCATGCTGAGTCGCGATATATAGAGCCAGCGCACCAGTAACAAGCCATTGAAGGGGTATTTGTGACGCTAGAAGTGAGCATCAATCTCAATTCCTTGAAAGTAATTCAGGAAGAGTTAGGCAACACCATAACGCAATCTGGCAACGAGCTGGAAGCTTATATCGCCGACCAAAATAACGAAGGTCACATTAAGGCCTGCCATGAGGCCATTGCTCAGGTCGGGGGGATCTTCAGATTACTGGAATACCCCGGGGCGGCTTTATTAGCTGATGAGATGGCTGCGTTAGTGGCAGTAATTGCTGACCCTGAGCGTAAAACCACCGACACCATGGTGAATGCTTTAACCCATGCCTACTTTGTATTACCTCGTTATATTGAATTTATCACGGTCCGCCAAAGTGAATTACCCATTTTGGTCATCCCCTACGTCAATGAACTGCGTGCCAGTCGTCGCGAGAGTTTATTAGCGGAATCGCTATTTTACCGTGGCAACATTCCCCTGTTGGGAATGATGATGGGCGATCACGGGGCTCCTGATTTACGCCTATTGCTGGCCAGCTTGCCCAGATTACGGCAGATGTATCAGACTGGCTTGGTTGGCGTGTTGAAGCAGCCCAATAGCAGTCCGCATTATTTATTTATGACCCGTGCGGTAACCCGTATTGTTAGCCTGTTGGGTAATCACCCGCAAGCCGAAATTTGGCAGCTAGCCATCTTGGTACTGAATGCTTTTGCTGCGGGTAAGCTTGAGGTTACTTTAAATCGAAAGCGTAATTTTGGTGAGATTGAAAAGCTGATGCGGCTTGTAGTCAGCAAAGGTGAAGAGGGGCTGAATCAGCTTGATGTGACCTCTCTCAAGCGTGATCTCCTGTTTATGCTGATGCTAACAGATTATAGCAGTGCTGAGCTTGATGCTGTGCGTGAAGCTTACAGTTTGCCGCAAATGGATCTTACCGATACACAAATCAGCCAGCAACGTGCAGCAATGCATGGCCCAAGCCAGGATACGATTGAATCAGTTATTAAAGTGTTGGCTGAAGAGTTGCGCAGTGCTAAAGATATTCTTGAAATCGCCTCGCAGAATCAATCGATAGAGCTTGAAGATCTTGATATCCTTAGTCAAATTGTAGCCAGAGTTTCAGACACTCTCAGCATTCTAAATTTAACCGGTCCAAAGCAAATATTGGATGAGCAGCTGGAAAAAATAAAAGCCTGGTCAAACAATCCAAAGCAGGTCGACAGCGCTAGCTTTTTAACCGCTGCAGATAATTTACTTTATATCGATAGCGCACTATCCGGGCTAGATCGGCGTGAAATTACCATTGACGATCTTAATCAGGCCAATGCTTTGGCGCGCAAAAAGATTATAGCCAATAGCCAGTTTGGGCAAGCAGAGCAATTGGTGCTGGAAGAAGCCCAGGCAGGTATTTCATTGGCCAAGCGTGCGATAACCTCCTATGTCGATTCCAATTTTGACAGTGCGCATATTGCCAATGTAGGCACAACGCTGAATACCGTCAGGGGCGGTTTACATATTCTGAATTACCATCGTGCAGCGGCCGTATTGAAAGGATGTAGTGACTTTGTCGCACACCATATTCGTGAGCGTAGCCCAGGCGACCAGCGTCATCAGTTACTGGAGACATTGGCTGATGCTTTAATCAGTCTTGAGTATTATCTGACTGAATTGGAAGGGAGCCGGAATGTGAACGAAGATATTTTATTGGTTGCTGAAGAAAGTTTGGCAGCTTTAGGTTTTGCGGTAGTGCCTGCTAAGTAAGGATTGATTCATGGCTTATACCATTCTGGCGATTTTTTTTATTGCACTGTCACTAACCATCGTGTTGGGAGCCGGTCGCCTACTCTTTAAAGGCCGCTGGTTTATGGGTTGGTTACGCGGTATGACTGGATTGTGTTTTGTTGTGTTGTCTGTGGTACTGGCACTTTCAGCCTTTGACTTTTTTAGTTACAAGCAACTGATCAAGGAACAGACGATTGCCAGCATTAGTTTTACCAAGCTTGATGATCAGCGCTTTGCTGTGTCGCTGGTTGATAGTAGTGGTAACGAGCAAAATTTTGAGCTTGCAGGTGATTTGTGGCAATTGGATGCACGAATTCTGAAATGGAATAAAACGCTGGCTGGACTTGGTTTGACGCCAGGCTATCGGTTGGATCGTATTAGTGGGCGTTATTTAGCCCTGGAAGAAGACCGTAATGCTGCACGCACTGTGCATTCCTTGAACACCAGTAAAAGCGTACTGGATGTCTGGCAGTGGTTACGGAGTAGCCGCCAACTCTTGCCGCTGGTGGATGCCTCTTATGGCAGTGCGACGTATTTACCCATGAGTGATGGTGCTTTGTACAGCGTTAGCTTGTCAGGTAGCGGTTTATTAGCCAGGCCATTGAATGAGCGCGCCACCACTGCCGTCACAGCATGGCAATAGATCGATTTGTGCCAGCCTGCTACCTTGACTTAACCTGATTATCCCTCCAAGATTGCCCGCTCTCGGCGAGATTGTATCTAGCCACAACATAACTATTATCGATATATCCTCGGAGTTTTCATTGGAATTTCTTAGTCAATATGGTCTGTTTTTGGCCAAAGCGGTCACTATTGTTGTCGCTATTTTATTTGTAGTAGTCGGTATTCTGGCCGCAAGCAGTAAAGGGAAAAAAGAACATCGCGGTCAAATCGAAGTGAGTTTACTCAATGATCATTATGATGATGCCGAAGATATCATCAAATCCTTTGTGCTGGATGACGATGAGCGTAAACAAGAACAAAAAGCCTTAAAGAAAAAACTAAAAGAAGAAAAAAAAGCCAAGAAAAAAGCCAGTGATGAAGATGAACCCAAAAAACGTATCTATGTTTTGAAGTTTGATGGCGACGTTAAAGCCTCGGCAGTGGCTAGTCTGCGTGAAGAGATTACCGCCATATTAACCATGGCAACACCTGCTGATGAAGTCGTGCTGTGTCTTGAAAGCCCTGGTGGCATGGTACATACCTATGGTCTTGCCGCGTCGCAGCTCACTCGCATTACCAGCAAAGACATTCCATTAACCGTAGCGGTTGATGCGGTTGCCGCCAGTGGTGGTTATATGATGGCTTGTATTGGTAATAAAATATTAGCCGCACCTTTTGCAATTATTGGTTCTATCGGCGTGGTTGCTGAAGTCCCCAATTTTCATCGCCTGCTTAAAAAGAATGATATTGATTTTGAAACATTTACCGCCGGTGAGCATAAGCGCACAGTGACTATGTTTGGGGAAAATACTGACAAAGGTAAGGCCAAGTTTGTTCAGGAACTGGAAGATACCCATGAATTATTCAAGAGCTTTGTATCGGAGCATCGTCCGCAGGTAAATGTTGCAGCGGTCGCCACCGGCGAAATATGGTACGGCAAGCGAGCACTGGAAAATAATTTAATTGATGACGTTCAAACCAGTGATGAATACCTGATGTCAAAACGTAAAGAGGCCAATATCTATACCGTGACCTTTGAGGAAAAGAAAACCTTGCAGGAAAAATTAGGGATGGCTGCCAGGTTGGCAACTGATGGTGTTGTTAATCAATTAATTGAGCGCTTTAGTCATAATCGGCATTTTTAATCACTGGCAATGTGTTTATCAATACAAAAAAAGGAGCTGATATTTAGCTCCTTTTTTCCTTATTCAGATGACGTTAGCTATTCTTTATTTTTCCCGGCTGGGGAAAAAGTTGAGAAGTCTTCCAGTACCGCAGGTTCTTTAGTGTCTACTTTCCACTCCTTGTTTTTAGCCTGTTGTTGCAAATTTTGCATAAAGTTATAACGTTGCTGGGTTACTTGTTGAATATCGGTATCATCTTTCAAGATAGTCGGGTGGATAAATATCAGAAAATTAGTTTTGCTTTTGGATTTGCCAGTACTGCTAAAGAGTTTACCAATTAATGGCAGATCACCAAGGAATGGTACTTTCTCCTGAATTTCAGTTTCTTCATCGCTAATCAAGCCGCCGAGTACGAGTATTTGACCATCTTTAATTAACGCCTTGGTGATGATCTCGCGTTTATTGGTCACAATATCCGAGGCAACATCAATTGATTGAGCAATATTCTCAGTCTTCTGCTTGATTTCCAGCGTAATGGAATCGCCTTCGTTAATGCGAGGAGTGACGACCAAGGAAAGCCCGATGTCTTGCCGTTCAATGGTAGTAAATGGGTCTGATGTCGGTGATGAGGAGCTGGTGGATTGTCCCGTTTTGAACGGCACATTTTGGCCGACTAATAATGAGGCTTCTTCGTTGTCAATGGCGACAATGGTGGGCGTAGAAAGTATATTGGCGCTTTGGGTTGCGTTTAAGGCACGTATCGCCGCTTGTAAATCACCGTCCTGAAAATAACCAAACGTAAAGCCCCGCCCTGGTCTGAAACTGTCCGGGTCAGTTAAATTTACATCTACTAATGGTAAGTCACCCAAGGTATTAACTGCGCTGACTAATTCTTTGTCGGGATCACTAATCCAGGTCACTCCAATATCATTAGCTATATCGCCGCTGACCTCGACCAGCATAGCTTCTACCATGACTTGGGCGCGACGAATATCCAGTTGTGCAATCACGCGTTTGATGGTGTTTAACATGGCAGGGGGAGCATTTATTACCAATGCATTGGCACTCTCGCTGGAATCAATACTGACTTGGGTGGCGCTGTCTTTTTGCGATACTTGAATACTTTGTGCCAGACTTTTGAGGATGGGCACTAGCTCTTGCGCATCCACATAGTGCAAATAAACCACCTGTGTATTGCCTTGGCCATTAAGCGGAGAGTCCAGTTGTTTTATCAAGGTAGCGTATTGTTTACGCTTGGCAGGATCGCCTGCGATAAGGATGCTGTTAGAACGCTCATCTGCTGAAATAGAAATGTCTTTACTGGCGCCACCTGCAGCAGCGAGACTAGTAAGGCTCTGCAAAATGCTAACGGCATCGGCGTGTTTCAGTGGTATCAATTCAATCGCGCTGTCACTTTGGGTATCCAGTTGTTGAATTAGCCGCTTGGCAGAGGCGATGTTGCTGGCATGATCGGCAACCACCAGCGCATTGGTAGCCGCATAGGGTGTAACAACGGCTTCTTTGCTTAGCAGTGGCCGCAGTGTTTCAGCCATTTGTACCGCGGATACATTGGCAATTTTAATCACACTCACCACCATGTCGGCATCTGCCTTATTGGTGTCATAGGGCAGTGCGCTGCCAGTGGCGAGGGCGATGGGTACAATTTTTATCGCTTCCGGGGTTTCTATAGCAGCGTAACCATGGACTTGCAGTACCGATAGAAAGACTTGATAGGCTTCGTCGGTGCTCAGCGGCTGAGGGGATAACACCGTTACTGTCCCTTGTACGCCACGATGAACGACGATATTTTTGCCTGTGTTATCCGCTACCCATTGAATCAGTGAGCGAATATCGGCGTCGCGCATATTCATGGTGAGCTGATCAGCATAGCTTTGGCTATTTAAGCCCAGGTACAGTAGAGCTAAGAAGAGCCAGGTGTTAAGCGGTAATAATCGAATCGAGCGCATGGTGATGGCGGTCCTGGTTATTTTTTTGCATTAGCACGATCGCGTAAATCCTGCAGACGTTTGCGGATCAAGGCTTGTCGTTGCTCGGCGGTCATTGCTGAGCTTTTTAGTGCTTTGGTGGTTTGTTGGATTTCCTGCAAACTCATATTATCCTGCACCAGCTTCATCGCATCTTCGGGGATGTCGTAGCCGCTACTACTATCGGAATAGGAGGTGGTAACTGCAGTTTGGCTGCTGGTGGTTGAGGACGGGTCAGGAAAATAAAGGGTTTCCAGCTGTCCATTACGGGACAGTACGATGCGATCGGCAAACACTTTGTGCAGTCGCGCAGTCCCATAAATACGGCTATTGACCTTATATGCGCGAGATTCGCCATCAGGCCCTTTGATAATGGCGCTAGCTTGATCCGGGTTGGAAGAGGTAAATGCTCCGCGCAGCTCCAGCTGTAGTCGTGTTACTGGCAGGTTTGCCGCGCCGTTGCTGCCACCACTGTAGAGTCCAAACAAATGGCTGGTGGTAATGGTACGCGCATTGTAAGGCGCAGCAGTTTGCTTGCTGACCTTACTGACGCCGTGAACAGGTTGATGGTCCAAGGTGTTAAAGGTATTGAATAATTGCTGGCCAATGAGCAAGGCCATTAGCAACGCGATCAGCATCCCTGCGTATCGAAGTGCTTGGGCGGTATCGATATCATCAAACTTTTGTTGCCAGCGCGAGATCACTTGGAGTCAAAATTCCTTAAATAATTTTTTAAATTATAGTCTAGTAACAAGAACTTAGGCATGAAACTTAGTGGAAAATAAGCAGATATCGATTATTCTTGTTGAGAACAGTTCAAAACGGCTAAACCCATGGAAGTAGTTACCAACCCTGATACCGATTTGTCCGCTGCCACGGCTGTGGTTAGTGGTGCTCGTAACTTGCCTTTTAGTTTTGCCAAGCGCTATGGCGTGTTCTTGCAGTACCGGGGCGGCGGTGAAGTACCAGCGCTCTGTCATCAGGGCACTATTGCGCTCACCACCTATGCGGAAGTGCGGCGTTTTTTACAGCAGCCCTTTATTTGCCTGCACCTTGATGAGAAAGTCTTTGCCGAGCAGCTGTCGGCGGCCTATGAAAGAAACTCTTCAGATGCGATGCAGATGGTTGAAAGTCTCGGTGATGAGATGGATATCACCAGTTTGGCCAATGCTGTGCAGGAATCTGAAGATTTGATGGAGCAGGAGGGCGATGCGCCTATTATCCGCTTGATTAATGCGCTGTTGACGGAAGCGGTTAAACAAAATGCTTCAGATATCCATATTGAAACGTTTGAGAAACGCCTTGTCGTTCGCTTTCGGGTGGATGGGGTGTTACGCGAAGCTGTAGAGCCCCGTCGCGAACTGGCGCCTTTGCTGATTTCACGTATCAAGGTTATGGCCAAGCTGGATATTGCAGAAAAACGCGTACCACAAGACGGGCGTATTTCGTTGCGGGTAGCGGGGCGTGAAATTGATGTGCGTGTGTCAACTATGCCCTCCAATGATTCCGAGCGTGTTGTGTTGCGTTTATTGGAAAAAGAAGCGGGACGATTAAGCTTGAATGCGCTGGGGATGCCGCGGTTACGCGACCAGCAATTCAATCGATTACTGAATCGTCCGCACGGTATTATTCTGGTAACCGGCCCTACCGGTTCCGGTAAAACAACGACGCTCTATGCCGGCTTGTCGGCTATTAACAACAGCAGCAGAAATATTCTGACCGTTGAAGATCCGGTTGAATATAATTTGGAAGGCATTGGCCAAACCCAGGTTAACCCAAAAGCAGATATGACGTTTGCCAGAGGCTTGCGCGCCATGTTGCGACAGGACCCCGATGTAGTGATGGTGGGGGAGATTCGTGATTTGGAAACTGCACAAATTGCTGTGCAGGCTAGTTTAACCGGCCACTTGGTATTATCTACCTTGCATACTAATAGCGCGGCTGGAGCAATCACCCGGTTGCGTGACATGGGCGTTGAGCCTTTTTTATTGGCAACCAGCTTGCTTGGGGTGCTGGCCCAGCGTTTGGTCAGGGTGCTTTGCAAAGAGTGTAAAGTCGAACAGCCGCCCAGTATTTTGGAACGTGAGTTCTTGGGGGATTTACTAGAGGGTGATGACAAAATTTTTGCGCCAGTAGGTTGTGAAAGCTGCAATCATCAAGGGTATAAAGGGCGTACCGGCATTTATGAATTGCTCATCGTTGATGAGCAAATTCGCCAGCTTATCCATAATGAATCCTCTGAAGAAGATGTGATTAATGCCATGCGAATGAAAAGTATGCTGAGTATCCGCGAGGATGGTCGGGCGCGAATAATAGAAGGCGTTACCACCGTTGAAGAAGTGTTACGGGTAACACTAGAGGATTAATATGGCAGCGTTTTCGTACGCAGCTTTAGATAGCAGCGGTAAAGAAAAGAAAGGGGTCATACAAGCCGATAGTAGCCGGCAGGTTCGTCAAATATTACGCGATCAGGGCTTGGCACCGTTGCAAGTCGATAATGCCTCCGCGCAATCCAACAAATCATTGGCAAAAAAATCATCTGCATTTTTAGCGAATAAGGGGCCGCGCTTAAATGTCGCTGAACTTGCTATGATTACCCGACAGTTAGCGACATTAGTTCAGTCCTCAATGCCGCTTGAAGAATCTTTATCTGCCATTGGTCGGCAATCGGAAAACACGCGCGTCAAAAGTATTGTGATGGCTGTGCACTCCAAGGTGATGGAAGGCCATCCGTTGGCGGTGAGCATGGCTGATTTTCCTGCGGCGTTCCCCTCTTTGTATCGGGCGACCGTGTCAGCTGGCGAACATGCAGGGCATTTGGATCTGGTGTTAAATCGTCTTGCGGACTATACCGAAAACAGTTATCAAACCCGTCAGAAAACCAAGTTGGCCTTACTGTATCCTGTTATTTTGTTTGTTATGTCCATTGCTATCGTGTCCGGCTTAATGGCCTTTGTGGTACCCGATGTGGTTGAGGTTTTTATTGGTCAAGGACAGGAACTTCCAGCGTTGACCCAGGCCTTAATCGGCATTAGTGATTTTATTGTGGATTATGGTATTGCCGTCCTTGTATTACTATTAATGGCCGTCACTGGCTTTCAATATGCCTTGCAAAGTGACAGGCTTAAATTACGCTGGCACGAGCAATTATTACGCTTGCCGCTGATCGGTAAATTTGCTCGTGGTAGTAATACCGCACGCTATGCCAGTACCCTCAGTATTTTGACCAGCAGCGGTGTTCCTTTGGTGGACGCCATGAAAATAGCCGCGGAAGTGATTGAAAATCGCTTTTTGCAGCAGGCCGTCTCTGTGGCCACACAAAATGTACGAGAAGGTGGTAGCCTGCATACAGCATTAGAGCAAAATGGCTACTTCCCACCAATGATGATTCATATGATCGCCAGCGGTGAGGCCAGTGGCCAGCTGGATAGTATGTTGGAGCGGGTGGCCGATAACCAGCAACGGGAGTTAGACAATTTAGTGGCTACCCTGATTGGTTTCTTTGAGCCTGGCATGCTGTTATTTATGGGTGTGGCGGTCATGGTTATCGTGCTCGCTATTTTACAGCCAATATTTAATTTAAATCAGCTGATATAACACCAGTGTATATTCTGGATTCAGTGGAGGAGAGTAAGATGAAACGGTCTGCAGGTTTTACCTTAATAGAAATTATGGTGGTCGTCGTTATTATCAGCGTGTTAATTGGCTTGGTGGCCCCCAATATTCTCGGTCGTGTTGATGAGGCCAGAGTTACCGCTGCGCAAACGGACATTGCCACGATGGAGCAGGCGTTGGAAATGTACAAACTTGATAATCAGACCTATCCAACCACCGACCAAGGGCTGCAGGCGCTTGTTCAAAAACCTACCTCTTCGCCGGCGCCAAAAAAATGGAATCCCGCAGGCTACCTTAAAAAAGGCAAATTACCGGTTGACCCTTGGGGAGCAGAATACAATTACATCAGTCCCGGTTCAGCGGGACCTTTTGATTTATATTCTTATGGTGCCGATGGTCGCGAAGGTGGCGAAGGTTACGATGCAGATATTGGTAATTTCTGATCACAGACTCTTTCAGTTAATTGCAGTGCGATGAGACAACAGCTTAGGCCAACGGTATCAGCAGTAAAAGCATCCGGTTTTACCTTGCTGGAAATTTTGCTGGTGCTGGTGGTTATTGCGGTGATGGCATCGCTGGTGGCCGTATCCATCGGCGATAACAGTGCGGCGCAATTAGATCGTGAAGCTGACCGTTTAGTGGCTGTGTTGGAAATGGCCAGTGAAGAGGCGCTGCTGCAAGGTATCGAATTATCGCTCGCATCAGTGAATGACGGCGAATTTTCCGGCTATCAATTTCTTTGGTTGAATCTTGTCGATAAGACATGGCAGCTGCTGCCGGACAAGGCATTTGGTTTTTACGCACTGCCGCCCACAATTTATATGTCCGTAGAGCTCAACGATAAAATGCTGGAGATTGACAATCAATCGGTTGCTACCCGGATAAAGGCGCTGCAGCAATTAGGTGGTGATTTTCGTCCTTTAATTATGTTTTTCTCCAGCGGGGAAATAACACCATTTAGTATTACCCTGCGGCATCCGGATGTCAGTGATGTGATCACTCTGCGCAGTGATGGGGTGTCCGGGATAGAACGCTTATGAGGAGACTGGCAGGTAAGCGTCAGGGGCTTGGTTTTACTTTATTGGAAGTGTTAATCGCACTGGCCATTTTGGCGATTTCGTCGCTGGCGGTCATTGGTCAAAGTCGACAAAGTCTGAGCCAGTTAGAGCAATTGCAACTGAAGGCAACGGCCATTGTGCTGGCAGAAAATCAATTGGCTGTTGTTCAAATTGCGGATGATTGGCCCAGTCTGGGTAGTTCCAGTCAATCTACCCTTTTGGCTCAGCGGCAATGGCGAGTCACCACTCAGGTAAGCAGTACTTCAGATCCCTGGTTTCGTAAAATTGAAGTAACAGTCACGGATGATAGTGTTGCCAACCAGTCGGAGGCAGCGGTGCTTGCGCAATTAATCGGTTATAGAGGCCGCTATTAATGTCACTCAGTCGCCGTCATTCAGGCTTAACCTTATTGGAAGTGCTTATTGCCTTAAGTATTTTTTCAATGATTGGTATTGCCTCTTACCAGGTATTGAATAGCACTATCGTCGGTCAGCAGCAGGGCGATGTTTATTCGTCAGTGCTTGGTAAGCACCTTAAGGCACTGTCTGTAATGGATTATGATTTACAACAATGGGTGGATCGCTCTATACGGCTTGAAGGCGAACAAACGTTAGCAGCTTTAATGGTGGGTGATGAAGAGTACCCGCTACAATTCACCCGTGGTGGCCAGCGCAACCCCTTATTAATGGCTCGTAGTAGTTTGCAGCGGATTGCTTATGATGTGGGCCCCCACCCGCAAGCGGAGAATGAGCAAAGTGTTTTCTATAGAGACGAAAAAAGTTACTTGCGCCGGCATATATGGCAGGCAGTGGATCGCATGGCAGATGCCACGCCACGCACACAGGTATTGTTGGCCGATGTGGTTGGCTTAACGGTGTCGGTTATTACTGAAGATGGGCCGCAATTGGAATGGCCGCTACCAGCAACGGAAAAAAAACAGGTAGATGGCAAACCCGCAACAAAGATATTAGCTATTCAATTGAGTTGGCAGAGTGATGATGACAACACATTCAGCCGCTTATATCCGGTGTTATAGATGGCGCAATTGAGAGTAAGACGGATCATTGGTTTTCGCGCTAACAGGCAGTCCGGAGTGGCCTTGATAACCGTACTGCTCATATTTGCGTTAGCAGCGATTATCACTAGCCAGGTGGCTTCGCGCAATTATCGTGATATTCGAAAAACCGCTAATTTTATCGACAGCAAACAGTCTTATCACTTTGCCCTTGCTGGTGAGCAGTTGGCACGACAGTTGTTATACCGTGATTTTAGCGAGGGCGATCGTACTGCGGTCGATAGCCTGAGTGATAATTGGGCTAATATTGACCAGGTGTTTGATATTGAAAATGGTTCCATGACCATAGAAATTATTGATTTGCACAGCCGCTTCAATGTCAATAATCTAATCGCCGAAGAGGATAGGGTTAATCGCCCGGCTGCTGAAGAGTTCAGTCGTTTGCAATCACAGCTTGAACTCAGCCAGGATTACACTGATTTAGTATTGGATTGGATTGATTCAGATACCCTCCCCAGAGAAGGTGGTGCTGAAGATGAGCAATATGTTGAGAGTGGTTATCTTGCTGCTAATCAACCACTGATCGATGAAACTGAGCTACGCTTACTACAACAAATGACCGCGGCTGATTATGAGCGAATAAAAGATTCGCTGACGGCATTACCGTTAGCTGTTAATGATAAGAAAACCGGCATAACAAAATACAATTTAAACACCTTGGATGCTAAACTACTTAAAGTACTTTCCGTAGCATTAGATGAGCGCCAAATTAGCCAAATTGAGCAGATACAGCGGCAGGGCGGCCTGGATACAGTTGGGCAATGGACGAGCCGTTCAGGTTTAGCCGATCTTGCTTCGATTAGCCAGCAATTGACCGTGCGGAGTGAGTTTTTTGAAGTTCGGGTTATCGCTAATTATCAACAACGTATTAGTGTTATCCGCACGCATCTGTATCGCGATAAAGGTGATGGCCAGTTAATAGTAATCAAACGCCAACAATTGTTCGAGTAATTGAGTAAAGCTATGAGTGATCAGCTAGTTCTGCGAATTCCAGACGGTAACGTCGAAGTCGATATGGCTTGCGACTGGTTTCACTTTTCTATGGCGGGTGAATTACTGGCTTTTGGTCGTGATACCTTGGTAACACTGCATGCCCAGCAAGAACTGTCTATCACTGATTGTCGAATCACAATCCTGGCGCCAGCCAGTGCTTTTTTTCTAGCCGCTACAACTATTCCTTCCCGGCAATTAAAACAGGTTAAACAAGCATTGCCCTATATGGTTGAAGAATTAATTGCTGATGACGTTGATACCGTTCATATCGCTATTCCTGCAAAGCTGGATAGCAATACGTCTCACGTTGATTTTGCAGTTATCAGCCACCGCGTGCTTATTGATTGGTTGGATCATTTACACAGCCACGGCTTTTCTCCCAGTAAATTATTGATTGATTCACTGTGTATACCTTTCGCCAGTAACACTATCACGCTATTGGTCGAAGGTGAAAATGTGCATCTGCGTTGGGGGCAGTACAGTGCAATGATTGTTGCTGTTGCCGAGTGTGAGTGGGCGCTGTCCAATTTATTGCAGTCACAGCAGCAGGACAACCCGCTATGGGTTAAGCCTCAAATCAAGTTGGCAAGCTCGAGCAGCAGCGATATCGACAGCGCAATGGTTGAGGAATTAACAGCCAAGTTTCAGCAGCAGTATGCTGATTTCGACATTAAATCGATTGTTTATCAACAGACGTTGGCAGAGGTTCTGGCAACAGAAGCGGCTTATAATGAGACTGGCGAATTAAATGTCTTGCAAGGTGGGTATGCGGTTAAATCCACGACTGCCATCAGTGAGCGCAATTGGTTGGCAGCTGCTTCTATTGCCGGAATAGGGCTAAGTGCGTATTTGATCATATCATTAGCCAGTGGCTGGTATTTGCAGACACAGGCTGACGATATTGATGGGCAAGCAGTGACGCTCTATAAACAATTATTTCCGAATGAACGTCGTGTTGTCAGCCCTAAAAAACAAATGGAAAATCATTTACGGCTCAGTGGTGTTCAAGGCAATACCCAATTCCTGGCTTTGCTATCACAAACAGCAGAGCAGTTGAATGCTGATGATTCTTCAATGGATCTACAAGTTGATCAATTGCGCTTTGAAAGTAGCAATGGCGACTTGCAGTTTCAGGTCAAAAGTAAGTCACTTGATCAGCTGGATCGCTTAAAACAACAATTAGCGCAGGCTGGTTTATCCGTGGATATTAATTCTGCGGTCGAACAAGATAATTTTGTTATGGGTCGTATTGTGGTGAGGAGCTTATAATGTTTGAAGCGCTTCAGCAGCTACCGCTGTATCAACAGCTTAATAGCAAATATCAAGGTCTAGCTTCGCGCGATCAATTGGCGCTGAAGTTACTCTCCGCTTTTGCATTCATCTTGCTGCTCGTTTACGGCTTGTTGTTGCCAGCCAGTGAATATAGAACCAACGCGGAGCAGCATTATTTAAGCAGTGTTGATACTCTGGCATGGATGCAAGCTAATAAGCAGTTGGTGAGCGCCACCAGTCAGCGCGCAGCCAGCCGTGATCCTGGTCAGTCATTATTGGGCATAGCCAATACAACGTCCAAAAACTTTAATTTAAGTTTTAAACGCTACCAACCGGAAGGCGATAACGGTTTAAGTCTGTGGTTAAATAACGTTGCTTTTAACGATGTGGTGTTATGGCTTGAGCGGTTGGATCAGCGCTACGGCATTAGTGTGAAAGAAATATCAGTTGATCGCGAAGAGGCCAAGGGTACAGTTAATGTACGCCTGGTCTTACAGGGATAAATTGTGTATCAGCAATACTTTGGCCTAACCGACGCCCCATTTTCCATTGCCCCGGATCCGCGTTATCTCTATCTCAGTGACAAGCATCGTGAGGCCTTGGCGCATCTTATTTACGGCGTTGGTGATCAAGGTGGCTTTGTCGTATTAACCGGTGAAGTCGGTACCGGTAAAACCACTATTTGCCGTTGTTTGTTGCAACAGGTTCCTGATAATGCCGATGTTGCTTTTATTATTAACCCCAAGCAAAGCATTAACCAGTTACTGCAATCTGTCTGTAGTGATTTAAATATCGAGCATGATAAAGGCATCACCAGTAAAGAGTTAATTGATTTATTGAATCATTATTTGTTAGCGGCCCATGGCCGTGGTCGCAATACAATTTTGATTATTGATGAAGCACAGAATTTATCAGTTGATGTCCTTGAACAGCTGCGTTTATTAACCAACCTTGAAACCAATGAAAAAAAACTATTACAGTTGGTACTGTTAGGGCAGCCGGAGTTGCTGGACATTCTTGAACAGCCTGAACTGCGTCAATTAGCGCAACGGGTAACGGCCCGTTACCATTTAGACCCATTATCCAAATCGGAAGTCACAGCATATATCCATCACCGGTTATCTGTCGCAGGTTGTCGTTCGGAATTATTTCCTGCTAAAGCGATCAAGAAAATCTATCAATTAAGTCGTGGGATACCACGTTTAATTAATTTGATCAGTGATAGAACGTTGCTAGGCATTTATGCCACTAGCAGTGATCAGGCCAGCGTTAAGATTGTAAATAATGCCGCTCAGGAATTGTTTACTAGTAAGTCTACAGACAAGAATAAGCCTATTTGGTTTATATTATTAGCTATTGTTCTTATGCTTGTTTCTTTTGCAGTCTGGAATACACAAAAAATTTCTGAAGCCAGCGCTGACATTGATGCCGATGCTTATTCAGGTTCAGTTATTAGAAATATGAGTGAAGCTGAAAACTAATGTCTTATATATTGGATGCACTAAAAAAATCTGAACAGGAGCGCCAGCAAAATAGTGGCCCGGGAATTCAGACCGTGCATAAGCCCCATGTGCTGATACGTTCTGCAAACTCTGTCACCGCGACAACGGTTATTGTTTCATCTTTGGTTGTGATGGTTGGCTTGCTCGGCGGTTGGTTATATTTCACTTCAGGCAATGCGGTTTCGATTACAGTGGCACCCGCTACCGAAAAAACAGCGATTGCTAGCCCTGCACCAGTTGCTGAAGTTACTAAGCCAGTAACTGACCCCGAAGCCGTTGCAGCTAGTGCTCAAGTGGCTACGCTTGACACAGTGCTTGAGTTTTGGGAGTTGCCTGATCCTATCCAGCAAGCTATTCCAGCCATGACTTTTTCCTTCCACGTCTACTCAGATAATCCTGCCCGGCGTACCATTATTATTAATAAGCGCCGCGTCAAAGAAGGCGATTTAATTGCTCAGGGTTTGCAGTTAGAAGAAATCACTGCGCAAGGTGTGGTCTTCAATTGGCAGCAGCAACATCGCTTTAGTATCAATGTGGTGGAAAACTGGTAGTTACTGCTCTTGTTTTGCTTTTTCAGTATTAGCGTCTATTGGCTTTTTGCGGGGCTTGTATTCTGTAAATTCCGGTAATTCAGGCGCGGTCGTCTCGCCGATGAATTTACCGCTGTTATACTTTTTTTGTAGTTCTTGCATCAAGTGATAGCGCTTATTGCTGACATCATTGGCTACTTGTTCGGAATCGACTATGACCGGGTGGATAAACACCATCAAATTCTTTTTGACTATTTGATTGGTGGTGTTGCTAAATAACTTTCCAAGTAATGGAATGTCACCTAACAAAGGCACTTTTCTTACCAGCTCTTGTACCTCGTCCGAGACCAGTCCGCCCAGCACTAATATGGTCTCATCCTCTACCAGCACTTTGGTTTTTATGCTGCGCTTGTTGGTAACAATATCGCTGGCAATCGAAGAAGATTGCGAAAGAGTTTCTATTTCCTGCAAAACATCGAGGGTAATAGAATCGCCCTGGTTAATTTGTGGTGTGATTTTTAAAGTTAGGCCAATGTCTTGCCGTTCTATGGTGGTGAAAGGGTCGCTGGTCGATGATGAGCCAGTTGATTGGCCAGTAATGAAGGGCACATTTGAGCCCACTAAAATCTCAGCCTCTTGATTATCCAGTGTCAATATCGAAGGGGTTGATAAAATATTGGTGTCGCTTTCATTGGCGAAAGCTTGAATTAATGCTCGGATGCTACCGTTGCGATAAAAACCAAGACTTAAGCCAGCGGCTAAGATACTATCTTCATCAGCGATAGCGCTACCCAATCCAAAGTTGGTTATAGCTTCTACGCCGTTTTTATTATTAAGGCTGGTACTCCATTCAACGCCAAAAGTTTCAGAAAAATCTTTACTGACTTCAACGATAATTGCTTCAACCAGGACTTGTGCACGGCGAATATCTACCTGCGTAATCACGTCAGCCATAGCATCCAACATTGATGGCGGGGCGGTCATAATTAAGGCATTAGCACTTTCACTGGCTTCAATGCTAATAGTGCTGCCATCTTCAATTTTTTCATCCTTTTGTATTGCTGTGCTCATGCCGCGCAATATGGGTAACAGTTCTGCCGCATCCAAATAATGCAAATATACGACGCGGGTATTGCCTGAACCGTGTATCGGTTTGTCGAGCTGTTTGATCAATTGTTTAACCCGTTGCCGAGTGGCAGGGTCACCAGACATAAGTAAACTGTTAGAGCGGTCGTCACTAGCAATAGAAAAAGGCGGGGCATTGTCGTCAGTTGTAAGTGATAGCACTAAGCCGGCGACAGTGTCTGCAGCGGCGTGCTCCAGTTTAATGACTTCTATGTCAAAATCACCGGAGGCGTCAATACGCTGAATCAAAGCTACCAGGCGTTTAATGCTTAAGGCTTCATCAGCAATGATTAAACTATTCGTTTGTGGGTAAGCAGCAAGGTAGGCTGAGTTGGGCAATAAAGGTTTTAATAATTCGACCAGTCGGCTGGCTGAGACATTCTCAGCCCGGAACACATAGAGAGCCTGCTCACTACCACTCAGGGAATTGATGTCTTTAACTAAATCGCCGGGGGATATTCGTGATAATGCGGCAGGGTAAATACGCAAGATGCCGCCGTTCTCAGCCGCCGCATAACCGTATACGTCCAGCATTGCTAAAAATACTTGATACGCTTGCTCGGCACTCATTGGCTTATTCGCTAGCACCGTGACTTTGCCTTTAACCCGCGGGTCGACCACTATTTTCTTATTGGTTTGTTCAGCCATCCATTGAATTACCGCGCCAATATCCGCATCGCGCATATTGATTGTTAATAATTCATCAGATGAAGTGTTGGCTATTACGCTTGTAGCAAAGCTCAACCAGCAACACAGCAGTAGAGATTTCAACGCGGTGCAGGTGTGGTGATGTAATTGATGGATTGAAGTGGCTAGCGGCATAATCAGTCAAACAAAGTTTTATTATCACTAATTGTAGTTCAGCGTGAGCTTTACGCTAAAGCTTTTCATTGATTAACCGCCAACGCTTTTAACTTTCGAGCGCTAGCTTCTTATCGCCACTAACAGCGGCCTTAATATCCTCAAGCACTATATACATACAGGGAAGTAATAATAAAGTAATCACAGTAGCAAATACGATCCCGAAAGCCAGTGATACCGCCATTGGGACGATTTGCTGGGCTTGCACACTGGTCTCTAACAATATTGGCAGTAAACCAACAAAAGTTGTTAGTGAAGTTAATAATATAGCGCGGAAACGCTGGCATCCCGAATCAATAACCGCTTGATGAAGCGGGGTACCTGATTTAACGGCACGGTTAACAAAATCCACCAAAATTAAACTGTCATTGACGACCACGCCCGAGAGGGCAATAACCCCAAAAAATGACATCATGCTAAAAGCATAGCCGGTAATTAAATGGCCAATGATGGCGCCAATAATGCCAAATGGAATGGCTCCCATAATAATCAATGGCTGCATATACGATTTAGTGGGTACCGCTAATAATGCGTAAATACCTACCAGAGCCAGTGCAAATCCCAGCATCAGGCTGCGACCGGTTTTGGCTTCTTCGTTACTCATGCCAGAGCGTCGGTAACGCAATTCCGGATAGCGTTCAGCGAGTTGTGGCAAAAACGTGTCAAGAATTTCTCCGGTTACCCGTGACGGTTCAACTAATTGTTTATTGGCTTCGGCATTAACCTCTACAGCCCGTTGAAAATTAATGTGATTGGTTTTATTGAGACCTTGTTTGACTTCTACTTTAGCTACCGTAGCTAAAGGAACCGAATCACCCGAAGGTGTGCGGATAAACATGCTGTCCAAGCTGCCAGTCGTGTGGCGATCGGCTAGTGGATAGCGCACCATCACTTTAATTTCATCCGTATTACGCTGTATCCTTTGGGCTTCTGCGCCATAAAATGCGTGGCGAACCTGGGTGCCTAAATCCATTCGGGTGAGGCCTAATGTTTCAGCTTCGGGCAATAATTCCAGATGAAACTCTTCAGATCGGGCGCTGGCACCATTTTGAATATCGTATACGCCATCATAGGTTCTAAGATGGGCTTCTAGCTCTGCAGCTGCGGCTTCCAGTACTTCAAAATCTTTATGCATTAAATCAAAGGAAATAGCTGCGCCAATTTTTGGTCCTTCCGGAGCAGTAAAGGTCAGTACTTCGGCGCCATGAATGTCGCCGACTTGTTTTCGCCAGCGTTTAAGTACTTCATCGCTATTAATATCACGGTGATCAGATTTAGTCAGCTCACCTAGCATCACGCCATTGGTTCGGTTAAAACCAAAGGTAAACACGTTTTCGATAATTTTTTGATCACTATTAGTCTGTTGTTGATACTCTTCTTCGACGGCGCGCAGGCCATCTTCGATCTTCACCATGGCGTCTAATGCTAATTGCTGTGGCGTGCCATCAGCCATTTTTAATTCGGCTTGAAGCATGTCAGCGGGTAATTCCGGGAAGACGACATAGCGAACGACACCGCCAGCAATTAGCCCGAAGGTTAAAATTAATAGGCTGGCAAAAGCGGCAATCGTGGTATATCTGCTGGCTACACAGCGTTCGATAAAGGGGCGGTAGCGTAAATCAATAAAGGATCTTAAGCGGCGGTTGGTGTTTTCCTGGATATGGTCAACAGCGGCCATCCAGCCCCGGTCACTTTTTTACTGTGGGCCAAGTGTGCGGGCAGTATCCATTTAGACTCAATCAGCGAAAAGGCAAGACATAATATAACTACCCAGCCAACAGCTGCCGGTAGTGCTCCCATTACCCCCTGGGTTAATAATGTCGGCAAAAATGCCATGATAGTCGTTAACACGCCAAAGGTTGCCGGGGTGGCAACCTGGTGCGTACCTCTTATGACAGAAGTGATGGTTTGACCATTTTTTTCTTGTTCGCTGTAAACACTTTCACCAATGATAATCGCGTCATCGACTACAATACCGAGCACCAGAATAAACCCAAATAAACTTAATACATTAAGTGAACCACCAATAATCGGCAAATTAAAGACCGCGACTGCACCTAAAAAACATACCGGGATCCCGATCATTACCCAGAACGCCAATTTTATTTCCAGGAACAGTGCCAGAATAAAAAAGACCAGCAACGCACCAAAGGCCAGGTTTTTATACATCATGCCCAGCCGCTCCTCGAGGTAGTAGGTCACATCCATCCATTTGGTTAGATTGACGCCAGCAGGTAAGCTTGCACTTTTGGCTTCTACATAAGCGGTGGCAATAGCGGCCGTTTCCAATTCATCCTGATCACCGCTGGCAATCACCGAAAGACCGACGGAGGGTTTACCGTTAAATAGCGCAAAGCCGGTTTCATCCACAAAACCATCATCAACTACAGCAACATCGCCAAGTGTTAAACGCGTGCCGTCGACAAATGTTTTTAATACAATCGATTCAAATTCGTACTGACGATAAGCCTGACCAGTAGTGCGCAGCATAATATCGCCATTTTCAGTGAACACCGAACCTCCGGGCAGGTTCAAAGATGATGAGCTGATAATATTGGCAACTTCACCCAGGGTCAGGTGATATTCACGCAGTGAGTGTTCGGAAATTTCTATACTGATTTCATAGTCTCTGGCGCCATTTATTTCTACCATGGACACTTCTGGAAAAGTCATCAGCTCAAGCTTGATTTCTTCTGCCAGCGTTTTCATGCCGCGCTCATCAAGATCTCCCCAAATTTGAAGGCGTAAAGCTTGCTCGCGCATTGTCCAGCGATTAATAACCGGTTTTTCAGCTTGCTCAGGAAAATGCTGAATACCATCCACTCGATTTTTGATTGAATCCATTAATGTGGATAAATCAAAGCCGTCAGCTGGTTCGATGAAAATCATGGCCACTGATTCTTTTGCTTCAGCCGTTAGTCGTTGAATGCCTTCCAGATCTTTTAGAGCCTCTTCAACTTTTAGCACAATTCCAAGTTCAACTTCTTCCGGGCGGCACCGGGGTAGGCGATGCTAATGGTTATAATTGGCACTTCTATTTGTGGGAACATCGAACGTTGAATCGCCAAGCCGGAGCCGATCCCGACAAGAATAATCACAAACATGAGTAAATTCGCGGCTACCGGATTGTGGGTGAACCAGGCGATAATACCTTGATGTTGTTTGTCTGTACTCATGGTGCAGTACCGGTAGCGAATGCCGTGTCTGTAGCTTGCGCCGGCAACGGTTGTTCAGTTACAGCTTCGGGTATGGAGGTTTGATCATTAAAGAGTTCACTGGAATTAACCATCGAATTTATGATGACGGTTGATCCTGCTATAGCGTCCCCAATCGGGGTAAGACAAACGCGATCACCATTTTCGAGGCCCTTGGTGACATAAATTTTATTACCCTGTATTCGCAAGGTACTGACTTTGCGGTTACTTAATTTATTCTGTTGATCAACAACCCATAAAAAATCCCCTGCGCGTAGCACATTGCGCGGCAGTACCACCAGATTATCGATTAAGCGCCCTTCAATGGCAGCGCTAACGAAAGTGCCCATTCGCAACGGTGTTAATGGCGCCTTATTTTGGGCGGCAGTAATTGCTTCAGCATTATTTAATACCGGGCTATTTAATAAATAGGGGTCTTTAACCCGGGCAACAGCAAATAAAACCCTTGAGCGCTCATCGTAAACACCTTCGGTGCGATGCAAGCTGGCTTGCCAGTGTTCTGGGTCATCGCCGGTGCTGGTATAAAGATCTACCCGTGTATTGCTATATTCTTCGAGTGGGTCGAGGCTGTCTTTTAATGTGGGGAGTTCGAGGTAGGACAGTTTACTTTGCGGTATAGCAAGCCTGATCTCGGCGAAATCTATGGCGTATAAAACTGCGATGGGGCTACCGGGAGATAAGTACAAGCCCAGGTCACTTTGTTTTTCTTTGATTAAACTGTCGTAGGGCGCGCGAATGACTGTTCGCTTCAAATCGTGCCGGGCTTTAGTCAGGCTGGCTTGTGCCGAGAGTAATTCAGCCTGTGCTTGCTTCAATTGTGGTTGTCTCAGATACAGTGCTCTGGCGCTTTCGCTGCGATGCTTGTTGGGTACTTTTTTAAGTTCCTGAGCGGCGACATCAGCTCGTCCTTGTTCCTGGGCTAATTGGCTTTCAGCGGAGGCAACCGCCGCTTGGGCGCGAAATACATTGGCCTGATGGTCAACGTCATCAATTCGTAATAACACATCTCCCTTTGATACATAACCACCGGCATAAAAAGAGGGCGACACTTCAATTATCTTGCCAGCCACTTCGGCAACAATGGCCGTCTCCCGATGTGGGCTGACGGAGCCCTGTGCCTGAATGGGGATACGTAAACTCTGTAAACTGACCTCGGCAACATCGACCGATAAGCTGCGCACTTGCTGTTCGACCTTGGCATTGTCCGGGCGATTCATCACGAGCAGCACGGCAATAGCCGTGGCAACCACAATCATCAGTAGTGGTGTAATCCATGTACGTTTAATAACATTCACGTAATGCTTCCTTAACTTGAAAATACAGCGCATAGGTTAAAAAAATATGGCCTCATATTACACTAATTAGGTTATATATATTTGATTTAGAAACAGAAAATGATTACAAGTTTGAAAGAAGGTGACTGATACAGTTGTCTATGTGGCGGTGGCTTTTCTATGCTAATGGGGTCATTGCCATGCTATTTAGTGTTAGCATGGCCTACCCCTGCATGGCGATATAATCACCCCGCGCGCTTATCTATACGCTGTCTAAATTCTGCCATCGTTTCTTTCTGCTCGGAGTATCGTTCTACCATATAGTCTTTATTGCCTTTAAGCAGCACAGTAAATTTAACCAGCTCTTCCATCACATCGACTATGCGATCATATAAAGAAGAGGGTTTCATTCGATCGTCGTCACCAAATTCAAGATAGGCTTTAGGTATTGAAGATTGATTGGGTATTGTCACCATCCGCATCCAGCGTCCCAGTATGCGCATCTGGTTGACCGCATTAAAAGATTGGGAGCCACCGGAAACCTGCATCACTGCCAACGTTTTACCTTGGGTGGGGCGAACGCCAGCCAGTGCCAACGGAATCCAGTCAATTTGTAGTTTCATAATTCCTGTCATGGCCCCATGCCGTTCGGGACTGCACCACACCATGCCATCAGCCCAGCTAGCTAATTCCCGTAACTCTTGTACTTTTGGGTGCTGTTCACTGTCATCGTCGGGTAAGGGCAAACCTTGCGGATTATAGGTTTTTGTCTCTGCACCTAGCGCCTGTAAAACTCGTGCGGCTTCTTCGCTAGCAAGGCGACTAAAAGAACGGGATCTCAGGGAGCCATACAACAACAATATTTTAGGTTTTATGTTGCCAGTGTCGCGCTGAAAAAGTTGTTCGCTATCAATGGTGCGAAAACAATCCCCGTCTATGTTAGGCATTTCTTTAATGTTCATAGTTTAGCTCCTTCGGGATCAAACCAGTGGCGGCTGCGATTAACGATGGCGACCAGGGTAAGCATTACTGGTACTTCCACCAATACGCCGACAACAGTGGCAAGAGCAGCGCCTGATTGCAGTCCGAATAGAGAAATAGCTACCGCCACCGCTAATTCAAAAAAGTTTGAGGTGCCAATCATGCAAGCAGGGGCGGCAATATTGTGCGGTAGTTTGATGGCCTTTGCGGCACCATAGGCAATAAAAAATATGCCATAAGTTTGTATCAGTAGTGGGATAGCTATGAGTACAATCGCAAAGGGTTTTGCTAATATTGTTTCTGCCTGGAATCCAAATAACAATACAACGGTTAATAACAAACCCAGAATCGATATGGGTTTGAGTGTCTGGATAAAATGATTTAAACGGTGATGATCATTAGCCGAATCTAATGTTTTACGGGTAATAACCCCGGCAACCAGCGGGATCAGTACATAAAGTACGACGGAAAGTAATAGTGTATCCCAGGGTACGGTGACATCACTAACACCTAATAAGAAGGCAGCTATCGGCGCGAAGGCGACAACCATAATAAGGTCGTTGACTGACACTTGAACCAAGGTGTAATTGGCGTCGCCTTTAGTGAGCTGACTCCAGACAAAAACCATTGCAGTACAGGGTGCAACACCCAACAAAATCATACCAGCAATGTATTCAGTGGCCGTTGCCGGGTCGACCAAATCTACAAACAATACACGAAAAAACAGCCAGCCAAGTGCCGCCATAGTAAAGGGCTTGATTAGCCAATTAATGACCAGTGTTAGTATTAAACCTTTCGGTTTTTTGCCTACGTCTTTAATCGATGAGAAATCCACTTGCACCATCATCGGGTAAATCATTACCCAAATAAAGAGCGCAACTGGTATATTTACATGGGCAATTTCAAGTGCCGCAAACCATTTAAATAATGATGGAATGGTATTGCCCAAAGTGACGCCCGCAATAATACAAAGTCCAACCCATAAACTAAGGTAGCGTTCGAAAATCCCCATTATCAATTAATCTCCGAAATTTCTTGCAGTTTTGCCTGTAGTGCAGGTTTATCAGCGTGTTCAAAATCAAACGCTAGCAGGCTGTGAATACGCCGCTCAATGGTTGTCATCACCGAATAAAATGCAGCTTCAACTTGCTCTTCTGTTGTGTCCAGTTTTGAGGGGTCGGGTAAGCCCCAGTGCACTTTAATGGTATTGCCAAACCAAACCGGGCACGCTTCACTGGCTGCGCTATCGCATACGGTGATCACTACATCTGGCGTCAGTTCTTCAGCGATATCCCAGGATTTGCTATGCAGGCCTGAGGTACTAATCCCTTTTTGTTGCAGGTATTTAAGTGATAGTGGATGTACCTGGTCCGCAGGCTGGCTACCAGCGCTGTAAGCGGTGACTCGGCCATTGGATAAATGATTGGTAATGGCTTGGCTGAGTATGCTGCGGCAGCGGTTATGGGTGCAGATAAATAGAATTTTCATAAGAAATGGGGTCCCGAAGATATAAAAGTCAGCAGCTAGGACGGTCGCTCATCCGGGTTAATTTTGTTTGATAGAGGTGCAGGTTTTCTTCGCGGGCTGTGACTGCTTGCTCGAATATGGCGTGGGCCCAGTCGGGTAGGGCGGGGTTGATTCGATAAAACACCCATTGGCCACGGCGCTCGTCTAACAGCAGGCCACAGTTGCGTAGTTGGGCTAAATGCCTTGATATTTTAGGTTGACTGTCATCCAGTGCGGCCATCAACTCACAGACACAAAGCTCACCGGCTTGCTGAATTAACAATATGGCATTCAAGCGGGTGTCGTCAGCAAGGCATTTGAATAGTTGTACGGGGCTAATCATTGTTGGGCCTTATTGCCTTATCCTTAACATGTTGTCGAAGAATAATAGTGGTTAGTGATACATTCGAATATATGGATATCCGTATATTCGAATGATATAGGCTCAAATACTTAAAGGCAACAGGTTTCTGCTACCGATAATGTATACCGTGATGAGAAGGATCGAGTCAGGGGAGTACACGGGCCAACTGGCTTGCAAGATCGTCTCAGGGTTAAATAATATGCTTAGCTACTTGATCGAGCCGCTCTTTGTTGGCCTCTTGTTTGTTAAGTTGGGCGCTATTGGCGGGTGTGCTACTAAGCTTGCTTTTTGCACCAAGTAATTTACATCTTAAATGATCAATACTTGTAAGCAATTTGTTAAACGTGTTCTGGTTGATCGTGTCTAACTCATCGATAGCTACAATCCCTTCATCCATTAACTTTGGTAATAATTCCAGTAAATTTTTTTCTGAGGGATCTTGCTTAATCTTTTCCCGGTCGAGAAGCCAGTGCCGTAATTCATCTGTCTCCTCGTCGGTTAATTGACTCTCAACATGAGGAGGGATTTCCTTTAATCGTTTATCAAAGTGAGCAACTATGTACTCATTTGTAAGATTTGATTTAGTCTGCGTGTCGACGCGACTGCATATAATATTGCTTGCGTCTGCTGTGAATTTCATAAATCCTCTTAATTATTAACTAATGAGATAAAAATACTGGTATATCTACATGCTTGAATACTTCTCTAATAGTACTTCCAATAAATAATTCGCGTAATTTTGAGTGCCCATAGGCACCCATCACCAATAAATCATGATTCTTTAAATCCAGAGTATCAAGTAGGCTATCCGCCATATTTTTTTCATTTGCTTTGATAGATATATACTCAGCATTTAGCTTGTGCAGTGTTAAATATTTCGAGATAGATATACGGTCCAGTTCGGAATCCAACGTTTTATTTTGTTGTTGCCCTATATTTAAAATAGTTCCTTTTGTGCAATCATTGGCGCAGATTAATGGTAAGGAATGTGTCAATGACCGGCTTGCTTCGTGGCTCTCATCCCAAACAAAAGCCGGTGACTGAGGAAATTGATAATTGGGAGCTCTGTTAGGAACTACCAGAACCGGGCAACTTGAATTAACAGCAATATCGATCGCTGGATCGGTTAATAGCGAAAGAATACTATCCGGTACTTGATTTTTTTCTAATATAATCAAATCATAATATTGACTGTATTTTTTTAGTGCTGTAGATATTTTTTCTGTTGTGGTTAGTAACGGGATGTCTTTTTTTAATAATAATCCCACTTTATTTAAAGTATCTTTGATGTTACTTATCTCATGCTTAATGATTGCATGATGCTGCTCAAAATTACGGGCATATGAGTCAGTTTTTTTCTCCAGGCCATCAGGCATGAGTGAGGGTTGTGTAACATCCTGATAGGGTGGTTCTATGTACAATCCGGTGATGCTGGTTTCAAAGTATTTTGATATATGTATGGCCCACTCAAATCGATTATTTATCAATGCGCCACTAGTTATTGGCATTAGAATACTTTTAACTGACATGCTGCCCTCATTTAATAGATCTGACCAGGGTTTCGCTTAAAAAATGTATATCTCTCTATGGTGCTGTGGTTATATGATTTCCTTCTTCGCTATTACGCTGCACTATCTGTGCCAAAGATATAAGCTAAAACCCAGTGGCTTTTATCTCGTTAATATAGGATATATCAACAACAGTTTCTGGGGCTTTTCAACAATAATGGTTGATAAGCACAATCAATAAGTTAATTTAAAATAAAGAATTTAACTGTTTCAGATAAGTTTCACTGGTAGATAATATTGGCGAATGATTAGAGGCTAAATGCTCCACACATCAGCCAATGTAGTGCGAAGGCTTTGCTCATTTTATACTACCTATCATAATTAAAGTGTAGATAGTGATAGCCCTAATCGGTTGCTATGCACAAGCAAACTGATAGTGTTCAAGTAGAAAGGCATTTTTCGTGCCAGCTGACTTTAGTCATTCGTTTGATAGAGCACGCTCAGCTTGAAGCATGAATGTTATATTTTTGTATTCTATACCTTAATGTTTCTCGAGTCGTTCCAAGCACCTTTGCTGCCTCTGAAACATTATGGTCAGAATTTTCTAGCGCAGCTTGAATGATTTGGCGCTCCATTTCATCAAGTGTAATACTGCCATCAATTGGTAGAGTGAGCATAACTGATGGTTTTTCTTTCTGTTGAGAAGCATTAGCATCAAAATCAGACACATTATTGTGTTGAGCGATATTTGGTTGAAACAGCTGTAGCCATTGTTCTGGAAAAGAATCGTCAGTTGAAAGTAGTACGCTGCGCTCAATAACATTTCGCAGCTCACGAATATTACCGGGCCAGTCATAATTTAATAGTTTTTCCCATACGGCGTCGGGGATGATCTCTATCTTTTTGTTAGCTTTGGTATTGTATTCAGATACAATGCGCGGGACTAATTCTACCAAGTCATCTTTGCGCTCTCTTAAAGTGGGTAAGGTAATACGAAACACGCTTAGACGGTGATACAGATCCTCTCTGAATGTACCGTTTTGTATTCCAGTTACCAGGTCGATGCTCGTGGCGGCCATAATTTGTACATTAATAGGTGTTTCTCGTTCACTGCCCAGTCGCCTTATTTTTTGATCTTCGATTGCTTTCAATAATTTACTTTGCAGCTCAATATCCATATCACCAATTTCATCTAAAAATAAAGTGCCGCTATTGGCTTGCTCAAACAGGCCTTTATGACGTCCTTTGGCGCCGGTAAATGCGCCGGCTTCATGTCCAAAGAGTTGTGATTCAAGCAGGTCCTTTGGTAGTGCCGCACAGTTTAGCTCTATGATTGGCCCATCAGAGCGTTGCCCACAATGATGGAGGATTCTGGCAATCAGCCCTTTGCCCGTGCCGGTTTCTCCCGTAATAATCAGTGTGCTAATGGGTACTTCAAACAGTTGTTTTAGCATACCCTTAAGCGCTTTTATTGGCGCACTTTTGCCTACTATGGCTTCTAGTTGGTAACGTTCTAGCTTTGAATTTGAATAAGTGTGTAAGCGTTTGCGGGTTAAGTGTGAACGTAATGCTCGATTAACGAGTATATGTATACGTTTTTCGTCTAACGGTTTAGTTAAATAGTCGTATGCCAGATCCTCAATCCAGGTTATATCTTTTTTATCGTCGTCATTAACGATAAAAATCCATTCAGCATCGTCAGTGTATGCTTGTAATTCTTTGACATCATCTTCCATCGATAGCTCGAGGTCAGCGATGATGACCTGAGGTTCAAAATCATAATCTATGATTTGTAATTTTGCGCTGGCAGTGCAATCTACTACTTCTAAACTCCATCCCTTGTTTTTATAATGATTGCTTAATGCGGTAGCTAAATTACTGTCATCTTCAATAATTAGCAGGCGATTTGCCATGAGGGTATCCTAATTGTGTATGTGCTTGCCAAGGTATAAGCCTGACAGGATATCAAGAAGTATATGTCTTGATTATTATGCCTCAGCCAGAATGCAGTGGCTAATTTTATACTTTTCAGGATAGTAATTTTATGTTGAATGTATAATTTGGCACGCTCTTTATAGATTATATTTACTGTTTGGCTGTAATAGTAATATAGCGCTAGGTCTATTTTCTTTCGCAAATAGTACGGTGGAGTTACTGGCTCTCAGATTATGAGTAGAGAAAAAATTGTATTGTCAATTCACTGTAGCTACCACGCTATATATACCGGCTGTCTTCTGTGTGATTTTTTGTCTTCTATACGGTCAGGCGAGTGAAGGTATGCTAACGGTACCTTTTAGCATTTGTATTAACTGTTTTGGGATTGCCGCGCAGTTCTGCCTGGGCATTGTTTAGTCGCCGTTTGTTAGCTCCTCGGCACCGAAGTGATCAACGGCAACCGCTAATGCCACAGCCATTTCAGCATCATGTAATTGCTTGGCATCTGACTCGCTGAGTAAGTTTTGCTGCAATGCTTGATCGACCGTTACCCGATTTTCTTTGAGTATGTCACGCAATGCCTGCGAGGCTACCACTTTATCGAAGGCGTCCTCGATTCGTCCTAGCCCTTTTGCGCTCTGGCCAATATGAACGCCTTCGGTCAGTCGTCGGCGACAGTCTGAAGGTTCTAGTAGTAGTTCAGCGCAACGATCGGTTAGTGCATCGGTAGCGGGGCGTCGTCGAATCCCAAGCGGTAGGATTATCAGCTTCATTAACCATGCCACTGGCCGCGACGGAAAATTACTGATCACTTGATCCAATTGTTGTTCTATTTTGTTAAGACCAGCTGCAAGCAACCAATCTATCAGTGGCCGATCTGATGCAGGACGGCCATCGTCTTCAAAATTTTTCATCACACAGCTGAGTAAGTACAACTCACTGAGGACGTCTCCGAGCCTGGCGGAAAGATATTCCTTACGCTTTAAGGCCCCGCCCAGGGTTATCAGAGCCACTTCGGATATAAAGGTCAACACTGCGCTATAGCGACTGATCTGTTGATAATGCCGTTTTAACGAGCCAGCGCCTTTCGGCTCTTTGACCAGATGGCCGGCAGTCCAGGTATGTAGCCAGACTCGCCCCAGTCCGCAGCAAATAAAAGCGGCGTGTTTAAATAATACGCGGTCTAAAGCGTGCAACGCTTGCTCTTCGTCATCAAGACTCGCCGCGTCCATTTCCGCCAGTAGATAAGGGTGGCAGCGTATCGCTCCCTGCCCAAAAATAATCAGGTTGCGTGTGAGGGTGTTTGCCCCTTCGACGGTTATTGCTACGGGTACGGAGCGGTAAACATTTCCAAGATAATTATTGGGTCCGTCACTGATAGCCTTGCCGCCGTGGACATCCATGGCATCATTGATCACCTCGCGTAGGCGGTAGGTTGCATGTGCTTTAAGAATCGCTGAAATCACTACTGGAATATGACCGTGATCCAGGGCCTGGGTCGTGGTCTTGCGAGCCGCATCCAGTAAATAAGTAGTAGCTGCGATATTAGCGAGCTGCGCGCGTACACCCTCAAAGTTGCCGATGGGGATATTGAATTGCTCACGAATGCGGGCATAAGCTCCCGTAGCTTTAGCCGCAAGTTTGGCACCACCGGTACTCAGTGATGGCAGGGAAATACTTCGACCCGCAGCCAGTGCTGCCATCAGCATTTTCCAACCTTCACCAATTCTTTCCTGACCACCAATGACCCAATCCATTGGAACGAATACATCTTCCCCCCAGTTAGGTCCATTTTGAAATGCTTGCATGCAAGGGTAGTGGCGGTCACCAATGATTACACCCT
Organism: Oceanicoccus sp. KOV_DT_Chl; assembly: GCF_900120175.1. Lineage (NCBI taxonomy): Bacteria > Pseudomonadati > Pseudomonadota > Gammaproteobacteria > Cellvibrionales > Spongiibacteraceae > Oceanicoccus > Oceanicoccus sp. KOV_DT_Chl. Next base: position 234,001 of record NZ_FQLF01000004.1, read on the forward strand.
CCGTATCAGTGGGCACCAGTGCGACAGTAATCCCCAACTCATCGTCTTCGCCGATCAGGTGATCAGGGTCATAGAGTTTAAAAGCCAGCCCGAGCAGAGTGGCCACTGGGCCGAGAGTGATATAGCGCTTATGCCAATTCACCCGCATACCCAATACTTGTTCGCCATTATATTCGCCGTAACAGACAACGCCTTTATCCACCATTGACGCGGCATCGGATCCAGCTTCTGGACTGGTTAATCCAAAGCAGGGGATTTCGCGCCCGTCGGCTAGTCGTGGCAGGTAGTAGTCCCGTTGTGCCTGAGTGCCAAATTGATGCAGTAGTTCGCCAGGGCCAAGCGAGTTCGGCACCATTACCGTGACTGCTACGGTAGTACTGACAGTTGAAATTCGAGTGACAATCTCCGAGTGGGCATAAGCTGAAAATTCCAGTCCACCATACTGCTTTGGAATGATCATCCCGAAAAACTTATGTTGCTTCAGGAAATCCCAAATTGCTGTTGGAATTTTGCGATGCTCAAAGGTGATCGCCCAGTCGTCAATCATCTCGCAGAGTGTTGCCACTGGCCCGTCGATGAAAGCCCGCTCTTCAGAGCTTAATTGAGGTGCTCCCATCGACAATAATTGCTGCCAGTCGGGCTTGCCAGAAAGTAGTTGTGCATCCCACCAAACACCGCCAGCTTCCAGTGCTTGTAACTCGGTATCTGACATCGGCGGTAGCACTTGTTTTAGCTGCCGTAAAATGGGTTTAGTTAACCATCGCTGGCGCATTGTAAGCATCAATTGATCTCCCTAATTAATGTGGTACCACTCATGAATAGTGCTACAAAAAATGATAATAGACTAGCTGTCTATACTTTCCTGCTGGCTTTCGACATCATCAAACGTTGCCTGTCCATGTACATTGAAATAAAGTTTGCCAGACAGGTAAAGGCGCATAGTCTGCGGCGGGATTTCCGCATCAAAGCGCACAATAACCCTGCCCCCCAAGTAGGGTGCAAGTGTTGCAAGCATGCGACGGGCAAACTTGCTATCAGCTTCAGCGCACAGCAATACAACGCCATTATCAAGTGGCGCCAGAGTCGCTGGTGGAGCAGCGCTTGGTTCTACCCGACCTAAATCATATTGTGCTAGCGCCGCACCGAGCCTTTCCGCCAATTTTTGTCGTTGAGACGACCCTGGTTCTGCCCGTACCTCAAGCTGCAGACGTAATTGTTTGTAATCCGCGGCGTACTGACTAAGTGATAAAGTTACCTGTTGCTTTGCTTGGCTTGAAGGAGGACGCCACTCGGTTTGCCAGCTTTGGCCATTGCTCGTCGATACGAGAGCCAGGTCAAGTTCCATTCCGTCTGGCGTGCTCGTGACAACTGTCGCGGGGTTGGTTGAGAAAAGGCCATCATCTTCAAAATCGCCAAATAACGTAATGAGTCCAATGACAATCAAAGCCAGAGGAATGATCAGCCAGGCCTGCCTTTTTACCCTGTTGTTTTCTACATAAGCGTCATTTATCAAGCGGACCTCTTTGCACTACATAATAAAAAATTATGTAGTGCAGGTGAGTATTGATATAAGGCGTTCAATTTCTGATTAGCAATACATGCTATTACTATGCGTCAGATGTATTCTTGCTATCTTCAGTGAATTGCTGCTCAGCATCCTCTAGAGACTGTTCCAAAACCCCATAGGCTTCAGAAAAACCATCCGTGACTTCTGCCCAGGCATCTTCCGAGCTGTCCTGTAACTTATTAGCCCATGATTCTAGCGCTTCTCTTTGTTCTTCCACAGCTTTAATCGTGGCTTTTCTTGCTTCGTTAGTCTGAGCGCTAACTGACGCTGCCTGACTATCCAGGGTTTGCTTCATTGAATCAATTCGCGCATCGATTCGTTGCATTTCAGTATTAACTGCGGTGATCGCCTGTTCCTGTTCGGCTTGGCTGTAGGCTTTTAATGATTGGGTAAATTCTTGCCATTCATTCATTACAACATCCTTTGATGCCTTAGGGTTGGCTGTGTTTGATGTGGTCTCCGCTTTATCAGGTTTTGGCGCAGAGCTGGTTTCTACTTTGGCATTATCTTGCTGCTCACAGCCACTAATGAATATCGCGCTTGTTGCGATAAGCGTAATAACTAATAAATTCCTGTTAATTGTCATAAGGATTTCCCCTTTCCGAATTTGGTTACAATAATCGTCTATAAAAAGTTGTCCTGCATCAACCGATGATCATCGCAGATGCGATGATCATCATTCTATGCAATAACTCTTTTTTCTTAACTTGGTGAATAGTTGGGTTACGAGGCACAGAGCGCGCGTAACATCCATGTATTTTCTTCATGCTGACCGATACGATCAGTTAACAGATCAGCAGTTTTCACGTCGTTAACTTTTTCTGCGGCAACCACGGCTTCACGTAAAAGTCTGCTACACATTTCATTATCTTCAGCAAGCTCTGCAATCATTGCTTCAGCTTTTGGTGAGCCCAGTTCCTCTTTGATAACTGCAACTTTTGAAAACTGTAAAAAACTACCTGGTGCAATAAAGCCAAGTATGCGGATGCGCTCTGCGATACTATCAATTGCTTCCGCCATATCCTGATACTGCTGTTCCGTCAATTTGTGAATACTAAAAAATAGCGGACCGACAACATTCCAGTGACAATTTTGGGTTTTTAGGTAGAGAAGATAGGTGTTGGCAAGAGCACTGGATAACCTCTCGGCCAGTTCGGCGCGGTCATGTCTATCAACACCACTATTGGTATGAAATTCCTCTGTAGTTAGTTTTAAAATAGCTTCCTGTGACATATTAAGCTCCTGTATCTATTGGTGAATTAAAAAATTCATAACTAGTAATGCAGGTTTGATGCCAATTGATTATGTGCGAAATGTTGGCTAATAAGTGCTTGGTTGGTTGATTTAAACCAACAGGAAAGTGCAAAACCACAATTATAGGTTTTTTTCATATATTCACGGAATATGGCTCTTAATGCTTCAGGTTAGTGTAAGTGGTAATAAAATAACTTCAGATAACAGTAAATTATAAGATGGAAAATATTGCTTAAGTTTCTATTTTGATGGTGACCTAGCTATAAAAAACGCCTAGGAAATACAATCATGAACTTATTGCCACATGGTTTACTAGATAGTTATCGACCTTAACAAATTGATTATTGGATATGGTACAAGAATTGCGAGTTTAAAGTGAGGGCGCAAATTATTAAGCGCGAATTTATTCATTTGAATAAGTAATGAGGTGTTGAATGAGTATCAAACGAATATTGGTTAATTTAGACAATAACTCCACTTTTAATCACAGGCTTGAGTGGGCAATAACCCTGGCGAAATCATTTGACGCAGAAATTGATTGTCTTTATATAGAGCCCGCTCCTTTAGCTAATACAGTATATCCACAGTCAATCGCACTGGGCATGCCAGTGTTTCCAGATCGAAATTTAGCCGCCCACAAGAATAGGGTAGAGAATGATATTGAAGAAATTAGTAATAAAATTAAAAAAATATCTGCAATTTTTAATATAGATTTATCGTTAACTTCGATAGAGAAAAATTGGCAGACTGCGATACCGGAATACAGTCGTTACTATGATTTGATTATTATGGGTAAAGAAATAGATGGCGAAAATGCGCTAGATATTTTAGGTAGCCCGACCTCCAATATTGTCATCAAGTCAAGTTGCCCGGTACTTATATTGCCTGAACAGCCCAGGCTGACTGCTTCTTTCAATCACCCCATTATTGCATGGAATGCTAGCCGAGAGGCAGGTCGTGCGGTTTCTGACTCACTCCCGTTTATACAGCTTGCTGATGATGTCACTGTGTTCAATGGTTCACATCAGCTGCAAGGTGACATTATTGATAATGAATCCAGTAAATCTTCAATACTGCGCTACTTAAAACAGCATGAGGTGGATGCGGATTACGTGGAATGTGACGAAAATGCCGATAAAATTGGAGATATGTTATTGGCTAGAGTTGAAGAATACAATCATGACTTTATGGTTGTGGGGGCGGGAAGGCACTCAAAATTTTATGAAATGCTTTTTAATAATACTGTAGAGGATGTTTTAGATAAAACCGACATACCTGTATTGGTCTCCCATTAATTATATGGCTGCGGCTAAAGCGTCTAACGACTAGCAAAATTAATTGTCCGATTTTGAAAACCACTGCAGCACCATCACCGTCAGTGCTGGCAACATCGTTAAGGTAACACCAGCAGCGCCGAGGATGCCGAACATCACAATAGCACCGACACCGCGGTACAATTCTGTACCGGCACCGGTATTAATACCAGTGGGGCCAAACCGCAGATGGTGGTGATGGTCGACATGGCGATAGGGCGCAAACGCGCATCCACTGCTTCGCTTACGGCGTCCAGTGCGCTCATGCCGGATGCTTTTATATTTTCCACCGCACGATGCACAATCAAAATGGGGTTATTGACCACGGTGCCCATTAAAATCAAAAAACCTAGCATGGAAATCATATCAAAGGGTTGGCTGATGGCGGGCAGGCCCACCCATGGCAGGATTCCGCCAACAGCATTGATTAACCATAAGCCGACAATACCGCCAGCAATACCTAGCGGTATAGACGTCATAATCAATAGTGGGTAACCCCAGTGGTTAAATATAGCGACCAATAATAAATACACGATTAACACCGCGACTAAATAATTGCTTGTGAGTGCGCTGCGGGCAGCGTCAAGTTGGTCGGCTGCGCCAGAGATATTGGTTTGTACATTAAGCGGAATCTTGCCATTATCTTTTAAGTACTGCACCACATCCTGCTTGACCATTTCTACCCCGGTTTCCAGTGGAATGGAGCGTGGCGGAATAATATTCAAACTCACTGTGCGGCGACCGGCAACGCGCCTGATGGCACTGGTGTCGACAGTTTCGATAATGTCGGCGAGTGCTGCCAGTGGCAGTACTGCACCACTGGGTGTGTAAATAGGCATTTGATCCAGATTGTCCAGCGTGGCTTGCTGACCGGCATCACTGTATAAATAGATATCTATTTTATCGTCGGCCAAAAAAAACTCATCGACATAACTGCCGTCAGTCAATGCGGATATGGTAAAACCTAGCTGCTCGGCATTTAACCCCAACTCAGCAGCGCGATCCCAATGGGGACGTATTTCCACCATGGGTTGCGCCAGCGTCAGTGAATTAGGGCTGGTTTGAATGCGGGGATTTTCAAAAACCTCTTCGGCACGACGATAAGCGTTTAAGGCCACATCGTAGATTACCGCCAAGTCAGGACCCGCAATATCGAGATTAATGCTGCGGGTACCACCATCATTACTGGTAATAATCGAACCTCTGGCGGCAAATGCGCGCATGCCCGGATACGTTTTATATTTATTCGTTAGCGCATCCATCACGGCATCAATATCAGCGGCATCCAGGGGTTCGGCAATAATCCGTATCTGGTCAGGGGCTACCCGCATATTCATATATTTTAGAGCAGGAACCTGGGTTTCTCCGCGTTGAAATCGACTGGGATCATCACCGACAAAGGGTAAAAAATAGGCTTCAACTTCTTCAGAGATTGCCTGCATGGCTGCGAGGTTATAGCCCGGAGGCGCATTCATACTGGCAAAAACTTTTGGCTCTTCACCCTCGGGTAGATATTCGGCTGGTGGGGTGAGTGTGAACAACACCAGCAAGCTGGTGACACAAGTCACTGCTATACAAATGACTCGATTACGGTGGCTACCGATGATGCGGTTAACACTTTGCAGAGTGGCTTTATGCACGCGACTGCCAACGGTGTCAGCAGTCAATGTCGAAGCTTCTTTATTAAATTCAGGCGTGCTGCGGCAGTGGGTAGAACGGTTATCGCTACCAACATCGAGGTTAAAATTGCTGCAGAAATTGCAATCGCAATATCGGAATAGAGCTGTCCGACTTCCAGTTCAACAAAAGCGACAGGCAAGAAAACCAGCACCGTCGTTAACGTCGAAGCTAATACAGCGGGCCATACCTGGCGCACGCCTTCAATGGCAGCCTTGATGGCATTGGCGCCACGCCGACGGGCAAGCTCAATACTCTCAAGCACGACAATACTGTTATCGAGAGTCATCCCGATCGCAAAAGCAATACCGGCTAAAGAAATAACATTGATAGTACGCCCGGTCATTAACAAACCCAAAAACGCAGCGATAATACAAATAGGAATGCCGATAACACCGACAAGTGTGGCTTTGTAAGAACGTAAAAATAAAAACATCACCAATGTTGCCAGCATGGCGCCGAGTATCAGGTTTTGCCAGACGTTACTTATCGACTCTTCTACATAGCGGACATCGTCGGCAATCGGTGTGATTTTTAATCCGGCGGGTTCCAGCACCTCGCGGTTAATGGCTTCGATTTCAACCAGCATGGCACGCTTGATATCGATCACATTGGAGCCCGATTCTTTGCGAATAGCGATAAAAATATTGGGTCACCATTGTAGGTAGTGAAGTCGCGCTTTTCAGAATGGTCGAGTGTGACGTCTGCAATATCACTGAGGCGAATAATGGTATCGCCCCGGCGCACCAGTACCAAATGTTTCAGCTCGTCCAGTGTTTCAAAACGACCTATAGTGCGTAACAGGTATTGCCGCTTTCCGGATACAATTTCACCACCTGAACGATCAGTGTTGCGGCTGCGAATGGCCTGTCTAACATCGTCCAGAGTTAAGTTACGCTGCGCGAGCTGCGCAGGATTGATGAGTATTTGGATTTGTCGCTCGGCAGTGCCGTTGACATAGACTTCAGAAACACCGGCTACAGCAGACATACGTAACTTCACATTGTCTTCGACGAAATCCAGCATTAAATCCATATCCAGTTGTCGCGGATTGCCAGGCGCCGGCTGCAAGCTAAAAAACATAAACGCATTACTGGAAAAGGAATTAGCAAAAATCTGCGGCTCATCAACATTTTCAGGATAAGACTGAACTTGGCTCAGGGCATTATTGACCCGTATCAACATCTCGGTAATGTCGGTGCCAAAGGGAAACTCCAAGGCTATCTCGGCACGACCGCTACGAGCGGTAGCGACGATGCGAGACAAATTGGGGAGGTTGCGTAAATAATCTTCCTGCTCAATTAATATTTCTTTTTCAACATCCTGTGGTGTTGCACCTGGCCATATTGTGCGCACACTGATCGTGCGAACATCGAGATCAGGAATCATCTGCACGGGGATGCGCAAGGCCGCCACAATGCCTAATATTGAAATAATTAATACCGATACGGTGACTAAGGTGCCATGTTGAACGATTCGCTCAAACATACTACTGTCCTGATGAGTTGTGGTTAATGAGCATCACTTTTTGACCGTTTTGCAGCGCTTCATTACCACGTACAACGACCTGTTCTCCCAGCGTTAGGCCCTGCCGGATTTCAATGAATCCATCAAAGGCCACTCCAGTTTCCACCAGCCGTTCAACCGTAAACGACTCACCGTTGCGCTGCTCGATGGCCCAGATAATCACGCGGCCATCCCGGTGGCGCAGGAGAGCATCTTTGGGCACCACAATACCTTGCCGATCAGTGGGGACTTGTAATAGGGCGCTCACAGACATTCCGGGAATAATATTACCTGCGGTAGAATCCACTAGTACCCGCAATAAAAATGTACGTGCTGCCGGGTCTAGTACTGGCACAATAGCGCCAATTCGCCCCTGGTAAACCTTGTTAGGGTCGACATTTAGGTTAAAGCTGATAGCAGTATCCTGATTCAGCTTGGCTAGATAATTTTCAGCCACATAAAAATCAATGCGGGCATTCTCTGTGCCTACTAATTCAAAGACACCTGCACCAGGAGCCAGCCATTCCCCTTGCTCGGTGAGTTTTTGACTGACTACGCCAGCAAACGGAGCTTTTAGCTGGTGGCGATTAATTAATTCTTGTTGGTAGGCTTTATCGGCTACTGCCTGTTGCAATACCGCCTGGCTGGCGGCCACTTCTGCTTCCAGTTCGCGTACTGTGCTTTCTGCGATGCTCTTGTTGGGAATCAAAATCCGTGCTTCTTCAAGACGACGTTGGCTATCTTGTAGTGCGATACTGGCCTGACTCTTTTTCGCGATAACACTCTCCAATTGTAATTGTGCTAGTTTGGCATCAACTTCTAGCAATAAGTCGCCTGCTTGCACCTGGCTACCTTCTTCAGCATGTACCGCAGCCACCAGACCGCTGGTCGCGACAGACAGTGTCGCGGTCTGAGGGGAGGTTACTGTGCCGGTAAGTTGAACTGACTGAAAAATGTTGCGTTGCTGAGGCGCGACCACTTCGACGGGAGCGCCTTTGTCGGTAGCGTGGGCTAGTGTCATTATCAGGGGTGTGATTGCTAGGCTTAACAAAGAAATAACAACGCTTGTCCGTCGCGTCATAATGGGCTCCAATAACGTTACAAAATTGCATGCATGATAACAGTTGTTGCTACATTTTATAGCTCTGATCTAACTGCTTAATTATGTTTTACACTATTGAATTAAAAGTGAGCGTGCATGCAATGACTGGGTAGATAGCCCAAAACCTGAGCCATCAGCTTAGTTTGTATTTAGGGTAAAAAGTTTCATTGCAAAAGGATTATTATCGCTTGATCGGCGTTGTAAGATTGAGAATCTGTACATCGACGCACCAAAAACACTACGAACAAATAACGAGAGTTCTTTCTGCTAACGGTTTGTAGACACACCTTTCAACAAGCGCCCTAAAATATCGCTGCCGGTAATAATCTTTTTGGTGTTTCCCCACAGCAGAATAACATCATCACGGATAACGCCATCGTGCAGTTTACTGTCACTCTCATTAACTTTAAGCTGAAATATCAGGTCGCCCAAAGGGGAGAGAGGGTCTTTGGTGACAATAGGGCGGTGACAATAATCATAGGGATCACAGGGTTTGTCCTGGTTAAATATGGCGTCTCGCAAAAAACCATCAGCATCCAGCGCCAGCAAGGGTTTGTCATTATCATCTGTCAATATAACCCAGCTTTGTCCGGAAGCATCTACCGCATTCAAGAAGGGGTCATCGATAGTTCGTTTAAAGTCGGGTATCACCGGAAAATCGACCTTGCAGGGAAGGGCGATAATGCTGCCAGGCTCAATTACTTCCCCCTCATCACTTGCCGTTAAATCGTCGATGGCCAGAAAATTGATCGCACCGATACCTTCCAGGTGAGCAACCTCGGCTTCTTCAGCATCGATGTGGGCCATGATAATGGCCTTTAAATCCCGTTCCCGCAAATAATCAATCCCTTCCTGTCCCAGCCACTTATCCAAAATCCAGGCGCTAGGTTTCGCAACCGGATATAGCAGGAATTGGTAAAGCTTCAGCACCGGTGATAACAGCGAACCCATCACCATTGCATTGCGTGAAAAATACGCCTGCGGGAAAATCTCGCCCATAAATGTAATGACGATGGTGGAAAATAAAAAGGCAGTCACGCCAGCCATAACCGAGTTTGAGAGCAGAGTAAGCAAGACATTGATGCCAACATTCCCCCACAGGATGGTACACAATAAGAAATTGGAGTTTTCGCGCAGTTTCAGTATCCGTTTAGCTTCGTGAACACCGCGTTCGGCTTCAACTTCAAGCTGCATTCTACTGAGACTAAAAAACGCTAAATTTAGCCCGGAGAAAATGGCTGACTGAGTGATACAGAAGGCAATGCCAAACCAAATCATGTTATCCAAGTGAAAATTCCCAGTTGATTGTTAATAGATTACGAGGCGACGTGTATTTGAGCATAATGCGGGTGTTAGTACGAGCAATGACCGGTTGCGCTACAACGCTAATAAATACGCTATTCACCAGGGTTTAGCTGCAGTAATTTTTCTTGCAGCGTTTTTATCAGCAAGGGTTTGCTGAGAAAGTCATTCATACCCGCCTGCTCACAGCGAGCGCGCTCATCAGCTAGTGCGTGCGCCGTTAAAGCAATGACAAATATAGGTGCTCTGTGTTGCTGCTGCTCCCACTCTCTAATTGCCCTTGTTGCTTCCCAGCCATCAAGGACGGGCATTTCACAATCCATCAAGATAGCATCAAAGCGATCAGGTTGTTGTTGATAAGCTGCAAGCGCCTTGGCGCCATCACTAACACACTCGCAACTATGGCCTAATTTTTCCAACATCGCTTTTGCAATATATTGGTTGACGTTATTATCTTCCGCCAATAACAGTTTGAGAGGAGGGGTGGTGATATTATCTTTTTCATTCACAGTCAGTGAATCAATACTGTTATCACTAAATAATGCGGCATAGATGTGTTTCAGCCGAGCAGGTAAAACCGGTTTGGTTTCAATCGCCGCTATGCCGCTGCCTGCAAGAACGTCATCCGATGGCAGCGAAGACACGCCAGTCAGTAAAAGTATTTTAGCGTTTGGCGCAAGTTGTTGCGTAGTAATTTGTTTGGCGAGAGCGATACCGTCAATCTCTGGCATATGCCAATCTACACTTATTATGTGAAAATTAGAATCGGTGGAGAGCGCGGCAATAGCTGCTTTACTGTCTACAGCGGTTACTGCATGCATTCCCCAGCTTTCGCACAGTGCGTGCAGGGCGGCTAAAAAAGTGTCATTGTCATCCACTATCAGTATGTGCTTACCGGCTAAATTTTCTAATGGCATTGTGGAATCAGCTACTGGCAGTGGCTCTGGGGTAGGGGTTTTCTGTAATGGTATCTCAAACCAAAAAGTGGAGCCTGAACCTTTACCACTGACAACGCCGATGTCGCCATCCATTAAATTCACTAATTCTTTGCAAATCGCTAAGCCCAATCCAGTACCACCATGCTGGCGGGTAACTCTATTGTGCGCTTGGCTAAAGCGTTTAAATAAACGAAGTTGCTCATCACTCGTTAAACCTTCGCCGCTGTCAACCACTGCGAATCGGATGCGATTGTTTTCCGCAAGCGATATTTTTAGAACTATCTCACCCTCCATAGTAAACTTTAAGGCATTGGAAATAAGATTAACTAATATTTGTTGTAAGCGCGTAGGGTCACCATTGATAGTAGGGGGCAGCGCTGTATCACAATCACAAATCAATTCAATACCGCGCTGCTCCGCCAATACTTTAAAAATAGACAAGCTATCAACAGCCAGTTGTGCGGGGTCGAGCGGCAAGCTTTCCAAATTCATTTGCCCGCTTTCAATTTTGGCGTAATCGAGAATGTCATTCAGGATGGTTAGCAGTGCACTGCCCGCGGTATGGATTGTATTAAGATAGTTGCGCTGCCGCTCAGCCAGTGGTGTGTCTCTTAGCAGCTCAGTCATTCCAAGTACGGCGTTCATCGGTGTCCGTATTTCATGACTCATGCGTGCCATAAAAGCAGATTGCGCGGCTACCGCAGCATTCGCACTAAGCACCTGGTCGCGTGAATCGGTAACATAACGTGACATGCCCAGCATTAGTAAAATGCCATGCAATACCAAACAAGACTCAATCCAATAGAGAATGCTGGGGACCAGATGCAAAATTGTTAAAAAAAGATAGCCGACCAATCCAATGATTGGTAGCCAGGCCAGTCCAATATAATGACGGGCTTTTGGGTTAAATGCCGAATAAATTATAAGTGTCAAAATTATTAACATTGACGAAGTTTGTAATGCGATCCCTACGCTACTCATTATGGGGGGCGAAATAAATAGGTAGCAAAATAGATGACAGTATAAAATGTTAATAGACGAGCAATACGTGGAAAGGTTTTCCGCATTTCGAGTAAATCAATTAGTAAAAAAACCATTGCGCTGATTGCAGTACCCACTGCAATAGCTGCCAGGCGGTTGTTTTCATTAAATTCAGGCGAGATTAACCAGACGTTACCGCTGATCCAAAGCAGTAACAGGGTAAGCGCTACCAGATATATAAATGCGCAGAGGCTAACTACAGTGCGTAGCGCATGTAACAGCACTGCACTATAAACGATGATGCACAGCATAAAACCCAGGGCGATTAAAGAGGGCAGCTGAGTTAGTTCGTGATACCTCTGCCAGCTCGCTATGTCCGATACGCTCCAGTACTTGGGAAAATAACTACTGCGGCCAGTAGTACGAATCACTACATTGATACTGTCGCCAGTGCTCAGCGTGACAGGAAACACGAAGTTAGCGTTGGGAATGGCTCGACTTTCCCAGGGCCGCTCCGATCCAGTGATCCAGCGCTCTTGAACAATATTATTCTTGACGAGATAAAGATCCATCTCATCCATGCGTGCATAGTTATATGCCAGCATCAAAGTACGAATTCGGGAAGAAGCGTTCGTTATCGAGAATGCAAACCAGACATTGTTAGTGTTATAGCGTGGAGTATCCCAGAGCTCAGGCAACGGCTGCCAAGGCGCCATTGAAGCAACATCTAACTCTTGCCCTGGTTGATAAATGGGTGGCTCAGTGTCGTTTTGCCAATAAACTAATTCAGGTCGAACAGTGTCTGCAAGTGATGATTGGAGCTCAAGTGTCGGCAATGTCTCACGAGCAAAAGCAGCTGGCATGCTAAACAATAAAGCCAGCAATAAGCAGCGCACAGATAATAGAGCTAGCGTCATAATCATTCCGCAATTTGCAGCCAAGCAGTGCTCGGTGATAATCCCTAATCATGCATTGTCCAGCTTTGTATTATAAGTGTAGTCAAGAATGAGGGGTTAATATATAACGGTCTTGTTGCAACGCTGTAGAAGCTGTACCTGTTTTCTATGCGCATAATGTATATTATGTTAAATAGCGTTTGTTGCTAACACAGTCTCAAAATGACGAGCCTTAGTTAATTCAGTGAAATTTTGCTGTAACCAACGGATGAACTGTTCCGTCTCTTATTGCAGTAGCAACTGCTCAAGCAGCAGCATATCTGTAACTGAGGCTTTACCGTCGTGATTAATATCGCATTCCAATGACTCAATTTGAATTAGTTCCAATAACTGACGGGACAAAATTAAAAGATCGCCAACACTTGGCCCAAAAAGGCTATCAATATCGCAATCCTCAACCTTAAGAGGGTTATGCCCACTGGCTATCTCTTCACCATCAGAGAAAGAGTCGCCATCAGTATCGAGCTGCCAAGGATCAGTACCATAAGTCTGCTCTTGGAAGTTTGTCAGGCCATCCAGGTCTGGGTCATTGTTTCTTTCAACCCCCTGTAGAGGATTAAAATTATTATCTAATTCAAAGCCATCAAAAAGCCCGTCACCATCACTATCATCACTGATCGGTACCAAGTTTAAGTTCTGTTCCTGGTAATTGCTTAAGCCATCATTATCGCTATCGAGGTCTTCCTCTCCAGCTTGTAATGGATTAAATCCGTAAGCGACTTCAAAGCCATCAAGCAGGCCATCTTCATCGGAATCTGTAACCCACGGGGAAGAACCTGTGTTGCTCGGGTCAATATATTCACCGGTATTGGATTCGGCAAAATCAATAAGCCCATCATTATCCCAATCAATATCGACAACATAGGCAGCTCCCGAGTCAATACCCAGATCTGACTCTTGCCAAGATCCGATGGCTAGCCTATTACTATCTACGGACATATAAGCACACTTAATTTCATCCCCATCGCCAGGATTTATTCTTTGCTGCTCATGCCAAGAATTAGAGGATTCGGTAAATATATAAACAGTACAATCACTACTTTTTATAAATGCTGTATTTCCGCTTACACCAAGCCGCGAACCAAATTGATCGCTAACCTGATAATCTGAAGGCAACAAACTTGCCTGTTGAGTCCAAGCTCCCCCTACTCTCTGGAAAACATAAACATAACGTGAACCACTACCAGCAATCAAAGCAGTGTTGTAGTCAATCGCTAATTGCTGACCGATATAACTACTGCTATGTATATCATCAGGTATCAATATTGCCTGCTCTGACCATTCATTACCCTGACGAACAAACACATAAGCTGCGCCGCTCCTGATTGCTCTTTTTGGAGCACCGATCAGGGCGATACCGTCATTAAGAGCTACCGAGGATCCGAATTCCCCTTCACGACTATAATCACTCGCCATTAATTTTGCTTGCTCGGTCCAGATGGTGCCTGTTCTAGTAAATACATAAGCAGCACCACCATTGTAAGCAGCCTCATCTTCCAGATAGGCACCAATTAAAATGGTATCTCCTTTAATTGCCACACTCGCGCCAAAACGATCTGAGCCCTGAGCGTCACTTGCAAACAGTTTTGCCTGTTGAACCCATATACTGCCATTGCGCACAAATACATAGGCAGCACCTGCACCTGAGGCAATAGTACCGTCACCACTATGCCCTATCACGGCAGTGGCCCCTGAAACAGCCAACACTGAGCCAAAGCCCCCAGCCGTTACCGCATCATTGGCAAAAAATTTATCCTCTAACGACCATTTGCCATCCACTAAACGGTAAGCATAGATAGCCCCTGCTTTACTACCAGCATCATCACCATGTGCACCAACCAGCATCGTGTCACCATCGAGCGCAACTCGACTGTAGTAGTCATAAGCCTCACCTGGCTCTGGCAGCAATTTTTGGAATGGGTTATCAGCATCGTCTAAAGGAGAGGTACCGGCCTGGACCTCTAAACCATCGGTAAAACCATCAAAATCGGTATCCCGGTTTTGCGGGTCGGTCCCCTGATTATTGCTAGCGATATAATTCCAGGTTTTGGTCTCTACGTTATCCGGCAAACCATCAAAGTCTGTATCCGGAAGATGTGGGTTTGATTTGCGAGCCTGCTCCTCCAGATTATTCAAACTATCCTGATCATTATCTAGTTGCGCATCGCCTACATAAAAGGGATTAAGGCCATTGGATATTTCAAATCCATCGAACAGCCCGTCGTCATCCGTATCCTTAAGCAAAGGATTAGTACCGGCTACAACCTCCTCTCCATCTGAAAGCCCATCATCGTCGGTATCAAAATTCTGAGCTTCAGTGCCAATATTTATTTCTGTTACATCATCTAGCCCGTCACCATCCGAATCTGCTAGTAATGGGTTTGTGCCATTTAACTGCTCTTCAATATTAGTTAGGCCATCGCTATCCGGGTCCAGCTCTGCCTCCACGGCAAACAAAGGATTGAAGCCATAATTCAGTTCAAAGCCATCTAGCAATCCGTCACTATCCATATCCTCAACTAGTGGGTTGGTACCACTATCATCACCCGAAATATAATCACCGGTATTAGTTTCGACGATATCTAACAAACCATCATTATCAGCATCCAGATAAAACACATACATTGAGCCTGCCGAATTACCCGCATCATCATCACCAGAGGCACTGACAGCCAGCACTCCATTAGTTATTGCCACATTCCCACCAAAATAATCATAACTGGATTGATCAAATGCAGGCAGCTTATGAAGCTCGGTCCAGGAGCCGTCATTCAAAGTGAATAGATAAACCGCACCGACATTATTTTCTCCTTGTTGGCTAGCTCCCACTGCCAAATTTCTCCCTTGCAAACTGACGCTTTTGCCAAAGCTATCACCTGGTAATGCATCCGATGCCTCGAGTTTTTGGATGTACTGCCAAGAGCCAGCATTACGCGAATAAATATATACAGCACCGCGTCGCGTATAGTCGTCCTCCTTATACTTTGCAGGGACGCCTACAGCCAGCACATTGTTCTCTATTGCCAGGCTGGAACCAAAACCATCATCAGAGCGAGCATCATAAGCAATCAACTTTGCCTGCTGCTTCCAATGACCATGCTGCTGAGCAAAAATATAAACAGCACCAGCTCCGTTATAAACTTGCGCTGGAGTAGCGCCTTCATAATCATTGTAGTTAGTAGAGGCTGCCCCAACTACAATTGTTGAATTGTGGATAGCAACAACCTGACCAAAGTTTCCACTATATTCTGCATCAGAGGCTAACAGCTTTGTCTGCATCGACCAGCTGTTGCCATCCCTAGCAAAAACATAAACAGCTCCCGCCGAGGCATAACGATCATCCGCACCATAAGCACCAACAACAATTCGGTCGTCATCGATTGCAACGCTGTAACCAAAAAAGTCCCACTCTTCGCCATCAGGGGCAAACAACTTCTGTTGTTCAGACCACACGCCATCAACTTCAGTAAAAACATAGGCGACCCCAACTGCAAGCCCGTCAACCTCCCCCTCTCTTGCCCCAACTACCAGCGTGCTTCCATCTATAGAAACACTGTAGCCAAACTCATCATCCCTATCGGCGTCACTCGCCGTCAGTTTTTGTGATTCAATCCATTTTCCTTGCTGATCACGCCTGAAAATATAAACAGCGCCTCCGTTATAAGCTGCATCATCATCTTCAGCGACACCTATAACAAGAGTGTTTTCATCAGCTGCCATTTTGCTACCAAAGCCGGTATTAGAAACCCCGTCGCCAGGTCTTATTTTATCAAGAGGGGCAGAGAGAATATTTAAAGGGTCCGTTGCAATCGCCACTTCCACATTATCATTGAATCCATCCCCGTCGGTATCGTTGGCATTTGGGTTTGTGCCTAATGCCTGCTCTTGCAAATCTGAAAGTTTGTCACCGTCAGTATCCATATCAACCAGCCCTGAAACCAGAGGATCAAAGCCATGCTGTGTTTCAAAACCATCCAATAAACCATCACCATCGGTATCCTGAAGTAATGGATCAGAACCTGTATTACCTTGATCAACATAAACACCCGTAGCTGTTTCAACGCCATCAGATAGTCCGTCGTTATCAGTATCTGGATCAATCGGATTTGTTCCTAGGCTCAATTCGGAGTCATCGCTTACCCCATCCATGTCCGAATCAGTTAGCATGGGGCTGGTTCCCA
Organism: Oceanicoccus sp. KOV_DT_Chl; assembly: GCF_900120175.1. NCBI lineage: Bacteria > Pseudomonadati > Pseudomonadota > Gammaproteobacteria > Cellvibrionales > Spongiibacteraceae > Oceanicoccus > Oceanicoccus sp. KOV_DT_Chl. The sequence goes on from NZ_FQLF01000004.1 coordinate 250,778, forward strand.
AACCCTGCTCTTGGTAATTGTTCAAACCATCGCCATCAGCATCCAGCAATTCTTCACCGGCAGCCAGAGGATCAAACCCAGCAAGCACTTCAAACCCGTCTAACAGTCCATCACTATCTGAATCATTTACGTGCGGGTTAGTGCCTGTATTTTCCTTGCTAATAAAGGTGCCGGTATGCGTTTCAACCCCGTCTGCTAAACCATCATTATCGGTATCTGCCAGCAGAGGGTTGGTTCCTGTTGCATTCGAATTGCTATAAAGGCCATCATTGGTCTCTTGTCCATCCAGCAATCCATCATAGTCCGAGTCGTCGTTTAAAGGGTCCGTGCCAATACTAAGTTCAACATTATCTGCAAGACCATCGCTGTCTGAATCAGCAGCTAAAGGGCTAGTCCCCAGCGTCTGTTCCTGCAAGTTAGACAATGTATCTACATCACCATCGAGATTTTCCTCGCCAGATTGTAAGGGGTCAAAACCAAATGAGGCTTCAAATCCATCGAGCAGGCCGTCGTCATCAGTATCGGGTTTTATCGGGCTGGTACCGTGATCATTAAAGTTTAGATACATACCGGTGTTGGTTTCAACATGGTCAAGGAGCCCGTCATCATCATGATCAATATTAAGAAAGTAAGCTCCGCCGGCAGCATCTTCTAGCGGAGCATTTTTGAAGGGAGCACCAACAACAACAATGTTGTTAGATATTGCTACGGATTGTCCGAAATCATCGAGGCTGTCACCGTCTACAGGTGATAATTGAAGCTGCTGTACCCAAGTATTTCCATTACGGACATAAACCGTAATTGAACGAGGAGTAATAGCACCTCCTGTCGCGCCAGCGACAATTCTATCGCCATCAATCGCTACAGAAGCCCCAAGCTCTATGGAAGTCTCTGTGCTTCCCATTTTAGCGCGCTGAATCCAGTTGTTGCTGGCGCCCTCTGTAAATATATAAACAGAACCAGAATTACTGGAAGGGTGATCATCTCGATAAGAACCGACAACGAGAGTGCCATTATCATAGGCTAGGCTCTTACCAAAATAATCAGAATATTGAGTATCTGAAGGAGCTAACTTATGCGATTGGATCCACTCCCCATCATGCTCAGCAAAAATATATACCGCACTATATAAAGTGCTAGATGTGGAGGTACCTACAAATAGAATTGATTCGCCAACTGCTACGCTATGCCCAAACTTGGCTGCATGGTATGGATCTCCGGCATGAAGCTTGGCGCTTTCTGTCCATTCCTCTCCTTCCCTGTTAAAAATATAAACAGCCCCACCGATACTGTCTCTGTCAGCACCAATAACTATCAAATCACCGGATATTGTAACGCTTGCACCAAAATCATTATCTACCCCATCACTGGAGATCAATTTTGCTTGCTGTTTCCAATCATCATTCTCACGTACAAATACAAACGCTGAACCATCGTCTTTATTCGGTACACCTACTACAATCGTATCGCCATCAATGGCAATAGCATCCCCAAATCTTGCATCACCCATGTCGTAAACAAACAGCTCTGCCTGTTTAACAAGCTCACCAAATATCAGTTCATAGACATAAATTGCGCCGGCATTTATTCCGCCGGAATTATCGCCATTAGCTGCAACTACAACGGTAGTACCATCTACGGCGACACTGGCACCAAAAAAATCCCTTGATTCAAGATCAGCATTTGAAATGTTACGTAGCGGGCTATCAAGGCTCGATACTGGAGAGTAACCTAACGACACCTCAAGTTCGTCGGAAAAGCCATCGCTATCAGTATCAACAGCGAAAGCATATCCGCAAATGACATAGAAGAAAGAAACTAACAGGATTCTAGACATACCTACCAACCACTCCATTTTATTATTGTAGAAAGCAGAGTGATTTTCAGTGAACAGAAAAAATCACCACAATCTATCGGTAGTTATAACGGCCAATACTATAGAAATAGAGATTTAAATAAAGTTAAATAATGCCTTTCTATATAAATTATTATAAATAAATCATGAAGTTAGTCATCAATCGATGAGCCACCCTGAATCCACATAATTATAGGAATTAACTGGGAAAGCAATGGCTCTGAACCCTTTAATTTTACTGACTATTGGTGCAAATAGTGGTTTTGGCATATAAAAGCACAGAGAGTAATGACACCTTTCTGAAAACGGCTTACAAGCCCTATTGAACGCTAATAAGTAAACATTTCCCCGTGTAGATAGTTTTAAATCCACTCATTCAAAAAAACGATAGAAACATAACGAGCCGTTTTTCCTACCGCAACAAGCACGATAAACAGCCATAACCGGACTCGCATAATGCCAGCAACTACGGTGAGTGCATCGCCACCTATTGGCAACCAGGCTAACAATAGCGTCCAGAAGCCATAACGATTAAACCAATGTTGAGCTTTTACGACCTGATCGGGCTTGAAGTAGAACCAACGTCTATGTTGAAAGTGCAGGATAAAGCGCCCCAGATACCAGTTAACAACGGCGCCTAATGTGTTGCCAACACTGGCAACTAACACTAATGCCACCGGTTCATACTCAGCTCTTAACAGCGCAAAAAGCACCACTTCTGAATAAAAAGGCAATATCGTTGCTGCAAGAAATGCACTAAAAAACAGGACAAGATAAGAAGTCAGCATTTTATTGTTTAACCAGCCAACGAAATAATGCCATCTGTGCAGGTAGATAAAATAAATATTCCGGATGCCATTGAACACCAATGACAGGGCGATCTTGTGATGATTGCATTGCTTGGACTATGCCGTCGAGGTCTCGCCCTACTACCCTCAAGCTCTCGGCATGTTCGGCTACTGCCTGGCTATGCAAGCTATTCACCCGCAGTTTATTTTTACCGCAGATTTTTGCCAATAGACAATTTGGTTCAAGCTTAACCTGTTTTGTGGGTAGTAAGCCTGGCCGATTATAGGTGAGCTTGCGCAGCAAACGAATATCCTGGTGAAGTGTGCCACCCATAACGACATTGATGAGTTGTGCTCCACGGCAAATACCTAACAGGGGGATATTCTGATCCAATGCTTTTTTAATCCAGCGAATTTCCAATAGATCCCGATCCGGGTCTGACTTCACCGTGGGGGCCATTTCAAGACCATAATGGATGGGCGAAATATCGTCACCACCACCAATAATTAAAGCGCTTATATCTTCAGTTTCAGGGTGGTGCTTTAAGCTGATTCTCACCGCTTTTGCTCCTGACAAAAACAAAGCAACGCGGGTACAAATCCAGCTGGGAGACAGTCTGCGACTGTTTCCCGTTACACCCACCCGTGGTCTTTCAGCCATGCATCCACTCTCTCGACCCATAAATTACGATCTACACCTAATATTATTCGCTCCGAATTCACAAACAGCTGGCACAGTTCATTGAGCGCTTCACCACTATTGGCAACCTCCTCCACCACCGCCCATAGATTCCAGGGTTGAGCCAGGCTCCAGTTGTCCTTATCAATTTCGCAATTTGGCAGGCGATAATGAAAGGTGGGGCGAGCTTTAATCCTTGGATCATCAATAACATTTTTAACTCGATCAGAATCGATCTCGGCAAACATCGGCAGCATGTCCAAGGCACGATTTCGGGTAGGATTTGCTTGTAGATAGCTATCAATAATATTGTCGATAGAAGGCGCTTTTGCCGCTGCTACCTCAAGCAGATAGGCATCGGGATATAGATCTATATAGGGTGTCAGTCGACGAGAGATATTTACGTCATGGGCTTGAACCAGCCACCATTGCAACATTGCAAAGGCTTTAATGTAAGCATTGATGTGGTGAGCATCGAGGCTCGCAATTTCGGCATTGATGTGAACGCCAAATGCAGCGACAAGGGAATTATCAGTACCCTGTGCACCCGCCTGTCGCAAACCTTGCACTAAAGGTTCAAGTATGCTGAGTTGGTTGATGTCGATGGGGGCAAACAACCTCAATGGGCACCAGCAATGTTGCGGCTTTACTCAACAAGTCCAGATGCGGTTTAGTATCGGCATGCAGTCTTGCTTCACGTTTAAGATAACTCCAATCAACCTCTACTTTAAACTCACCGTAACGACTACTAATCAATGTTTCTGCAACTGTCTGCGTTTTCACCGTGCCAGAAACGGCAGACAGTATCACCTCTACCGACTGCTCGAGATTAAGGCCGGTAAATTCCAGCTCAAAGCCTACACGACGGAGTTTGCCTTTAGCGGTGTTTAAGGTTGCGGGCTGTTTGTATTGAATAGTAATGACCGTATTTCCGATTGATGTCGCTAGTCTAACAAAAAATTATGGGTAAATCTTATGGGCTTGGATAAGAGAGTCGCTTGGGTGGATGTGATTAATAATTTTTGAGAACGCTACTCAAATACAATAATCTGTAAACTAAAAATGTAGCTTTATATCTTGGGCTGCGCTAAAAACCTAGCCCATGAAGACCATGATTGAATCAGGAGCCTGCAATGCGCTCCATGCCGATATGGTTGTGCGGTTTGGCTGATGGTATTGACCACAGTGACTTTGGCTAAGAAAATCAGTCCGGTCAATTTTGTGATCACCAATGCCCAATGCGAAATTAAAGAGGGCGCCCTTTTAATTAAGGCTACTTGTCACAATCCACGAGACAATTCGCATCAGTTGCTGCATTAACAACTTCTTGAGTTGCTCCAGGGGACCAAGTCGGTTGACACCCAGCGATAACGCCTGAGATTCGATAGGCACGACACTCTGCCTCGTACGCTGCCATACAATCGTTCACCTCGGCTGACAATTCGGAGCGAGTTTTCAAACCGAAAGTATCAATGCCTCCGCATTCACTGGGATTGGGTTTGTTGGTGTCAACGGCATTACAGACTGACTTTTCCAGACAAACCTGTTTGGCTGCGTGGTCCTCTTTAATACAGTCGGGTACTGTTACAGGACAAGCACTAGTGCTTTGAACTGTCTGTCCGTTTACGACCTCTGGGAAGGTTCGCTCGCACTTGACTGACCCGCCTAAAACGTTCTTGTAGCGGTGGGCTGTACAATTCAGAAATTTGTAGGAAGTCGGACTGAAATCGTCTTTTTCCATACGCTGCTCACCGCCATCATCCGCTCGCTTCTCTCCGCACGCAGTAATTAGCAACAACATTAGTAATGAGACCACAATGTATTGCATCTTCTTATCTCCTATAGTCGCCATGGTGAGACCTCCACTCAATTCATTTTTAACGGGTGAAATAAAGCTTAGTATAGGAGGCAAAAAATGATAGGTGCGACAGAATAGACAGTACGCAAGAGCAACACGGGGCGTTTATAAATTGGTCTATTGACTTAAGCATTACTCAGGTCAGCCTACCCACAAGCTAATTATTTAAATTGGTAGAATGCTGTGCCCCAATTAATATTATGCCTTAACTTTAATTAGTATCTTATTGATAATAAAACATAAAACCTGATGAATTTATCATGATGTTTATAGCCTCAACTGGCCTGCAACGCTGTCTTGTAATAAAGGGGGCGGAGGGATTTTTTTATCAGAAATTAAAGGGGTCAGAGCCCTTTAATTAGTCAACTGGGCCAGTTCCTCTGCGGTCCGTAGCTTATTTTTATGTGTTTTCACCTGATTGAGCGCATTTATTAGCGCTTCAGCAACGGCAGAGGCAGGATTCTGTCCGGTAATAATTAAACCGTCTACAATAGCGCAATTAAAGGAGTCAGCAATTAAAGGCAATTAAAGGAGTCAGAGCCCTTTAATTCAAGCCCTCTATTGCAGAGACGTTCGCTATCCACGAGTGTTCCATCATTATCAAATAAGATAAAACTATTCATCTGTCCTTCGAATAAAAAGGGCTCTGACCCCTTTAATTTAAATGCACACCGTTATCGCTTGAACCTATAGCGCTGGTGTTACCCAAAAGTCTCTAGCCCTTTTCTTCATAAAGCACGCAATGGATTGCACTACTCCTCAAACTGATAAGGATCGTATTGCTTACAGCCACCCTCACCCAGGTTGTCGTATTCACCCTGCTGCCAAAAGTCTGTTGATTGGTAGCTATTGATAAACAAGTTCGCATACCAGCGACACAAATCGTGCTGGCTGGCAATTAATGGGTCAGCTTGCAGTCGCTGCTTGAGACTTTGAGCAGTGATTAAGGTGTCGCTCATTCTTATACCGCCACCGGCCTGGGTATCCAGCAGCAGTATTTTATTACCGGTATTGTTCCAGGCAGTCCATGGTACTTGTTCGCCATCGCTACCCTGCCCGGGTGCGCCACTACGAGCGAATTCGCCCCAATAATTCATCATGGAAGCCGATAGCGCTAAACGCCCCGCTTCGTTTTCCTCAGAGAGCAAATAGGGAATACTGATACCGCCAATAAAATCTCCAAAGACATAACTAACCTCCAGTCCATGGCCCGCCCCCAGCAGAGTTGGAAAGTCTACCAGCCAAGTCGATGGTGCCTCATCCCAATCAAATCGATAGGCATAGACATCCCCCTGTGTTTCACTCAATAGAAGTGCAGGCTCATCGACTGATAATGCCTTCCACTGATCCGATGAGTAAGCGGCAAAATGATTGTACCGAGCTTTATCCTTAATACGGGGAATCACACCGAACCAATGCGATATGTATTCAGGGTCCTGCGCCATAAACACTTTGTTTTCATCACGGTTGGTACCCAATATCAGTGGCACACTATTGTAGTTATCGACATTGCCAAACCTTTCCATCAATGGCTCCAGCGGCAATACATGACCATCACGCAAATTCTGTGGGGAGTGATACATACCAAACCCCGTTACATCAATGACGGAAAATAACTCAGCAGCCGATTGTTCGCGCATTAATTCGACAATATCCTGATCCGTCATCGTGCTTATCACGGCTTTTGCCGCCAGCCTGTTATCCGCCTTGCCTTTATTGACCACCACAGCATTAATTAACTCCTGGGAGCTCAAGCGCATTCCGGGCTCCGGGTCATCGGTATAATTCTCTGAGCGGGTGCGGTTTATGGTTGATGTCGAACCGCTCTGCACAATGGCCTTATGGAATAACCCCCGGCCAGAGGCGAACCAAGCAGTGCATACACATTACGTCCGCCTGCAGACTCCCCGAAAATAGTGACGTTATTGGGGTCGCCACCAAAAGCTGAAATGTTGTCTTTTACCCACTGCAAGCCGGCAATCATATCCAGCACGCCATAGTTTCCTGAAGCGTCCTCGGGTGACGCCGAGGTATTGCGAATCGCCTCGTGGCCAAACCAGCCAAGCACACCCAGTCGATAGTTCAAGGCGACAAAAATAATTTTCTGGTCACTGGCCAGGTGATGCCCCTGATAGGTATTAGCAGTACCGATGGTATTGCCACCACCATGAATCCAAACCATGACCGGTAAACGCTGATCACCCTTAGGCACGGCTTCCTGCTCGAATGCAGGTGCCCACACATTCAGGTGCAAACAATCCTCACTGCCTACGACCTCTCCTTCTTCACCAGCCACGCCAGTCAGTGGATTCCAGTACTGCACGCAGGGTGGCTGATAGGCAAGAGCCTGGAGTGGCTTATCACTGGGCGACACCGGTAGCGGTGCTCGCCAACGCAAGTCTGACACTGGCGCTTCAGCAAAGGGAATACCCAGCCATGCATGAGTATCATGGATATCGGCAAAACCGACAAAGGTACCGCTGCCAGACTTTCTGGTTGAGCTTTTATCGGCTACATGAACGGTAGTATCAACCGAGGAAGGTAGTGTTGATGTGTCGTCAAGCATAAGCATTGCAATTAACGCCAGGCTTATTAATATGCCCATGGTCAAGGTGAGTTTCTTCATTGGATCGTTGCTCCTTCGCAATATAAAATATCCCTAAGTGCTATTCAGTAGAGAGTGCATTCTTTGCAAGCTTAAAGTCGCTACTCACGGCGCCTACCATCGAACTAAAGCCTCTACGATATTTTCTATTTAGTATTTTATTTTTAATAAAATACTTTAACTTTTTATTTTATCGTACTGATAATAAACAATATTATTTTTTAGTGTTGTTACAATTAATTAATTCTTAACTAGACTGTAAACAACCATGAACCAGACATTTCAAAAGAATGATTAAAAAGCGGCGTTATTAAAATTTTGAAGGACTTTATAGGTGATTTGCTGGTTGGTTGCTTTAATGATTTCAAGTCTGGCCCCCTTATAATTCACCGCAGAGCCCTCATCCAGGTCCATCGTAAAATCAGTCGTATAGGGTGCTCGCATTCTGTCACCGCTGAATTCGCGATAGGTGAATTTTAATATCGAACTGACTTTGCCATTAAACTCTATAATCTGTTGAAATGACCTGGGATCTTCACAAAAACGGTTTTTAAGAATGGCATACTGCCCATCATCAGTATCGTAACAAAGGGTAAAAGTACCAGACGCACAAATCTCATTGTCATCTTCATCATAAGCCAGTTCGTTAGTGTAGCCGATAACAATACCGAAAGCGTTTTTTAAGCCAACTGCCCGACCATTAAAGCTCACATATTTATCGCCTCCCGGCACCCTGCAAAAATCACCCGCAGTGATCCTGACGCCGTATGCGTCGATATTCCCGACACGTAAAATATCCGTATAGTAGCCCCTCCCCTGCATGAGCATGGGCTCACCGAGTGAAATAGTGTTAGTTTGATTAAGAGGGGGTTTAGAAATATCTTGTAGAGGCAGAACCGTATTACTGCCGCAGGCCTGCAATAAAAGCGGTAAAACAATAATACTAAATAGCTTCTTCATAAAATTATCCTTAATTATTAATAAATGAAAGAGAGCCCCTAACATTACTGCTGCGTGGGTATCGGTAATCTTAGCATGTGCAACATGTTTGCAGCCATTTGAGAGCTTGGCTGGTTCAAAGGTGCGATTTTATCAGTAGATTCCGCTTATAAGGGCTTGGGCATGGTTACATTGAGTTTTTCAGCCCATGGTTGTATATCTAACAAAATAGACGGGTATAAATCAACACCGTTAAGTCGTTGCTGCTCACGCAGTTGCCAGGCGCGTCGGCCAGGAAATCGAACGGCTGGGTCGCCATCAACCACATTACTGCTTTCACACAAATCACGCAATACGCCAACTTGTCGCTTAAAACCTTCCAGGCCGCCAAAGGCCTGCGGATTAATCAGCTGAATGAAAACACTATTAGATTCGCCATCGTGCTTTGATGCTTCATCAGCACGGCCATAACCACCTAATGCCATGCTTAATACTTCTGTCAGAATACTCAGTGCAGAACCTTTGTAACCGTGAGTCGCACCACCTATCGGTAAAATACTACCGGGGGGTTCAGTAAATAAAACGTCAGGTTGATTAGTTATGCGGCCTTGATTGTCTTTAAGGCACGCTTCAGGCATCAGTTTGCCTTCACGATTGGCGCGCGCAACATAACCACCCGCGGTGACAGACATGCTCATATCAAATAATAAAGGCGTATCATCTGTCGGAGCACCTAATGCGATGGGGTTAGCAGAAAAGACCGGATCAATACCACCATGCATGCACACCGTATTTTCTGAAGGTGTTGAGCAGGTTAATAGGCCTAAACATCCCGCTTCAATTATTTGTGGCAAATAGGCGGCTAGACAAGCGATATGCTGGCTGCGACGAATAGTTGCTGTTACTACACCGCAGTCTTTAACCCGCCCAAGCATGTCGTTAATGGCGCACTGCATAATCCAAGGACCCGGTAAAAAATCGGCATCCCAATTAAACGTGGATTGGCTATCATGAAGCACAATGTGATCGCCCTCTCTGCGGCTTTCCCCTGATTCTAGCCAGGCTAAATTGCTGGCAACTCGATGTAGACCGTGGGTACTAAATCCCATTAAATCGGCTTCAATAAAAATACGGGATAGACTTTGTGCTTGCCGATTTTCCAAGCCGGCTTTTTCAAAAAGCTCGGTTGCGAAATGGTGAAGCTCCTGCATTGCATATAAAGACATACTTAACCCATAACTGGCTGATCAAAGATGGAGTGGATCTGGATTATTTCATCAACATTGCGACTAAGCAGCCTTTAGCACAACGCTTAGATGTTAAACGAATATTGAGACTTGAAACTGCTCAATAACACTGTAGTCTATGAGCTGTCGGATAAACTCATTGGCTTTGCATAGCCTAATAGCTAACAAGCCATATCACAACCGCTGCATAGTAATACTGCAACTTTACTGGTTGCTATCAGAGCGGGCATCTTTTATTTATGATGCTTCAGAATTGATCACATATGTTGATCGACATGTTTTTTTGCCATTGGCTACTGTTTTATTCCAAATCGAACCAAATCAATTTCGGTATCAGTCAGTAGATTAATAATAAATAGGCTATTAAGTATTTAAATATTACAAGGTAGAACTACTTCCCAGAGAAGTATTTGTAGAATATATAGAGTGAGGAGATCAACAATGAGTCACAATGTTTTACAAATGACTGCGGTAGAGTTATTAAAAAACTATAACAGTAAAAAGCTTTCACCCGTAGAAGTTACTCAAATAATGCTCGATCAAATTGAGCGCCTGGATAAACATACCAATGCTTATTGTTTGGTTGACGCTGAAACCACGTTGAATTTTGCTAAAGAATCGGAACTCCGCTATCAACAAGGTAATGCCCAAGGTTTGGTCGACGGTGTTCCCGTCGCCGTTAAAGATGTGTTTCTCACGCCGATGTGGCCAACCGTCAAGGGCTCCAAAACTATTGACCCTAAATCAACGCTCAATAAAACAGCGCCCTGTACTGCGGCACTAACGCGTCATGGTTATGTTCCACTCGGAAAAACAACGACGCCGGAGTTTGGCTGGAAAGGTGTAACTGATAATCCAATCGATGGTGTTACGAATAACCCCTGGAATCCCGACAAAACCGCTGGCGGGTCCAGTGGCGGTAGTGGCGCTGCTGTCGCATTGGGCATGGGGCCGCTGGCACTCGGAACAGATGCGGGCGGATCTATTCGCATTCCCGCAAGTTTTTGTGGTGTAGTCGGTTTGAAACCTTCTTTTGGCGAAGTCCCTCATTGGCCGGCGAGTCCCTTTGGTACCCTCGCCCATGCCGGTCCAATGACCTGGACAGTTGAAGATTGCGCATTAATGATGAATGTAATAACCGAGCCTGATCATCGGGATACACAAGCCATTCCTCGCCGGGGCATTGATTATCTGCAGGATTTAGGCGCTGGTATTAAAGGATGGAAAATTGCGGTAACGCCTAACCTCGGTTATGTCGATTTGGAAGCAGACGTTGAACAAGCATTTAACGAAGCAGTGAGGGTACTTGAATCTTTAGGCGCTACGGTGGTTCATGTCGATCCTAGTTTTAGTGACCCTTTGTCCGCTTTTGGCCACTTATTTTATGGTGGGCGGCCAATGCCATGCGCGATCTGGGTGAAAAAAACGGCAGTTAATGGATCCACAATTAGTTAATGTTGCAGAAAAAGCCAGCACGCTTTCAATGCTGGATTATTTAGAAGCGATGAACGAGCGTGCGGTTTTGGCTGAAAAGATGGCAAATTTCCACAAAAAATATGACATCCTGGTAACACCGACACTGCCAGTTACGGCCTTTAAAACTGGTCGTGAGGTTCCGGAAAACTGGCACAGTACTCGCTGGCCTACCTGGACACCTTTTACCTACCCTTTCAATATGACCGGTCAGCCCGCTCTTTCAGTGCCTTGTGGGTTTTCATCTGACGGGCTACCCATTGGTTTACAATTTATTGGTGGCCGCTTTGATGACAAACGCGTACTACAAGCAGGCTTTGCCTATCAACAAGCTGCTTCGTTAACAAATAAGCGTCCCCGCTTATTTACTAACGAGTAACGACCGATTTACGAGACTCAGTATTTTAATTATGCAAAGAGGCTAGCGCCATGGGATCAAAAAACACCATTGATATGGATTACTACGAATCTGAAGACCCTATCTGGAACCCGGCACTGCTAACGATACCAGTGCCAGGTATTCGCAAGATGGTTAATCTGGCATCTACCATGGAGGATGTCATTCATCTTTCCATTGGTCAGCCAGATATGCCGCCGCCACAAAATGTCATCGAAGCAACTATTGACGCCATGCGCGCCGGCCAGACCGGTTACACTATGGATGCAGGTTTACCTGAATTACTGGACTCACTTTCCGGTTACTACGGTGAACGTTACGGGCGAGAGTTGCTACCTGAAAATGTGATTGTTACCACCGGTGCAACAGAAGCGATTTATTTAGCATTAACGTCAGTATCTGCTCCAGGTAGAGAGTTTATTGTACCGGACCCCTCTTTTATGTTGTATGCGCCACTCATTCGGATGAACGGCGGTGTTGTGAAATATATACCCACACGGGCAGAAGACAATCATCAGCTCGACCCACAGGAAGTCATCGATGCCATCACCAGTAAAACCTATGCCATTGTTTTAAATTCACCGAGTAATCCCACCGGTACTGTTTACCCAAAAGAAACGCTGGAAGCTATCGTCGAAGAAGCTGCCTATCGCGGTATTATGGTGATCAGCGATGAAGTATATGACCATCTTATTTACGATAACCAAACTTACCCTTCGGTGCTTTCATGTTGCAGTGACTATGACCACATCATGGTCATTAGTAGTTTTTCTAAAACGTTTAGCATGGCTGGCATGCGTATTGGCTGGCTTATTGGTAGTCAGGCTACGATAAAAAAATTGCGGCGCTATCATATGTTTACTACAACTGTAGCTAATACTCCTTGCCAGTGGGCGGGCGTGGCGGCATTACAGGGCGACAGCGTTTTCCTAGATGACATGATTGTCGAATACACCAAACGCAGAAACAAAGTGGTAGAACTTATCGAGCAAACACCCCATTTGCAAGGTTACACCCCGCAAGGTGCTTTCTATGTTTTTCCTTCATTGCCAGAGGGTATTAATGGCTCCAATGTAGCGTTACGGATGCTTAAAGAAACAGGTGTTTGTACTATTCCAGGTGCAACATTTGGGGACTCCTGCAGCAATTCATTGCGGATAAGTTATTCAACATCTATTGAGAATATCGAAGAAGCCTTCCGGCGAATTATTCCCTGGATGGAAAAGCAGGATTTTGCGCATAGCTAATACAGTTGATAACAACATGTCCGGTCATAACAATAGCGATGCACCCGTATTGTGATATGCAGCAGTGAAGCGTTATTAGCTGGATAAGTTGTTTACTTGCTGGTGATACGACCTCAATTTTAGATTTTTAGTGTTCCAATACTCTCGCGGGTATTGTTTTATCCCACTCGTCGAGGTTGATTTGTTGTAGGAAAAAGCTGACAACCAAAGCTGGCTAAGTGCATGACTTTAAATGTAGTGTAAGCAGTTAGTTTGCCAAGCACTTTATCGTCTTTTTGACTATTTCACTAATTCTTCAGCTAACGCTAAAGCACCAGTGGCGTCATTAGCATAACCATCGGCACCCATGGATTGCCATAAGTTTTCATTGCCAATGAAACCACTGCCACCAATAATAATTTTTACTGGAGACTCACTTTTTGCCCTAACTTGCTTAATGGCATTTCTCATCGATTTTAGCTGGGAGCTGAGACTTATAGAAAGCAAGATGACATCCGCGTTGAAGCAATTAACCGTAATAGGTAAATCGGCAGCTGGAATATCACTGCCTAAGTAAATCATTTTCCAACCGGCAAACTCGAATAAATAGGCTATTGCTCTGATGCCGACTTCATGCACATTGCCTTCTATGGTAGCCGCGATTACTGTTTTACCGTTAAACGCCTCACGGCTTTGTTTTGCCGCAAGTACTGACATCAATCGCTGTGTCGTGGTTGTTACCAAGTGTTCTTCAGCAACAGACAGTTTATTAAGTTGCCAGAGGCGTCCGACTTCACGTTGAGCAGGAAGTAATGCATATAAGAATATATCAGGCACTGTTAATCCATTATCAATACTGTCAATAACTATATCCATGCCCTGGTGAATATTGCCCACCACGACAGCTTGTAAGTAACGTTGCGCTATCACATGAAAAGGATTGCCCGGGTCCAAAACTGAAGCGTCATCTTCTTTGGCAGGGTTATCGAAACTATTAATGGCCAAGTCGATATAGCTCATCACCGGCTCGAACTGATCACTTGAAAGCGATTTTTCCAAGCAGTGCTTTAAACTGTCATAGCTACTTTTTAAATCTTCAACATGTAAGTCCCTGGCTTTCATGGCTTTTATCGACCAAGCCACCTGCGTTTTGATAATGCCAGGGTCACCAGCAAGCATTGAAGTGGCAAGCTCAAGAATTTTTTGGCTGAAATAAGTGATCCAGATAGTTTCGTCAAAGGCTGCAGTTAATATCGGCTTATTGATAGTCATATCATGATAAGCATCCTTTGCTATTGCAGTAGCCTTGTTTTCAAGCACGGATGCGATGTCAGGGTAAGCCTTCATGAAGCACTGCCTTTATTGGATGTATTTTTTAAACTACTTAAAGTTTCAACAATTAATGGGTCTTCAGAAACATATTGGTGTGGGTTTGCTGATGACAACACGTCATTGGTGTTTTGTATATCAAGGTCCGTTCGGTCGCTTTTTATAGCCATAAATTTTAGCTTTATGGATTCGATACCAACCAGTACGGCGGGTAACAGAAACAGAACGATGAAGGTGCCGAAAAACAAACCAAAACTGATCGATATCACCATCGGCTTTAAGAACTCGGCTTGCTTGGATGATTCAAACAACAATGGAGCTATACCAATGATGGTTGTCATTGATGTAAGCAAGACAGCACGTAGGCGACGCTCGCCTGCCAGGATTGCCGCCTCGATAGCTTTTGTGCCTTTAGCGCGAAGCTCCTGATAAACCACTATCAAGATGATGGAGTCATTAATGACGATACCAAATAGTCCGAAAATTCCAAATAAAGACAGCATGGTGACGTCAGCACCTAACAGCCAGTGTCCGAAAAATGCGCCTACAAGGCTAAAGGGAATAACGCTTAAAACCGCCAATGGCCAGAGATAAGAGCGGAATACCCAGGCCAAAATAATAAAGATCATGACCAACGAGAGAGGCAGTGCGATCTTAATATCGCCAACACTCTCACGCTGATTTTCTGCCTTGCCACGATAAGCCCATTTAATACCAAAGTCTTTGACCAGCTCAGGCATAACATCGCGTGCAACTTGGTCGCGTATAATATTAGAGTTGTTAATATCACTGTCTACGTCAGCGCTGACGCGTACAGATAGTAAACCGTTTTGATGTTTAAGGTCGTCAAAGCCTCGGCTAAATGTTAATTCAGCAAGATCAGCCAGTGATGAAGTGCCACCATTCGGTAACACGATAGGCAGTGTTTGCAGTGACCGCAGTGACTCGCGTTCATTCTCGGATAAACGTAAACGCACTTCGACTTCACTGCCCTGATCTTGAAATATTTGAATCAACTCGCCTTCAAAGCTGGCTCGTATTTGATTGCCAAGTGCTTGTGGGGTTAAGCCCAAGGCTTGTCCAACTGCAGATAACTTAAAGATCAGTTGCTCTTTGCCAAAGCTTAAATCATCACGTATACCACTAACGCCATTATAAAGCCGTAAATTTTCTTGTAACTCCATAGCCGCTGTTTTTAAAGTAAAGGGATTAGCACCTGTCAATTGGATGTCGATATCTGAGCCGGGCACCCGCCGCGACTGGATTTAATAATGAAATATTCAAGTCCTGGCTCCGCTTTTAAAATACGTTGCCATACCCTGATTAATTCGGCATTGGTGGTGGTACGGGTATCGCCGTCGGTAACTTCGACGATTAATTCACCCACATGTGAACCCGTATCACCACTCCCCGTTTGTTGTTGTTTGGCGACGACCAATACAATGATTTCTTCACCTATCTCCTCTTGAGCTTGAAACAAAGCATCTTTGGCCTTGGCGATATAATCGCTAACGCGCTCAGCAGGAGAGCCGGCAGTGAAACGAATGTCAGCAGATATTGTGGTGCCATCAGGTTGTGGAAAAAAGGAAAAACCAATTTTTCCACCACCCAGTAACCCGAAGATAAATAAAAGCCCTGCAATACCACAGGCAAGTGTTGTGCGTCGATTATCAACACACCATTGCGTCATTGGACGGTAGGTATTTTTTTTAAAGTTTTCAAAGCCAAGGTCAATTTTATTGCGGATTTTACTGGGCTGGTGTTTAGCGTAACGACTTAATGAATGGTTAAGATGGCCAGGTAAAACAATAAAACACTCAATCAATGATGCGATAACCACACAAACTACGACCAGTGGAATGGCAAATAATATCGAACCCGTTGCCCCACCTATTGTCATCAGCGGCAAAAAAGCGGCAATAGTGGTTAGCGAAGCCGCAAGCACAGGGGCAAACATTTTGGTCGCGGCCTGTTCAGCCGCCCGCATAGGGGATGCGCCTTGTTGATAAAGGGTGACCGCCTCCTCACTGACTACGATAGCGTCGTCCACTATGATACCCAGCGTCATAATCATGGCGAACAAGGTCATGATGTTGATGGTTCCGCCCAACAGATACAGCGCCATTAAACCGGCAAGAATCGAAACGGGTATGCCGACCGCGACCCAGATGGCAACACTGCCATTTAAAAACAGGTAAAGTATAAGAAGTAGCAAAATCAATCCAGATAATGCATTCTCACCCATGATATTAATTCTGCGATCAACGTTTTTCCAAATTTCGTCATAAACCAGTAATTCCACATTAACGGGTAAACTTGCTTGTGCTTCATTGGTCCACTCCAGCAGATTTTCAGCTACGCTGATTGCATCTTCTTGCTCAGAGCGTTTGATCACAAACTCAATCGCCGGCTTACCTTGTGAAAAAATTACCGAAGAACTTTCGATAGGCGCACGTGTGATTTCCGCGATGTCGCCTAATGTTAATAGCCTGCCATTTTTATCGGCTTCAATAGGTAGTTGTTGGAAGCCTGCGACGGTACGCTGTTTATCCAGGCTGCGTAATTGTCTAGTGATGTCTTTGGCACCCACATTACCAGCAGGTGTATCGGCGCTGGTTTGTTTGATACGTGTCGCCAATTCAGTCAGAGAAACATTCAGTTCGTTAAGTCGCTCCGACGGGATATCAATTGCAATCTCCTCACTCGGCAAACCATTGATAGTGACGCGTGAAATCCCTCTTGCCCTGAGCTCTCGTTCAAATTGACTAACAATAGGACGGAGCTGATCGAGTACCGGGCCGGTGAGTACGAGCCGCAAGACCCCTTCGTTTCGGCTGGCGATGGTGATTTGGGGCTCTTCAATATCGGCGGGTAAATTTCTTATTAAGGCGAAAGCATTCTTGACTTTATCAAGCGCAGGATTAACATCGACTTCACTCGGGTATTCCAGAGTTATCTGCGACTGGTTATCGCGAGAAACAGAACTAATATTTTTAACTTCATCCAGCGCCAATAACTGATCTTCTATCGGCTGGGTCAGTGAAGTTTCAACATCCTGTGCCGCGGCACCTGGCCACTGAACCGTAATAGTTATCAGATTCACTGCAAAAGCAGGTAACAGTTGACGAGTAAGCTGATTGGCAGCCCATAGCCCCGCCAAAATCATAATAATCATCGCCAAATTAGGCGCGACAGGATTGCGAACAAAAGTTTTAATGAGCCCGTTCATAACAGAAACCTATGGTGAAGTTGCGCTCATTTCATTGGATTGGGTATCGGCAAGATTCGCATCGGGAGTTTCCGTGTTAGCAATCTTGACGAGTAAGCCGTTGCTGGCATTGGATAACTTGGTAAGGATAACTTTTTCACCCTGCTGCAATTGCCCCGATCGAATCAATACCAGAGTGCGGCCATCATCAGTGGTTTTTTCTCCAATGCGATCTACCTCGATCATTTGCATGCGTCCATCAACAATTTTAAAAATAGTATTTTCACCGTAAATAGCTTCAGCCGATACAGCAATGATGTTATCAACGGCAGGAAGGTCTAGTTGCAAGCGAATGGTGCTACCCAGGCTTAAACCTAAAGGCGTGGTATCAAAGCCAATGAAGGCATCTACGCCACCAGTACCTTCGCGGGTCTGGCCGGATACGCGAATGACCTTGCCATTTAGTCGAGCATTACCCAAGGTTATAGTGGCGGGAATTAACTCACCTTGCTGCAAATTATTTCGGACATTGAGAGCATAACGAGATGGTATTTGAGTGCGAACTTCAAGGGCTTTTGGATTTTGTAAGCGCATAAGTTCATCACCATTGCGAACCCTGTCACCAATTGAAATAGCTAAATCCGAAATAATACCCGAGAAAGGCGCAGTAATCGTTGCGCGTTCCAGATCGAGCTGTGCTTTGTCGCGCATTGCTGTAAAGCGGAGAATCTTTGCTTCCAGTTCGATGGTCCTGGTATTATTTTCAGCCACCTTAAATTCTGCCTGCTCTACCGATAGCTGTTGTCTGGTGAGGTTCTCGGTGGCGGAATCAAAATCATTGCGTGAGATAGACTTCTGATCATACAAGTTCTTGGAGCGCTTGTATTTTGACTGGGTGATATCAAGCAATACTTTTTCTTTATCATAGGCATTAACTAATTGTTTTTGTTTAACCAACGAGAGCTTGTACTGGGCAGTCGCCTCTTTTAAATCGGCTTCAGCGGTCATGAGGTTGAGCTGGGTATCGCGGGCATCCAGTTTTACTAGCGGGCTGCCCTTGGTGACGGTATCACCATCATTGATCAGCATTTCGATAACAACGGATTCAATAGCGGCCGATAGTTGCGCATCCTGGGGAGATTGAACTTGGCCAAATAGCATCAGGCTGGGGCTGTCAGAGGTGGGTACTACCGTTTGTACGTCAACCAACCATGACTTTTCTTGCTTTGGTGCCGGTGCTTGCTCGGATTTCGAAAAGATGAGTAAAAACATAATGCAAACAGCTGCAGCGACTATTTGCAGGGCTCGAGATGCAAGAAACTTCTCTTTAATTTTATACATAATCTTCTTCAGTGGTTATCGATTAAATACGGTGCCAGAGGAAATATAGATCAGTTCTGCATGTAAAGTTTAATTAACAATGGCTGTTATGGACTTTCTATCATACAAGCTTAAGTCATGCCTATCTCTAGCTAGCGACCTAAATGGCTAGCTATACAACAAGTTAATTTAGACTAATGCTAACGGATAAATTACTCCGATTATCATTAAAATATCCGGGCGCATCATTACTCATGAAATATAAAATACCGTCTTTATCGGCGGTAAATTCAAAGCCGTTGCCGATGAAGAACGGCAGCGACGTTTTGCCTATTTTCCCTATTAGCGCGCTGTGCGGGTAATTAGCTACTGTTTGCCCACCAATATCAAGACACAACAAGCTATAGCCGCCCTCGCCGTTAGCATCAGTCTCTTTGCATAAACCTCCCATCTGCCAGCGGCCGGAGCTGTTGATTAGGTAGTGCTCGCCTCGAATTATTTTTATACCAGAGCTTTGCCAGCGATCTATATTGGCGGCCACTGAGATGCGGACCTGCTTATCTGGCAATTGTGCCAGGATTTGACTCTCCTCTGCCTCCTGAAACCCCATTGCATCTTGTTTTGCTGCGGAACGGGCTTTGAAATCCATTCGGGAAGCATCGATAGCGCGCTCAATATTTTGCAGCCGACGTTGTTCAGCTTGCTGCTGTTGTATTTCTGCCTGGCGTTGCTGCTCGCGGACTTGTTGTTGCAGCCGTTTATTTTCCTCAGCAATTTTACGTTGTTGTTCTTGTTCTTTGGCGCGCTGTGCTTGTAATTCTTGCTGTAACTGATCACTGCGCTCTTGCTCAGCTTCTTTAGGTTGGGCAATGTCTAGGCCAGTAGGCGGCTCATTTATATGGCTGGAATTTTGTTGCGCCGCAATGGGCTCTGCTGCAGGGATGGCCTCTTTTGCAGCTTGTTTGGATACCGGAAATTCTTGACCAGGATTTAGATAAAAATAACCTGCAACGCCTACTAGCAAAAGCAATGCTGGTATTAAAAATACTGGTTTAACTGAGTAGCTGTTGCTAGTGGTGGATGAGCTTGCCTTGATTTTATTAGCAGGCAAAATTTGTGTGGAAGATAATTCCGACCCTGTTGTTGGAAAATAGCTGGCCCACTCGGCAATTGTTTGCGGCCTGTCCGCAGGTTTAAACTCAATAGCCCGGTCTATTGCTCGCAAAAATTGACTGGAATATTGTCCTTTACTACTTGATAGTGCAGTCGTGTGGGACTCGCTTTTATTATCAAGTATCAGCTTACTTCTATCGACCGCATTGGTTAAGGCTTGGCCAGTGACAGCTCTATAAAGCGTGGCGCCCAAGCCATAAATGTCAGTCCAGGGGCCCTGCTCGTCACCATCGGAATAATATTGCTCCATAGGTGCGTAGCCCGGTGTTACCAATACAGTAAGGGCCTTGGACTCGCCGGAAAGTGATTGTCGGGCAGAGCCGAAGTCCAATAAAACCGGGCTGCCATCGTTACGAATATAAATATTATCCGGCTTAATATCGCGGTGGATAAAGTGATGATTATGTACCAGCTGCAAGCCATCCATTAATTGACTAGTCATACTCAGCAACGTTTCTTCATCAAAGCTTGTCTGCCGGTTTAAAATATCCTGTAAACTTTCACCATATTCGTAGGGCATGACCATATAACCGGTGCCATGCTCTTCAAAAACAGCGTGAACTTTAACAATGTTGGGGTGCTCAAATTTTGAGAGTGTCCGGCCTTCGGACATAAAGCGCTCTAGCCCCCATGCAAAAATGGATTGATTCTCTTCTGAAGAGGCTGATACTAAAAAGTTGCTATCACGATGGGCAAACTCGGTGGGTAGATACTCCTTTATCGCGACCTCCCTGTCCAAATTAAGGTCTTGTGCCAGATAGGTTATGCCAAAGCCGCCCTGCCCCAGAATAGATGTAATTTGATACCAATGTAATTTGTAGCCTGCTGGCAAGGCGTTTTTATTATTAGCAGGTGACATCCTTTATCCCGTTGCTTAATGAATGTTAAAAATTTTTTATTCCACCACTCAATCCTGACGATTATATACTTTGTATTCTAGCTACGGATCCTGAGATTTATCGATAGCTTTTTTGTCACTCAGGATACCCGTATGAACCGCGTCAGGAAAAACAGGTAGCTCCTTTTCACTGTTAAAGAACTGTTTGACCTTATTGATAATAGCCTTAATAGCGCGAATTATTTTTGGCAGCAGCCATATAACCAACAGAATGAATACAGCCATTATTACCAGGAAAATAATAGGATGGTTTAATGCGGCCCATAAACCTGCAATGACTAAAATGTCTTCAGAAAACGACGCCGCCCAGTTACTAAAGGGCTCCGGCGAGGTGTTAATAATGGCACGTGTTCCAGCTTTGGTGAAGTGGCTACTGGCAGCAAGGCCGCCGCCCATAATGCCGGCAGCAACTTCTAAGGCCGGAGTGACATCACCCACCGCGCCGACAGCAAGCATTGCTCCGGCTGGAATACGAATAAATGTGTGGATGGTATCCCAGCCAGAATCAACGCCGGGTGTTTTATCGATAAAGAACTCTGCAAAATACATTGCGCCTGCAGCCATTATTACCAGTGGATCTTGTAATACTTGCAGCTCTGCAGGTAACGCGATATTACCTGTTGCTCCACCTATACCCAGTACGAGTAAGGCGGCATAGAGATTTATGCCACTAGCCCATGAGACCCCCATAGTTAATGCAATGGTAGCTATTAAAGCGTCATAAGTTTCCATAGTCTTCCCGCACAGATTAATGGCTAAGTTAATGATAGCTTTGACTACAGTAACATTGCCAAGTTGCACTCGCCATAGGATAAAGCGCAGCAATATGAGCTAACTAGTCGCTAATGGAGGTCCAGGTAGGCAGCTGGGCGCTATAGCGGAATCTCATTATGCCTATAGTAGCGTTGGTTAAAAGGTAGATGCAATAAGCGATGCTTCCTGGACCAGAGGGTTAAAGGATATTCCAACGGGTAGCTTGGGTAATAGCTTCTAATGCGGCAGTACCGGCGTGAGAATTGCCATTGCTGTTTAAACAGGGAGACCAGACAGTAATTGCAGCAACATTGGGTACTACTGCAACGATGCCCCCGCCTACTCCGCTTTTGCCTGGCAATCCAACGCGAAACGCGAAGTCACCGGATGCATCATAATGGCCGCACAACATCATAATAGAGTTAATCCGTCTTGCGCGTTGCGGACTGACCACTTGTTTGCCTGTGACCGGGTCCTTGCCCTCATTTGCTAAAAACAAAAAGCTACGTGCAAGTTGTTCGCAGTTCATCGAGATTGCACAATGATGGCAATAAGCTTTGACTACTTCACTGACATCGCAGCGAATGTTATTAAAGCTTTTCATAAATTCTGCAAGGCTGATATTACGATGCGCGGTATTTAACTCTGACTGGGCCACTTCGGCATCTATTTTGACAGTGTCATCGTTAGCCAGAGTTTGTATAAACGACAATATTTCACTGACGCAATTATCTGACGAGGATTTTTCAAGTAGTACATCGGTAACCGCTAAAGCCCCGGCATTAATTAATGGGTTTCTTGGTATGCCTAACTCCTTTTCCAGTTGCACAATCGAATTGAAAGCACTGCCCGAGGGCTCACGGCCAACGCGAAGCCATAGTTGATCGCCGAGTTTGTTTAGTGCCAGTGTCAAGGCAAAAACTTTTGAAATACTTTGAATCGAAAAAGGTTCTGTGGCATCGCCGTAACGAAATATTTCACCTTCAACAGTCACAATCGCTGCACCAAACTTGTTAGGATTTATGCGTGCCAATGCTGGTATATAATTTGCTGTTTTACCTATAGCAATCTCTTTACGAACAGAATCACAGGCTTGCGATAAAATCTGCTGAAGGTGTTTCATTTTAATTTATTGTGGCCACTGCAGCGGCAATAGTTTGTCGAAGGCTTCTTCCATCAGCTTATTCCAGGACAGCCTAAGGTCTTTCATGTATTCGTTATGCTCATCAAGGAGTAAATAGCGACCTGATTGCAATGATCCATTCATGATTTCGCACAATTCAATGGGGGGGCCTACCGTTAGATTACTACGGATGGTCGCATCCATAGAAACCAGGCCACAGAGTACTGCCCGATCAGTAGACATGGTCGGCTGAATAACCCGGTCCAGAATTGGCTTGCCATACTTGGCTTCACCTATCTGTAGGTAAGGCACCTGCGACGAGCTGGCAATAAAATTACCTGCTGAATAAATCATATACAGGCCACTGGCCGACCCCAGTATTTCGCCAGCTAACAAAAAGGTAGTTTCAAATGCAGGGCCACCACCGGTATTTTGTTTCTGGCAGGCAACGTTTAATCCACCGATATATTCGGCTGCTTGATGCATATCAATGACTGTTTGCAGGTTGATCGGCGCCTTGGTTTTAATATCTCGTTCCAGAATTGCAATAACGGCCTGAGTGGTTGCGAGATTACCGGCACTGCATAATACAAACTGACGCTGGCCTGGTACGCTGTATCGCCACATTTTACTGTAGGTACTAATGTTATCTACCCCTGCACTGGTGCGAGAGTCAGACATCATAATGATGCCCTGATCAATTTTTATACCTAAACAATAGGTCACTGCTTTCTCCAAATGTCATGACTAAGCGAATAAGTCATTCTGTAAACGATAGTGTAAGTGGTTACTGAATCCAGCTTTAAGCGTTTTATACACATAGGCTAAATCGGCGCTGATTATATTCCAGCTTTAGCCTCAGGTCTCAAGATAATTCACTATTGCGGCGCTGTTTGGGCAACAAGATTAACATTAGCTTGATTGTCTGGCCCTTCTGCCGCAGCAATTTCCAAAGCAATAACCACAGAACCGACAGTAGGCCTTAAGTCACCTTCGGCAGTGAAAGGCCGTATATAGCCTTTTTTATCAATCTCAAAAAGGAATAATCGGGTTTGCTGGTATTTATCAAGATACATATCCCAGGTAAACGCCTCGGTCAGGGTTGTACTTTTTAGCTCCCCACCACGCCCAACTTTATTGACTAACTCTGTGTAGGTAGCCTCCTTTCCGAATAATGGATTGCCATGATAACTACCACCGACTTTGTGTTTATTGGTTTTATTATTATCCAGGGATGAGGCCAGGCTAAAAATTCGTTCACTGCCGAAATCAGCACGAAAATGCACAGCGGCAATCACGTTAACATAGCGCTGTCTGGACATAGCTAACAAACCGCCTATGCCGCTTAAATCAAGGTGAATGTCAGCATGCTCTGAAATAGGGTTACCATAATACGTTTCAAGGCCATCCATACGCGCTTGCCTTATATGCTCCCAATTAGAGTCGGCAAGCACACATCGAAAATCATATTTAATAAGCTCTTTGGCGACCGCTCTGGAGAATGCATTGGCACCAACAATTAAAAACCCTTTTGCTGGTGGCTCCGCCACACCCAACCATTTGGCAAGAAAGCGAGCTGTTGAGCTTTGCAATACCACAGTACCAATAATCATGAAAAATGTCAGCGGCACCAAAAGCGCGGCCTCCTGAAAGCCTGCTGCAACTAACTTGTCAGCAAAAATTGCTGAAATCGCCGCAGCGACAATCCCTCTGGGAGCGATCCATGCCAACAGCCCTCGCTCCTGCCATGTTATATCAAGCCCAAGCGTGCTCACTAGAATTTTTATGGGGCGAGCAATAAATTGCAGTACAAACAACAATGCTAATGCGGGCCAGAACAATGTTGCCAGTTGCTGCAAATCTATACGTGCAGCCAAAAGAATGAATAACATTGAAATGAGCAGCAGGGTTAAGTTCTCTTTAAAATTTAGTATTGAATGAATTTGAACGTCTTGCTTATTTGCCAGCCACATTCCCATCACAGTGACAGTAATTAAGCCAGACTCATGCTGAATTGCATTCGTTGCAGTAAAGGCGATCAGCACTAAACTTAAGGTCGCCAAATTTTGTAGATACTCAGGAATTAAACTGCGTGAAAGTAAGTGACCCAGTATGAACCCCCCTAGAATGCCGCCAATTAATCCAGTAGCAATAGTGCCTAAAAATAGCCAAATAACATGGCCTATAGCGGGCTGTTCAATACTTGCCAGAATAAATTCATATGTCATTACCGCCATTAATGCGCCAATAGGATCTATTGCTATGCCTTCCCAACGTAAAATATTGGCAACCTTTTGAGTAGGTCTAACCGAGCGCAGCATAGGTACAATAACGGTAGGCCCGGTAACGATAACAATCGCACCAAACAAGGCGCTGATTTGCCAGGAAAAATCAAATATATAATGTGTCGCGCCAGCAACAATAACCCAGGTAAATAGAGCACCAATGGTAATCATCCGCTGGACAATTTTACCCACTCCTTTAAGCTCATTAAAATTAAGGGTTAGGCTACCCTCAAACAATATGATGGCAACCGATAGCGATACCATTGGCATTAATAAATCGCCAAACATCTCATCGGGATTTACCCATGACATGACGGGGCCTGCAACCAAGCCGGCAATCAGTAAAAATAAAATAGCGGGTAGTTTTATTCGCCATGCCAACCACTGGCACAGCATAGCCACAATTAATATGACAGCGATAATCAGCTCTAAAGGCATTGCAATCCTATATGCGTGATTTAAATCAATGGATGATAGCGGCTATTGCTCCGTACATTATCAATCTTGACTACGCTGCCAAGAGTAACTGAAATGCCCCGGCTTTACTATTTACAAAAAACTTCATTTAGGGTTAGGCGAAGCGCATCAATTGTTGACCTTTTCGGCTATGGATACAGCAGCGCCGAATTTTATAAGCGAGGTCTAGGCGACTAAGCGCAATAGCCAGCTCGATATTTTTCTTACATTAACCGGATTTAAATTTATTTACTGGCTGCGACTTTCGAGCAATCCAGAATATCATTGGTAATATCCACATAGCGCGCCTGGTATCTTTCTGTAGTCTAGCCATAGCAATCACGCCGTTCATCGGGGTGGATTGTTTGTCCAAAAAAACGAGTTACCTTGTATTGGCATGGGCAAGTGCTAATAGCATTGGAGAAAAATAGAATTAGCCGGCAAAGGACTGCATTATTAATTCAAATGACCGCTTTCGGTCAGCAAGGTAATACATATTGGTCACCAGCATCACCTCATTTACATTAAAGCGTTGCGCCAAAGAGTTAATGGTCAAATGGACTTGTTCGGGGGTACCAACCGCGCGGTTAGTTGAGCGGCTGCGGATAAACGCCTGCAGTTGTGCATCTATAGTGACGGATTGCGCTTGCTCCGGGGTTAAAAAAGAGCCGTTGACCTGCCCGGTCACAAACCGATAAAAATTAATATCATGCGTGAGTTGTAGTGCTTTGGCATGTTGTTCAGTATCGGCACAAAACACACTGATCGTTAGAATGCTATAAGGCTCAGCTTGCAGCTTGCTGGGCTCAAACCGCTGCTGATAATAAGACAGTAAACCTGGGTCAACCTGAGGGTTAATAAAGGCAGCCAGGTTATAAGGTAGCCCCCGTTGCGCGGCCAGTATTGCACTATCAGGACTAGAACCCAGCATCCATAACGGCAAGTCTGCTGGCGGCCTTGGACTGACCAGCGGCTGTGTGTGTTGATCCCATAGGTAGTGACTAAGTTTTTCCACCTGTTCAGGAAAGGCATGAAATTTAGGCTGCCCGTCCGTCGCCAGAGCTCTGGCAGTTGCCATATCTGCACCAGGCGCACGACCAACCCCTAGATCAATGCGGTCAGGGTATAAATTTGCCAGCAGTGAAAACACTTCAGCAACTTTATAGGGGCTGTAGTGTGGCAGCATGATGCCGCCAGAGCCTAATCGAATTGACTGGGTCGCGGCGCCTAGTGCAGCAAGTAAAACTTCAGGCGCACTGCCAGCAACCGAGGGGAAGGCGTGATGCTCTGAAATCCAAAAACGTTCATAGCCAAGTTGCTCACACCAGCGCGCCATTTCAATGGTTTCTTGCAAAGCAGTGGCTGATTGATCGGCACCGCGAGCTAATGATTGATCTAATACAGAAAGTTTTAGAGGCATTTGGCAGGTCTGAAAATATAAGGCAGTGAGAATGCGCGGGCCTGAAGCTTGCGTCGCTACATTAATTGTTTATCTTGATATTAAAGAGCATAAAAAAGTAACTGGATTATTATGCTATAAAATACATTGGGAATTAAAATCGCATCGTCAGATACGCCTCTAAAGCCGTGAAGTCCCAACCAAAAGCGCCATCCCAATCAGGGTCATCGGCAGCTACATTTAAACTGAATGAAGCCAGCGATAATCCAAGCCCAATATTATTGGTTACATAATAGTTGGTGCGTATTTGGGCACTGTAGATATCCCCATTATAATCACCTATAGAGGCTTCGAAATAGCGTAAGTTAGCCGCAAGATCCCAGTTGCGACCCAGCTGATAAGTGGCTGAAATGCCTATCAGTGGCAGTGGCGCTTCTGCGCTTACCTTATTTTTGTAATCATCCTGAATGGCTACAACACCTTCCTCATTCATGATTAGCCCGCTGGCCTCAAGACTAAAATCAAGGCTAAGCCAATAAATACCTGTCGATAAACCGGCTTCAAATTTATCACTGCGGTAAAAGCTGTAAGTATAATTAATATCGAATATATCGATTTCTGACTTAGCAGTAACTACACCATCGGCAAAGATGACGGTATCTTGAAACTCAATATCTTCATCCAGGATCGCTGTACTATCACGATTAATGGGTGTGTATTGCATGCTAAGACGATGTTTATCTGCGAAACGCCAGGCCACTTTAATGACATTTATATTTGTCTCATCATCAAAGTTTAGGTCGTCTTCCAAATCAATTTTGGTGCCACGGGAGCTGCCATTGACCTTAATATCTGAATTAAATTGATTGAGTGAGCTTCCAATATCAATAACGAAAGTTTCATCTCCTGAAGCTGATGCGGGGTTCGACGATAAAAAACTCGTGCAAATAGCAGTCAACAGCATAAGGTTGAATCGTTTGTTATTTTTCATCTATTTATCCTTAAAGCGCTTCTGTGGTCGTGCAAGCTTGGCGTCCAATATTACAATGGTAACAGGTATGCGGCCATCATTAACGATGCGCGCCAGTAATTACACCCTAGCAAGAAATAAAAAAATGAAGAGTCCAAGAGCGCCTAGGAGCTATGCCTAGTGGTGCTCAGACCAACATACTTATGTTCAATTTGCTAACGTACTTTCGATTATCATGTGCGCGTGCATCTGTATATTGCTGCAGCATAACCCGCTTTGTTGGTCCACTTCTATAGCTACAACCAGATGTTATTGACCGTTATCACGATCATTAAAGCAGCTGCTTCAACCTCATGCATCCCTGGTTATCGATGTGTGCAACAGCGATGGCAAGCAATGGGTGTACGCCATAATACTGAGGAAATTTATCGCCCCCAACGTAGCACTTAATGATGTACACAAGAGCCATTGTGAAGAGTCGTTGCGTCACACTGTTAGCGCATTGTCATGCGCCATTCTTGAATGGCCTGTGCCGAACTGAGGCGCACCCGGTCAGTGCCCACTAGATTAACCTATATATCAACAACTTAGCGGCTAAATCTAAAGTGATCATAAAGAAGTTAAGAGCTAAAGTAATTTAGTTAAAGTGATTTCTAGGTCGTTGGAAATTAGAGTCTTCCCATGAATGACAGTGATCACCGGGTGGCTTGCAGCGGCAAGCGACCCTAACCGATAGCCTCTAATTCCCTGCTTTCAAGCCTATAGTCATATTAAATACCGGCTGATCGGGCTGGTGGTCATAGCGGTCAGCGGTGTAATACCCTTCTCGTTCAAACTGAAAAGACTGCTCTGGATTAGCATCAGCCAAGGCAGGCTCTACCCAGCAATCCGTCAATACCTGCAAAGATTGATGATTTAAATGCTGCATAAAGTTTTCTTCACCACGATCAGGTGCCTCGTGGTTAAACAGGCGGTCATAGACTCTAACAGTGGCTTTGCGACCATGACTGGCAGATACCCAATGAATAACACCGCGAGGTCTGACGCCTTCCGGCGGGTCTTCGCCAACGGTATTTGGAACCAGACTGGCTTCGATGACCATGATCGTTTCATTTTCATCCTTAACGACGTTGTCCGCCTTAATGACATAGGCACTGCGCAAACGAACATATTCACCTAACACCAAGCGTTTAAATTTTTACGGCTGAGGGTGGTATCTTCAGTAAAGTCGGCGCGATCAATATAGAGTTCCTGAGTGAATGGCAGCTCTCGCGTACCCATAGCTTCTTTGTTTGGATGCACTGGTGCCTTCATAGCCTGCACGTCACCGGTAATATGCTCAGCAAAATTTGTAATCACTACTTTGACCGGGTCTAGTACACACATTGCACGACCAGCGGACTCATTAAGGTCTTCACGAATAAAAAATTCCAGCTGTGCCATATCGACCACGCCATCAGTTTTTGCCACCGCCAGGCTGTGACAAAAATTGCGGACGGCTGCTGCACTGTAACCACGTCTGCGCATACCGGAAATCGTCGGCATACGCGGGTCATCCCAGCCGCTGACAATCTTGTCGTCCACTAATTGCTTAAGCTTACGCTTACTGGTTACGGTGTAGTTAATATTCAGGCGGCCAAACTCATATTGGCGAGGTGTTGAAGGTACAGGCAAGTGCGCAATAAACCATTCATATAAAGGGCGATGATCGGCAAACTCAAGCGTACAAATAGAGTGGGTTACACCTTCGATTGCATCTTCCTGACCATGGGCAAAATCATAGGAAGGATAGATACACCACTTATCGCCGGTTTGGTGGTGAGATTGTTTACGGATACGATAAATAATCGGGTCGCGCAAATTCATATTAGGGGATGCCATATCAATTTTGGCGCGCAATACACAGGCGCCCTCAGCCAGCTCTCCCGCCCGCATTTTTTCAAATTGCACCAGATTTTCTTCAACAGTGCGATCTCGAAAGGGCTGTTTTTACCCGGCTCGGTAGCCCAGCCCCGATATTGGCTAGCTTGTTCAGGGCTCAGGTCACAGACATAAGCATCACCTTGCTGAATTAAATGCAGCGCCCATTGATAAAACTGATCAAAATAATCCGAGGCATAACACACCTGTCCTGCCCACTTGAATCCCAGCCAGCTGACGTCCTCTTTTATCGCATCAACATACTCCTGCTCTTCCTTGGCAGGATTGGTGTCATCAAAACGCAGGTTACATTCGCCATCAAACGTTTCTGCCAAACCAAAGTTTAAACAGATGGATTTAGCGTGACCAATATGCAGATAACCGTTAGGCTCCGGCGGGAAGCGAGTGACGACTTTGTTAACGCGTTGCTCGGCCAGATCCTGCTTGATAATGCTCTCAATAAAATTATCAGCTTTGGCACTTTCTGCGGGTGTATTACTCATTGAATATGGATATCCATGTACTAGGTCTAAATAGACGGGCTTTTGTCACTGACAGATTCCCTGCTGCTTTTAAAGCAATAGGGTTCCGCCCGACAGGCAAAACACTTATTATAGCTTTTTTATTTGGCAACACACCTATCAAAAGTACGAATCACGCCACCAAACTTACAAGGTAGAGAGAATATGGTTATTTTTAAAACAAACTACGGTGATTTCACCATCGAGCTGGATTATGACAAGGCACCGAAGACTGCAGCGAACTTTGAGCAGTATGTAAAAGACGGCTATTACGACGGCACTATTTTCCACCGTGTCATTGATAATTTTATGGTCCAGGGTGGCGGTTTTGAGCCCGGGATGAAACAGAAAGAAACCCGTGAACAAATCGAAAACGAAGCGGATAACGGCTTAAAAAATACCGTTGGCACTTTGGCCATGGCTCGCACTATGGACCCTCACTCGGCCAGTGCGCAATTTTTCATCAATGTAAAGGACAACGATTTTCTCAACCACACGGGTAAAAACTCTCAGGGCTGGGGCTATGCAGTGTTCGGCAAAATCACCGATGGCATGGACGTAGTTAATAAAATCAAGGGAGTAGACACTACCTCCAAGGGCGGCCATCAAGATGTTCCCGCTGAAGATGTTATTGTTGAATCGGCAGTATTGGCTGACTAAGTACTAGCATGACTACGCTATTTATTTCAGACTTGCATCTGGACCCATGCGCCCGGCAGTCACCCGGGCGTTTTTGGATCTACTCACCCAGCAAGCACCAACAGCAGATGCCTTGTATATCCTTGGTGATTTTTTTGAGGTGTGGCTGGGTGACGATGATACTTCGGCGTTGATAGAACAAGTCATTGCAGCGCTGCGTCATTGTGCTAGCGATGGCACCAGAATATATATCATGCATGGAAATCGTGATTTTCTGATTGGCGAAGTGTTCTGCCAGAAAACAGGCTGCACCTTGTTAGCAGATCCCACTGTGATTAATCTCTATGGCAGGCAGGTGCTGTTGGCACATGGCGATGCGTTGTGCACAGATGATACGGACTATATGGCCTTTCGTCAGCAATGTCGTTCGCCGCAATGGCAGGCAGATTTACTATCACAGCCATTAGCCGTGCGACGGCAGTTAGCCGAGCAGTTGCGGATGCAAAGCAAGCAGGCTAATAGCAACAAGGCCGAAGATATTATGGATGTTAATAGTCAGGCTGTTCAGTGCTTGCTAAATGATTACAACACCGAAGTGTTAATTCATGGGCACACTCACCGCCCCGCCATTCACCAGTTAACTGTAGGCGACACTCTGTGTCAGCGCATTGTTCTGGGTGATTGGGATCAACATGCATGGGTGTTAAATTATCCAGCTGATCATAACTTTGAATTGCGCCAATACCCGATTGTAAAATAAGCTAGCGTTAAATAACTTTCTGAGGAATGAGTATGTCTAATAGTAATAAAACGATTATAAAAATTATCTCCATTGCTTTTTGTGCTCTGTTAGCGGCTGGTACAGCCTATGGTGATTCATCGAAAACTATCATCAAACACCGACAAGGAGTAATGGAAGCAATCGGCGGTCATTTTGGTGCCGCTTTTTCAACCATGAAAGGTATGGACCAATTCAGCGGCAATCAACAGTTTCATGCTGAATCTATAGCACGCCTAGCCAAAATTTCTGTAGAAACATTTCCTGCGGGGAGTGGCAAAGGAAAAACCAAAGCGTTACCAGCCATATGGGAGCAGCCAGAAGTATTTAAAGCGGCGATGGATGAATTTCTGCTAAATGCCGATGCCTTTGCTGTAGCATCAACAAAGGATATGGCGACATACGGTGCTGCCGCCCAAGCACTGGGTAAATCCTGCAAGAACTGCCATGATGATTTTAAAGATAAATAAAATCAGAGCGACTCTAGTGTAATCAGAGTGTAGGTTATGGCTATAGCTACCCCTGAAATTACCAGTAGTCGCAGCAATGACATAGGTTGAGCTGCGGCTGCCTGGATGTCGATTTTTTTGGACCCGATGATCATTGGCAGCGTTAGATTTTTTTACGCCAAAAGTGATAAAAAGCAATAGCGAGAATATGCATCGCAATTAAGAGTAATATCATCCTGAAATTGCCGGCGTGAATACTGCTGGCAATACTCACCCAGCTATCGTCAACCCAATACACCCAAGGGCCTTCATAAAAAATGTCGTCCGTGGTCATCAGTCCGCTGAGTGCCTGCGCGGATAGAATAACTAGCATAAATACCACCATCCACGATCCTGGCGGATTGTGTCCGGTGAAATTTTGTTTGCTGCGCCAGTAGGCTGCGACAGATTTAATAGACAAGTGAAAGTGTTTAAAATGCCCGTAGTCCTGGCCAAATATGCCAGTAAGCAAACGAAATATTAGCAAGCCAATAACAACATAACCGCTATAAAAATGTATAGGCATCCAATCTGGTTCGGCAATCAAGCCGGTAGTGAGTGATAAAGTCACCGCTAGCACAAGAGCCCAGTGAAATAGTCGTGTATGGATATCCCAAACGAGGATGGATGATGTAGTCATAATCGTAATCTATGTTTTTATCCTGCGGAATCAATGTCAGCGCTAGCTTGTCAACGGTCCGCTATGAAAACGAAATTCGGTATCAGGTTTAAGTACCAGGGTTTTTTCCAGCTCCGCATAATATGCCACTCGCTCATCAATAGCGGTATCCGAATACTTCCTGGCTAAATTCAAATAGTCAAGAAAGTGTCGCGACTCGGACTTTAACAGCGATAAATAAAATAATTGCAATTCTGGATCCAGATGTGGTGCAATTTTAGCAAAGCGCTCACAGGAACGAGCTTCGATAAACGCACCTATAATTAATGAGTCAATTAATTTGGCAGGCTCATGAGTGCGGAAACCTACGCGCATCTCGCTAGCATAGCGTGACGAGGTAAGTTGCACATATTCAATGTCACGCTTTTTTAAAATCAGAATAACCTGTTCAAAATGGCGTAGTTCTTCTCTTGCAAGCCGTGACATTTTGTTTAATAAATCATATTTTTCCACATAGCGATAAATCATATTGATTGCAGTAGACGCTGCTTTTTTTTCACAGTTGGCGTGATCAATCAACATAATGTCTTGATTTTCAAGCGCGGTTTCAACCCAGCTATCGGGTGTTTCGCAAAGCAAAAAGTTATTTATAGCTGTAAGATCTTGCATAGATAATAAGATTAATGAGTAATGGCTGGGAGCGCAATGCGCTTTATATCCGAGTGGGCCTTTTCGGCCGCTGCCTCTTGCTGGATTCTGACGACAATAGCAAAGGCTTGTTGGCTCAAACCATCGAGGCTATTGGCTGAAAATTTGATGTAGGACTTTCCACTATGTAATGGCGTAATTTGCAATGTTATTTGCAAGGCGCCCTGCTCATCACTGAAATACAACGGTTCCAATCCTGCTAGCTGATAATCAGTTGAAGGAATAAACGCCAACGACATACCGTGATGGGCAGGCATAGACCATTGCAGTGAAAGCGTGGCCGGCACATTAACTTGCAGCTCATGCAGCCATTGATATTCCATCGCATAAGGTGACGAAGCATTGGCTGCCGGGCTACGTATCAACTGCACAGTCTGAGAAGATTGCGGCACAACAGGCTGCTCTGGTAGTTCCGCCATGCAGGCTGCTGCCGAGAGAATAATAAGCAAAGACACTAGATATTTATTTACTTTGTCAGCCATTATCCATCAACCCTCAGTTCAAAACAGTATCGCCCCGGGCTGGGCAGGTCGCTATCAACATTATCAGCATGCGCTAAAGCAATAGTATAAACCCCTGATAGCGGTACACTAAAGTCCAGACTCTCCCCATAATTGTCTGCTGCATGGTAAGCCTGTAGCACGCCGCGACGGTAGATTTCGATTGACCCTTTGCCATTGTCAGTGGCAGATCCGTCACTGACTGGCGTAACGGTGAACGCATAGGTCTTATTTTGTGTGGCGTTAAAATAAGCAAACTGGTAATTGGCCAGCTTGTTTTCCAGACCATACTGATCAGTTGAGCAAAGTGTTAACACTTGCGAAATCAGCAGCTCACTATAGACAGCTACGATATCATCATTGTTCGAAATATCATTATTGGTGGGGTCTTCTTCTATACCGAAATCACTATTGATACTTTCAAAATCCTGATCGGCTAATAGCGTATCAATACTATAATCTTCGCTGCGTGTAGCTTTTAATCGATTAATAAAAGGATAAAGACTAATGAACGCATCGGATTGTTTTAGCGCTGAAGACGTTAGTGTTTCGAACAGAGGGACAAAGCCCAGACTTACCTGATCGTTCACCCCGTCATTGCTATCATCAAAAAGATTGTACAGAATTGAATAAACGGAAGCCTCGCTGTACCAGCCCCTACCGGATTTATTATTGGCATCAAGATTAAACCGAAATGTTCTTGATTGATTGATACCTGAACTATCCCGATAATTACTTGCGTCCTCGACAATATCTATGCTGGCCGAGTCCAGAGCGATAGCAGAAAACGCATCAGCCCACCCCTCTTCAAACGCCAGTCGCATATCCAGCCGCTGCCCAAGAATATGACTGCCTCCGCGAGCATCATAGCGACCAAAATTGGCAGAAATATAATGGGCAAATTCGTGCGTAATGACATGGGGATCGTATTCGTCGGTATTACTGTCCTCATCACCCAGTAAATAAATTTGGTTGATAACGGATACGGTAGTGCCATTTTGGGTTGTTTGCGACTGCTTGAAAAAAGCGCCTCCAATATCACCTTCATCCAAGCTCTTATCATCACTGGCTTTGGCAACAGTATTATTTTTGCTCCAGTGAACATACAAAAGCGGTAGTTCTATATTGCTATCAACCGTCAGTAAAGTATCTATTGCTTCACAGGCAACATCCAAAATAGCAAACGGGGCAGCTGCTCTTGTTTGTGTATAGTCACTGGCCAGATTTTCAGTACCGGCAGCAGCTAAAAGGTGACGCTCTGACAAGTTGTCAGGTGTAGCTACTCTGTCATCAATTAAATAATAAGGGGCATTATCTTGAGTATTATCGGTTAGCTGAATATTCCAGCTGGCGCCGCTGTTGTTATTACCCCTATATAACTGCGCACGTACCTGAATGCATACCGCTTGATTCACTGGCACATTCAATCCATATTCGCCGCGACCGTTGCTTAACGTAGCCGCGACAACATCCTCACTGCAGCTACCGTTATTCGCATCAACGGCCTCAACAATTAGCCCGCGCGCAGGTAAGTCAATGATGTTGTTATAATCCAGCCCACTTCTCGTTAAGGGCACCCGCTGGTAAGCAATAGAGCCCGTAATAGTGCTGGCAGGGTCAATCAGGGCCTCGGTGGTGCAAGACAGCATGCCCGCACTGTTAGAAATCATTGCCGGGGCTGATGAAAACCCACCATCAAGACTGGCACTGTCATTGGATAATTCCGGTAGTTCGCCATTCCCCGGACTGGTATTAGCTGCAGTCGTCTCGCTGCTTGAGCCACCTCCGCCACCACCACAGGCTGTCAGGCTGATGCCTATAATCAGCAATAGGATACGTCGCAGTTTCATTTATAGACCTGAAACAGCAGGTGCGTGCTGTTGCGCCGATGTGTCATCCGGATCGGCAGCAGACGGGATAAAATAACGCAGATAATGGGCTTCAGAGAGCAGATAAAACTCGGCATCAATAGCGAGTCTTAATTCTCTTAAATCAGTATCAATATACTGGGCATCTAACTGCAAACCATAGCGGGACAAATCCTTGAGCTGGCTGGCACCGGCGCGCAACAATTCATAGGCCCAGATATAGGGGCTTTTGTTGATAGGAAAGCGGATTTGCTGTGTTTCGAGATTCCAGCGTAATAACTCAGGATCAGTAACACGTAATTTTGTTTCGACGATTTGCGCCAGGAATTCTTCCAGCCGCTTATCAATAATGCGCTTTTGCGGTTCGCTATAGCCATTCCAGTGTATAACTTCATGGGCGAAACGTTTACAGCCACGGCATACACTATCGCCTATACCCGTTGAACAGACACCAATGCAGGGGGTTTTAACTCGATCAACTAACTGCTTACTCACTCAACGCTCGACTAATAGGTAATGAATATCGACTAGGTCTTATTGTTTTCGATGGCTATTCTAGCGTGCCTAACCCATTGATAGAACCATTAAATATTACCGAATAGTCAAACCGAGACAGAGTAAACAGAAATATTCACCCGGCTAATAACGGGCATAGCAATAAACATTGGCTATGATCATTCAACAACTTAACTTCACTGGGCAATTTCAGTATAATGCGCCGTCATATTTTTAAGGCTTGCTTGCTCACTGATTGAGCAACAAGTACCCGGTCGATGTGGGCATCGACAGCCCCAACTGATGGCAATCCCAGCAGCTTGGGTATCGTCCACCTGAGGACACAACCACTGAGGAGTAAACCGTGCTAGAAGCTTATCGCAAACACGTAGAAGAACGCGCCGCCGACAACATTCCCCCAAGCCGTTAAACCCGGAGCAGGTTGCAGGCTTAGTCGATTTATTAAAAAGCCCACCAGCAGGTGAAGAAGAATACCTGTTAGACCTGATCACCAATCGTGTACCGCCTGGCGTTGATGAAGCCGCCTACGTTAAAGCAGGTTTTTTATCTGCCATCGTCACCGGTGAAGTCAGCTGTTCTCTAATCGATAAGCCACACGCCGTAAAATTACTCGGCATGATGCTGGGTGGCTACAATATTGAGACCTTGGTTAACGCGCTGGACAATCCGGACCTTGCCGAACTTGCTGCAGTTGAACTCAAGCACACCTTACTAATGTTTGATGCTTTCCACGATGTTGAAGAAAAAGCGAAAGCAGGTAATGAGCAGGCCAAAGCAGTCATGCAGTCCTGGGCCGATGCCGAGTGGTTTACTTCTCAGGAAAAAGTTGCGGAAAGTATTAAGGTGGCTGTATTTAAAGTGACCGGTGAAATTAATACCGATGATTTATCCCCTGCCCCTGATGCCTGGTCACGTCCTGATATTCCACTACACGCCCGCGCCGCGTTCAAGATGACTCGCGATGGACTTACTCCAGAAGAGCACGGTGTAACAGGCCCAATGTCACAAATTGATGAAGTCAAAGCCAAGGGGTTCCCGGTTGCCTTTGTTGGCGATGTTGTGGGCACCGGTTCATCACGTAAGTCTGCGACTAACTCAGTACTGTGGTTCTTCGGTGATGATCTGCCAGGTGTTCCTAACAAGCGCGGTGGCGGTATTTGTATTGGCGGTAAAGTCGCGCCGATTTTTTACAATACAATGGAAGATGCTGGCGCTTTGGTATTTGAAGCACCAGTTGATGATTTGAATATGGGTGACGTCATTGAAATCCGTCCCTATGAAGGCAAAATTCTTAATGAAGCCGGCGCTACTATCAGTGAATTTGAACTTAAGTCAGAAGTGTTATTGGATGAAGTTCAGGCCGGTGGACGTATTAACCTGATTATCGGTCGTGGTCTAACCACCAAAGCACGCGAATCATTAGGCTTACCCATATCAGAATTATTCCGTACGCCGGTTGCTCCGGTTGATAGCGGCAAAGGTTTCTCGCTAGGTCAGAAAATGGTGGGTAAAGCCTGTGGTGTTGACGGCATTCGCCCGGTACTTATTGCGAACCTAAAATGACCACTGTTGGCTCACAAGATACAACTGGGCCAATGACGCGCGATGAGTTAAAAGATTTGGCTTGTCTGGGTTTTTCTGCCGATTTAACCATGCAGTCTTTCTGTCATACAGCCGCCTACCCAAAACCTGTTGATATAGATACTCAGCACACTCTGCCTGATTTTATTATGACCCGTGGTGGTGTTTCACTGCGCCCTGGCGACGGTATTATCCACTCTTGGCTAAACCGCATGCTGCTACCTGACACTGTCGGTACCGGTGGCGATTCGCACACGCGTTTCCCAATGGGTATTTCATTCCCTGCTGGTTCTGGTCTGGTCGCTTTCGCTGCCGCCACCGGTGTTATGCCACTGGATATGCCCGAATCAGTTTTGGTTCGGTTTAAAGGTGAAATGCAGCCGGGTATTACGTTGCGC
Source organism: Oceanicoccus sp. KOV_DT_Chl (assembly GCF_900120175.1). Classification (NCBI taxonomy): domain Bacteria; kingdom Pseudomonadati; phylum Pseudomonadota; class Gammaproteobacteria; order Cellvibrionales; family Spongiibacteraceae; genus Oceanicoccus; species Oceanicoccus sp. KOV_DT_Chl. Next base: position 289,295 of record NZ_FQLF01000004.1, read on the forward strand.
GATTTAGTTCACGCCATTCCTTATCAGGCAATTCAGGAAGGTTTATTAACGGTAGAGAAAAAAGGCAAGAAAAACATTTTTTCTGGTCGTATTCTTGAAATTGAGGGTTTGAAAAATCTAACCGTTGAACAGGCTTTTGAATTATCTGATGCCTCAGCTGAACGCTCTGCCGCCGGCTGTACTATTGCACTGGATGAAAATTCGGTTAGCGAATACCTGCGCTCAAACATCACCCTATTGCGCTGGATGATCAGCGAAGGCTACGGTGACGCACGAACGTTAGAGCGCCGCGCACAAGCTATGGAAGCCTGGTTAGCAACCCCGGAGTTAATGACTGGCGATGCCGATGCTGAATACGCTGCGGTTATTGAAATTGACCTTAACGAAATCAAAGAGCCTATCGTTTGCTGCCCTAATGACCCGGATGACGCTAAAATGTTGTCTGACGTTGCTGGCGATAAAGTAGACGAAGTGTTTATAGGTTCTTGTATGACCAATATTGGTCACTTCCGCGCCGCAGGTAAATTGTTAGACAAACATGCTGCTGGTGGTATCTCTACCCGCTTGTGGATCGTACCGCCAACCAGAATGGACGAGCACACTTTGATGGAGGAAGGTTATTACAATATCTTCGGTAAGTCAGGTGCACGTACTGAAATGCCGGGTTGCTCTTTGTGTATGGGTAATCAGGCACGGGTAGCCGCTAACAGTACTGTACTTTCGACCTCGACCCGAAACTTCCCCAACCGTCTAGGTGATGGTGCTAACGTTTATCTGACATCGGCAGAGCTGGCATCGGTAGGCTCAATTTTGGGTCGATTGCCAACGCCTGCAGAATATATGGAATACGCTAAAGATCTGGATTCAATGTCGTCTGAAATCTATCGATATATGAATTTTGATCAGATTGCATCCTTCCAGGAAGCTGCGGATAGTGCCAAGATCAACGCTGTGCAGATTGATGAAGTAAAAATGTAAGTGTCGAGCTCACATAAAAAAACCCGAGTTTAACCTCGGGTTTTTTTATGCACATTCAAAACGATATAATCCTTCTACCTTTTTTTAATAGTCACTAGCCGTTTATTCAATTTAACAAGATCTAATTGATACTGTTTAAAGAGTAATTTTTTTTGTTGGCCATCCAGAGGCGTATAACTTAGATCAACAAAACTGCGGGTCACCGCTAACAATTCAGTTTTTAATAGAGGCTGTTGTTTGGCGACACGACGGGCAAATTCAATCGCACCTTCGTTATTTTCACGAACAAACCCTTTTTTCTGTAATCGATCACACAGTTTCAAATATAGGCGCACTTCCGGCATTAGTTGCGGCTTGCCTCTGCCCTTTAATAAGCGTAAACCGATAACGCCCATTACTAGGCCGCCTATCGCCATCAAAAACACACCGATGCGCCAAGGATCGGCACCTCCTAACAAATCATTAAACGTTTTACGCTGTTTTTTGTCATCATATTGCAATACTTTTATTGACCAATAATAATTAAAGGCATCTAGCTGTAGTCGCAATTTATTTATCCAGGCAACTTTTCGGTAACGTAATGGGGATAATGGTGAGCCGGATAAAAAATCACCCTCTTGTGCTAAAGCTGCTTCAAGACCAAATTCAATACGGTCGGGAGAGACCGCTCCGGTAGGATCTACTCTACGCCAGCCTTCACCGGGCAGCCATACTTCAGCCCAGCCATGGGCATCAAACTGGTGAACCAACACTGTGCCATTAAGGGGATTAATCTCCCCGCCCATATAGCCAGCAACAACGCGCGCAGGAATACCGACAGCACGCATTAAGAAAACAAAGCTACTGGCATAATGACTACAAAATCCGCGTTTAGTGGTAAATAAAAATTCATCAATAGAGTGCTCGCCTAAAGCTGGTGGTGATAATGTGTATACGAATTTTTGTTGTCGATAGATTGCCAATACTGCATCGATATATTTCTGGTCACTACCCGCTTCGCGATGTAATCGCTGAGCAAACTGATGGGACTCCGGATTACCATATTCAGGTAATCGGGTTTCAAAAAGTCGCTGCTCTGAACTCAGCTCGGGCTGAATAAGACGATCAGTATCTGACCAAATCTGATATTCAATGCGTTTACTAATTTCTTTGGTACTTATCAACCGGTAATCATTCACCATTCTCACGGTTGGATCTTTGCTATAAGCCAACGCTAAAGTGAATAGCCAGTTGCGATATGTGGCTTCCTGAATAATTCGATAACTTATCGGGTTTTCAAATTTATTATACAGTCGCATGGCCTCTAGAGAGGAGAGTACATCTTCCGCACGCCTACCCTGACGCCAACTTCTCCCATCAAATTCAGACAACACCAGCCCGCGCCAATAGAGTTTATTACGCGCAGGAACTTCATCTCTGAATACTGCCCTGAAAGCAAGATCGCTACTATTGCTAAGTTGTGAGATGTCACCTGGAGACATGACTTCACTAACGCCGGTTTTAGCCTGCTCCGAAAATGAAGGTACTTTCCATAAAGGTTCGAATCGTGGAAAGATAATAAACAATACCACCATGATTGGTACCGATTGGAGTACGATAAGTAAGCCTTTTTTTAAACTGGCGAGTTCAAATTGCTGATAATGGTGTTGATGTAATGCAACTAAGGCAGTAGTTATCAATCCACTTGTAAAAAAAACGAAGACAACCAGGAAAAAATTCTGTGAAAACAAAAAAGCGGTGATAGCAACAAAGTAAGCAAGAAACAGCAGCACATACACGTCCCGCTTGCTGGAAAGTTCAAGCAGCTTTAAGCAGAACCCGGTAATCAATAATGCCACCGTTGGTTCCATACCAATAAGCGAGCCATAGCTTTGATAGATGCCGCCGCAACAAAGTAGCGTCAATAATATTTTTAGCCAGCTGGGCGGCTTTGACCAACGCCCTTGATATATCATTATTCGCCAACAAGCGCAGATAGCATAGGAGGCCAGCACCCACCAGGGTAGGCGTTCAAAGTGTGGCGCAATTAACGCCATTTGTGAGATTAAAATCCAGGCGAGACAATTGCGCGGAACCTGCCATGACACGGCCATCGGCTATGTCCCCCTACCGTAAAGCGCGAGAGCCTTTAAAATATTTTGTTGATGACCGATGCCGTTACCGGGTTCAATAAGCAGGTCGCCTAAACGCAAACCATAATCATCCTCTGTCTGCTCCAATTTTAATACCCAATAACAGATATGCGACAAACGTTGTTCGGTACTACCAGCAAAGTCATTAATATCGAGCCAGCAATGTTGTTCACGATAGGCGGCAAATTGCTTGGTTTGCAGCGTCTGGCCTTTGGCGTAGCCTTTCCAGAAAACATGCTTTAATGGGTCCCCTGCCTGATAGGTTTTAAAGCCATCAAATTCGTCACTACCGACCGCTGCTATAAGTTCACCATCACTTTCTGAAGTCGCTGCCAGAGTGATTGGCAGTTTGCACTCCAACGGACGCGGATAGACCAGCACCTGAATATCCAAAGCTAACCAGCTCCAACAGCGCAGTAAACCAAGCGGATAAAAGGTCTCAATCAAAAGACGCGGCGGAGTAAATAAACCGCGATCACTGACAGGTAAATGGAGTAACACCGATTCACTTTGATGATCCAGCAATGATACCAGTCGACCCTCACTCTCGGGCCAGCTAACATTGATGTCAAAATAAGGGCTACTGCCATGCCGCTGAAGAATAACCTCAAGCTCCGCATTGTCGCCGCTGAAAACCGGCTTGGCTTTACCTGCAGTAATGGTTAATCCCGATAGGTTGGCATAGGTATGTAGCACAACGACTACAAAAACGCTGGACAACATAAAGACGAAGGCAAACATCATATTGTTTTGGTAGTTAATTGCGGCAATTAACATTACCAATAACACTGCACTGAACCAGCGCCCCTGAGCTGATGGAAAAATAAAAATACGACGCTGATTAAGCGTAATAGATTTTTGAGAAGGGATGCGCCGATCTAACCATTGCTTAAAGCGCTGTTGAATGGTTTTTTTCAGCAAGTTAAACATGAGTATTACCCGATAACAGCCACGTCTTCCAGTAACTTATAGGCAAGGCCGCGACTCTGATGCTGATAATCGCTTGCTGTGCCTAACCGGTGCTCAGCAACGGATGGTAGTACCATTTGCACATCTTCCGGTACCACGTGGCCACGACCAGACATTAGCGCCCAGGTTTTAGCGCAGCGCAACAACGCCAAGGCACCACGAGGCGATAAACCACAGACAAATTGTTGATTATCACGGCTACTTGCGACCAAGCGCTGGACATAATCTAGCAAACTATCCGAACAATGGATCTCGTTAACCGCCTGCTGAATACTGACCAGTTCTGCAACGCTGATAACCTGCCGCATGCGTGCGAGTTTTTTATTGTTATCTTCACCAAGTAATAATTTTCGTTCGGCATCAGGGTCAGGGTAACCTAAAGAAAGACGCATCAAAAATCGATCGAGTTGAGATTCGGGTAATGGATAGGTACCAGATTGCGTTGCCGGGTTTTGAGTAGCGATAACAAAGAATGGAGCCGGTAGTTCTCGCGTCTGTCCTTCTATGGTGACCTGCCCTTCTTCCATTGCTTCAAGTAACGCGCTTTGTGATTTTGGCGTTGTGCGATTAATTTCATCAGCCAATAATACTTGAGTAAAAATAGGCCCGGGAATAAATTGAAATGCAGAAGTATCACGATTAAAAACCGAAACACCTAAAATATCGGCGGGCAATAAGTCACTGGTAAACTGAACACGCTGATACTCTAAACCTAACACTCTGGCCAAGGCATTAGATAAGGTGGTTTTACCCATCCCAGGCAGGTCTTCGATTAATAAGTGGCCTTTGGCTAGTAAGCAGCACAATGCCAGTCGGACTTGAGATTCTTTACCTAGCAGTACCGTACTAATTTCGGCTACGGCCTGGTCTATTTTTTTTTGCATGAAATAAGATGCCCCTAACCAGCCTTAACAACGTAGGCATAGACTAACAGGGAGCTGACTGATTTAAAAACCCCTTTTTACTCTAAATGGCCTGCAATTGTATGGGGATGCCATTAAGTACCGCGTTACCCGATAATTGATCAACGTTTAATTCATCTGTTAAGTCATTGCTGTTTACACCGGGCTGAGTTTGCGCGACGCGTAAACCAATACCCTGGCGGCTATGACCCCAGCCGTGAGGAAGACAAACAACACCAGGCATGATGTCTTCGGTCAGTTTGATATCAACAATCAGCTCGCCAACCCGTGACTTAATTTTTGCTTGCTGTTGGTTTTCCAGACCCTGCGTTTTAGCATCATTCGGGTGAATCAACAACGAACAACGGTCCTTCCCTTTAATCAGTCGCTGACTGTTATGCATCCATGAATTATTGGTACGCAAATCCCTGCGCCCGATTAGCAGTAATGCGTCGGGTTTAAGTAAAGCGTCAATCCCAGCATAAAATCTTTCAAGATCTTGCATGATAGGTTCAGGGAGTAGATGAATTTTTTTATCCGAGGTAAATAAATGGTCAGGAAAACGTGCGTCTAATGGACCTAAATCCAGGCCATGCTCAAACTGTTTTAATACCTGTAGACTGAGACCTTGATCGTGATGTATTTGCTCCGTACCTCTGTATTCAGTAAACGATTTTCTATAGGGGCCGTGTTGCAATGAAAAATCAAGTATTTGCCTGGGTGTTGGTTCAGCCCCTTCTTTTGTCGACAAGCCTTTATGCTCGTCAAGACGGCTGATCAAACCCTGCATAATATCCCAGTCTGATAGTGCTCCTTCCGCATGCTCGAACAGTGGTTCGGAAAATTTGGCGACATTGCGTACGGCTAATAAATTAAACACTAAATCAAATTGCTCGTGCTCTAAGGGACCGGTAGGCGGGAGAATAATATCAGCATGTCTGGAGGTTTCGTTTAGATAGAAATCAACCGATACCATAAAGTCTAGCTGTTCTAACGCCTGATCCAACTGCCTGCCATTAGGCGAAGACAATACCGGGTTGCCAGCAATACATATAAAACCACGGACCTGACCTTCCCCGGGTGTCAGCATTTCTTCGGCCATAGCCGCTGTTGGAAACTCACGATTAAACTCGGGCAAACCTCGCACGCGGGTATGGTAACTGGCAAAACTGCCTGCAGCACTGGCTTGTACCGCGGAGTCCATCGCCGGTGTGGTAAACATCATACCGCCTGCACGATCCATATTGCCGGTAATAATATTCAGCACATTGATTAGCCAATGATTAAGGGTACTAAAAGTTTGGGTAGATATTCCCATCCGCCCATAACAAACGGCGCTTTCGGCGGCACTGAATTCTTCGGCGATGCGCTGGATATGTTGTTCAGCAATACCGCACAACCCAGAAATATCAGTTAGTGAAAAATGATCAAACAGCGTCAGCAACTGCTCCCATTGATTCATTATCGGTTCGAGATGACCAGGTTTATAAAGCCGGTATTGAATAATATGCTGAATGATACCGATTAAAAATAGCGCATCACTGGCTGGCCGAATAAAATGGTGCTCTGATGCATAGAGTGTCGATTCAGTTTTTCTAGGATCGATCAGTACCCACTTGCCTCCACGATGTTTTATTCCCTCCAGACGCTTGAGGACATCACCAGCAGACATCAAACTACCGTTAGAGACCGCCGGATTTGCGCCTAACATAAGCATATAGTCAGTGCGGTCAATATCGGGAATCGTAAACACCTGCGCATGACCAAACATCAGGTAAGAGGTTAATTGATGAGGCATTTGATCAAGTGAGGCGGCGGTAAATAAATTGCGGCTGCCTAGCGCTTTGCGAATTTTTCCCGTCGCTAACAGTAAACCAAAGTTATGCGAGGTCGGATTACCCCAGTAACCCGCTACTGAGTCGTTACCATACTGTGCTTGTATTTCAGCTAGCTTGCCGGCGGTAATATCAAGTGCTTCCTCCCAGGATATTTCTAACCATTGGCCATCTACTTTCTGCAACGGTTTTTTCAATCGGTCGGGGTCGTTATGTAGATCTTGCAGGGAATAACCTTTGGGGCAAATATGGCCCTGGCTGTGCGGGTCATTTTCGTCACCAATAATGGACAGTATTTTATCGCCTTGAAATTCTATTTTAACGCCGCACATAGCCTCACAGAGGGTACAACTGCGAAAATGTGTTTTTATCGGTAATGCATGTTGTGCATCATTTTCCGCTACCTCCCGCGATTTAATGTCACGGATAATCTGCAGCATACGGTTAATGTTGGTTTCTTTAACCCGCGGGCGCCCTTCTCGCTTACCTTGTTCTTGTTCATAGTTATCCAGTAGCTTCCAGTCGCTAAAACTGACGTAATCAATGTGGCGCTGCTGTAATAGTGTACTTATGTCTTGACACGTATCGGCATCGATCCCGACTGAAAAATTGGCACATAATTCATCGACCGTGTCAGCGGCACATTGCTTATTGCTACCAATCACACCACTGGCACCGCGTTTAATCCACCCGGAGACATACTCCTGCGGTTGTTTTCTTGCTAGATCAATACACGAATTATGATGGGTGATTACCCCCTGCTGCTGATCGAAAGGTAAACCGGTAATGGGTTCACCTTGGTATCCCGTTGCGTTAATCACTAACCCTGTCGATAGAATGATACTTTCAGAAGTAGCAACAGCGCTTACTTTTCCGTCTGCACCCCGTTGCAACCTATTGCGGCTTGCAGATAACGTTTTGCCATTACTATTTTCTTTGATTGCGGTGGGGCTCAAACCAAACATAAAGTGAATCGTTTTAGCTGCGACCTGTTTATTAACGTTGCCCGCCGCTATTTTTTGTAACAAGTGTATATTTTGCTTTGCTTCACTACATTCCGGTTGTTCTAATTCAATTAAAGATTGGCTATCAAGCGCGAGATCATTACTATCAACAACGAGGTCGATTTCTGGCATAGCCATTAACTGCTCTAGCTCTTTAGGCGTAAAGGCTGCTTGCATAGCACCACGACGGGCTAATAGATAAACATCTTTGATATTGCTATTAGCAATAGCTGTAAGTGCCTGATCGGCAATGTCCGTTTGCTGTAGTTGCTCTGCCGATAATATACGTGCAATATCCAGCGCGACGTTGCCCATACCAATCACCACGGCCGAACCGGATGACAAATCAGGCAGTAACGCTTGATGCTCAGGGTGGCCGTTATACCAGCCGACAAACTCCGAAGAGCCAAATACGTTACCTAGTTCTGCACCGGGTATGGCCAGTGTTTTACTGTTAGACCCACCGGTGCTGTAAACAACAGCATGGTAGTGCTGGCGTAAATCCTCCGCCGATAAATCAGTACCTACATTCACATTACCAAAAAAACGTACCTGCGGAGATTCCGCCACCCGTTCAAAATTTTTACTTACTGATTTAATCTTGGGATGATCCGGCGCCACGCCATAACGCACCAATCCAAATGGTGTCGGTAGGCGTTCAAAAATATCGACCTGCGCTGATGGCATCTTATTTAATAATGCATCTGCGGTATAAAAGCCGGAGGGACCTGAGCCGACGACGGCAAACCTTGCTGCCGCACTGGAATGAGTGGTGTGAGCTTGACGATGAATGCTTTCACTTATTAATGGATACAGCTGGGAATTTACGGCATTGAGATCGATAAAATGCCGCATCGTTGCAGGTACTGATGATGCTGGAAAAATAGCGCGCTCAGGGCATTCAGTGAGACAGGCATTACAATCGATACAAACTTCAGGATCGATAAAGAGCATCTCCGGCCCTTCACGAAATGCGTCGACCGGACACACATCAACACAGTCGGTATGTTTGTTGCCAATACATGCTTGGGTGACGATATAAGCCATCTTTGTTTCCCTTCTTAAAGTAAGCGAAACACTAAGAATTTAGCAGCTCATAGGCAATAACGATTGCAACCAATTTTATAGTCAGAAACGTTGGCGGAATAAACGCTGGTTTAAAGTGCGTCTAAACCCCGCTGCATATCGATTTTAAGATCTTCAATATCTTCCAAGCCCACTGCAAGGCGAATTAAGTTATCGCTTATGCTGGCTGCAGCGCGCTGTTCATCGGTTAAACGGCCATGCGTGGTCGTAGCAGGATGAACGATGGTGGTTTTAACATCGCCCAAGTTGGCGGTTAATGAACAAATGCGAGTGGCATCGATAAAGCGCCAGGCTTCGTCGCGACCGCCTTTAACCCGGAATGAGAGTACCCCGCCGTAACCGCGCTGTTGCTTGGTTGCCAAGGGCTTGCCCGGGTGAGAATCCAAACCTGAATAAAAGACTTTCTCCACTGCATCCTGTTGTTCCAGCCATTGCGCGAGAGCTAGAGCATTAGCACTGTGTGCATCCATTCTCAAGCGCAGTGTTTCCAGACCTTTTAAAAATACCCAGGCATTAAAGGGACTCATAGTCGGACCACAGGTACGTAGAAAACCGACAATTTCTTCAATTTGCTCATGCCTGCCGACTACACAGCCCCCTACGCAACGACCTTGACCATCAAGGTATTTAGTCGCAGAGTGAATAACCAGATCGGCACCAAAGTCGATTGGTTTTTGTAATGCGGGTGTACAGAAACAATTATCAACCACAAACAGACACTGATGTTTTTTAGCCAACACTGATAGCGCACTTAAGTCGGCTACTTCACAAATAGGGTTCGAAGGCGTTTCGCAAAATAATAATTTGGTATTAGGTTTAATTGCTGACGCCCAATCATCGAGGTCCACTAAATCAACAAAACTGACTTCAAGGCCAAACTTGCATAAATATTTTAAAAATAGATTGGTGGTGGTGCCAAACACGTTGCGAGAGCAGACAACATGATCACCGGCTGCTAATAAGGCCATGCAAGTACTCAGTATGGCTGCCATGCCTGATGCAGTAGCCACTCCCGCCTCGGCGCCTTCCAGCGCGGCAATACGTTGCTCAAAATTGCGTACGGTGGGATTAGTGTAGCGAGAATAAACATTGCCCTTTTCATCCCCCTTAAAACGAGCGGCGGCCTGTGCAGCACTATCAAATACATAACTGGAAGTAGGAAAAATGGGCTCGGCATGCTCACCTTCGGCCGTACGTATTTGACCGGCACGAATCGCCAGCGTATCGATCCGGGCATGCTCCAGGGCGGCTCGGCGCTGCTCTTCTTTAAGTGACATGTTGGTTTACCTGTTTGTTCTCGATTATTCGGTCGATGGTTCAAAATGCCCAATAATGCTATAGGGCATCGTCATTGTGCAAGCCATCACTGCCCCCTCATCTGCGGACTCTTGTTTGGACTTTGTTTCATCATTACGTTCAGCGTCAATACGTGCTAAATATGCGGCATCGATATCACCGGTTACATACTCACCGGTAAAGACCGAACAATCAAAATTTTTGATAGAACGATTACCTTCAGCAGAACTATCAATCAGATCATCAAGATCTTGATACACCAACCAGTCAGCACCAATCAGCTCACCTACTTCCTCTTCAGTGCGACCATGTGCGATGAGCTCTTCAGCAGATGGCATATCGATACCATAAACATTGGGGTACCTTACTGGTGGAGCAGCAGAGGCAAAATACACCTTGGCTGCACCGGCATCACGAGCCATTTCAATAATTTGTTTGCATGTCGTACCGCGTACAATGGAATCATCGACCAGCATGACGTTTTTATCTTTAAATTCTAAACCG